>CAZRSA010000227.1:0-3377 GCA_964602525.1 uncultured Woeseiaceae bacterium
ATTCATTTCGCACTCATCATCGAAGCACTTCGGTAGTGTTAACAGGCCCTAGTCGGCTAGCGCCAGTCCAGCTCGAGCTTCGGGGCGAGCCAGTTAGGGACCGCCTCCCGCGGAAACAGATGCCCCACCCCCAGATCCCAGTCCATGCGCTCCCCTTCCCACCGCGTGACGCACGTCTGTGAGGTGATGCCGAGATCGCGCATCTCGCGCTCGAGCCACAGATCGAAGGCGCGGCGCTCGTCCTCCGGGGTGAGTCGGGCGTAGCGGTCGATGGGGTTTCGGCGGGCATCGCGGAAGAGGACCTCGCCGCCGTCGGTCTTTACGCAGCTGAAACCGCCTTCGTGGACCAGGCGGTGGTGATGGCGGCATAGCAATACGAGATTGTCGAGGCTGGTCTCGCCGCCGTCGGACCAGTGGTGGATATGGTGGCCGTCGAGGTACGCCGTGCGCGTACAGCCGGGGAAGCGGCAGCCCTTGTCGCGGGTGCGCAGCGCACGGCGGATGGCCGGCGGGATGGAGCGGGATTTGCGGCCGATGGAGAGGGGTTCGCCGTCGGCGTTCTCGACCAGGCCGAGTACGGAGCAGTCGCAGGCCAGGCGCCGGGACGTTTCCGCGGAAACGTGGTGGGCGTTTTCTATATGGGAAGTGGTCGGGGTGTGATTACCATCCGGGAGGCCCTTCAGGGCCGATTCAGACACGTGCACCACCACCTGGTAGCGGTCGGCGGATGAGGAATCAGTGGCGCCGTGGGCGAGATAGGTCTCGGCCAGTTCGGCGAGGGCGTCGGCGCGGCGCTGGCCATAGGTGTAGCGGGCGGGTTCGGAGTCGGGTTCCGGTGTTTCAGCGGAAACGTCGGTCGGGGATGAGGGAACCGGGCCTGCAGGCCCTCCTGCATGCACATCCTCGCCCGCATGAAATTCGCGGTCCATCGCCTGGTCCAGCGCCTTCATGACCAGCGCGCCGACCTCGGCCGGAAGGCGGGCCTTGAGCACCAGGGCGCCGTCGTCGTCGTAGTAGTGGTCGACGGTGCGCATCTCGTACTGGAAGTTGGCGCTTTCGGCGTGCTGCAACCGTTTGGCACGGCGATATTTCGCGACGATACCCTCCACGTGGTACGCCGTGCCGTGGCGGGCGATGCCGAGGAGATAGTCCTCGTTATCGGGGTTAGCGACGCGGGTCATGGCGCGGACCTTCGAGTACGAGACCTCGCCCTTGCGGAAGGCCTCGGAGATCTTCGGCAGATCGGCCAGCGCGCGGGCCACGCGGACCTTCTCCCGGGCCGCGTTCATGCCGATGCCGCACTGCCAGTTCAGCCAGTGGGCGGTGGAGCACAGGCCCGGCAGCTCCCAGTAGCCCTTCTCGTCGAACTCGCGAATCAGCGCCAGCAGCCGATACGTCTTCGCGAAGATGTGGCCGCAAAGGGCAGTGATCTCGGCGCCGAGCTTCTCGCCGGCGGCGTACTCCGGGTGGCGGCCACCCGCGGCGACGGCATCGTCCCCTAACCCGTCGTCGGCGTCGGGCGCCGTGGGGTCCGGCCGCTCCGACGAAACCGCTGCAGTCACAGTCCGCATCACAGGTCCCTCCGTGGATGCATCCAGTACTGTGATTATATCCAGTTACGCCTTGGCAGACCCCTGGTTTTATGGGGGAATCGCCGACAAACAGAGGTTGCTAACGTCCCTCTTCCACCGGCTCTGCCGGCTCCGTCGTCGGTGGCGCCCCGGCGCTCCCCGGCGCCCCGGCGCTTCCCGGCGGCGGCTTGTAGCGCGCGTCCATCAGCACCAGCACCACCACCGCGGTCATCGCCACCAGCGGCACGAGCGCGAGCACGTTCGCCAACTTCGCCCAGCGCCTACCCGTGAGCCACGCCCACGCCGGCAAACCCAGCAGCGCCAGGCAGAAACACAGCGCCGCGGCACCGTAGGCGATCACGGCCCCCACGCATCCCAGCCCCATGCAATCGCCGGCGATGCTCACCCCGAGCAGGACGCAGGCGACCAGGCCGAACACCCCGAACACCGCGATACCGAACTGAACCGTACCGAGCACCGTCGCCGCCCTGCTGACGCTCATGCCCCGCCTCCCCTCACGCCGCATCGGCCTCCAATACTAACCTGATGTAATGTTCGGCATTCGGCAGTCCCGACGAGTGCGAACCCAGCGTAGTCCCATGCACCTGCAGCCCTACCTCGACCGCATCGGCCACGCGGACCCCGTGAGCCCGACCCTCGCCACCCTGCGAGCTCTGCTCCGCCGCCACGCCCTCGCCGTCCCCTTCGAGAACCTGGACATCCAGCTCGGCCGCCGCCTCACCCTCGACCCCGACGCCGCCTTCCACAAGATCGTGCACCGCCGCCGCGGCGGCTGGTGCTACGAGCAGAACGGCCTGTTCGGCGCGGTGCTCGCGGAGATCGGGTTCGGCGTCACCCGGGTGGCCGGCGCCGTCATGCGCGCGGGCCGCGAGGACATCTCCGACGCCAACCACCTCGCCCTGCTCGTCGAAACCGAAGACGCCCCCGGCCGCCGCTTCCTCGCCGACGTGGGCTTCGGCGGCAGCCTCGTCGAACCCGTCGAACTCGCCGAGGCCACCCATTCCCAGCCGCCCTTCCGCCTGGGACTCCGCCGCCTGGACGACGGCTACTGGCAGTTCCACGAAAATGCCGGCGACCGCGAATTCAGCTTCGACTTCCAGCCCGTTCCCGGCGACGAAGGCGCCCTGGCTCGGCGCTGCAACTACCTCCAGAGCGACCCGACCTCCGGCTTCGTCAGAAGCCTCGTCGCCCAGATCCGCCTGCCCGACGCCCACCGCACGCTGCGCGGCCGCGTGCTCAGCGAGATCGGGCCGGATGGCGAGAAGGAACGTCTGATCGACAGCGCCGACGAACTCGTGGAAACGCTGTCACGGCAGTTCCGCCTCGAGGTGCCCGAGGTGCGCGAACTGTGGCCGCGGATCGTGCAGCGGCACGAGGAACACGTGAGAGCGCAGGCCGGGGACGACGGGGATGACGAGGCACCAGACGCCTAACGCACCGCCTGCAACTCCACCCCGCCGATCCTGAGATTCCGGTAACGAGGCGCCGTCAGGCTGACGTCCCCCTCGAGCACACCCTCGCGGTCGAACCCGTCCTCCGCATCGACACTGAAGCTCATGTGGCCGCGCCGCCATGGCCCGGCGCCCTCATCGTTGCCGGCGCGATAGAAGAACTGCGCGAGCATGGGCCTCTGCTCCGCGACCAGCAGTAACACGTACTCGTTCGACCCGTCGCCGTCCAGGTCCGCCCGGATCACCACCGGCACCTGCTCCGGCGCCGGCGGAACGGCGCCCTCGATCAACGGCTTCAGCCCCACCGGCACCTCGAACGGCTCCGGCCGGTACC
>CAZRSA010000228.1:0-3366 GCA_964602525.1 uncultured Woeseiaceae bacterium
CCGGGCCGCGACGCCCAGCGCAGCCGCGGCGGGGCGCTGAAGGTGCGCAGGGACTTCGGCGACACGGCCAGTCTCACCAGCATCACCTCGGCGGCGCGTTCCGACATCACCTTCAGCTTCGATGCCGACTGGGGCAACCCGGACTTCTGGGCGCCGTACACCTACGATTTCGTCACCCGCTTCCTGCGTGACCGGGAGACGGTTAGCCAGGAGTTTCGCCTGGTCTCCGGTCCCGACGGCGGCTTCGCCGACGGCGCCGTCTCCTGGCTCGCCGGGCTCTACGCCCTGCGTCTCTCGGAAGGCAACCGGGAGGACAGCACGGGCCTGTACGTCGATCCCGCCTTCGGCGCGTTCCCGCTGGAGAAGGACCTGCGCTCCGACTACGAGGCGCTCAGCACGGCCGCCTTCGGCCAGTTGGACTGGACGCCGGCCGAGCGCCACGAGGTCTCGCTGGGCCTGCGCATCGAGCATCGCGATGCCGATTACGTGGATACGCTGGACGGCACGCCGCGCAACGACCTCACCGACAGCGAGACCATGCTCGGCGGGCAGCTGAGCTGGCGCTACGCGCTCGGCGACCGGCACGGCACCTACGCGAGCCTGTCCCGCGGCTACAAGGCGGGCGGCTTCAACCTGGGCAGCGTGCCCGGCGAGGACGAGCGCTACTTCGAGGCCGAGTCGCTGTGGAACCTGGAGGCCGGCATCCGTTCCGAGTGGCAGCCCGGCGTGCTGGAGTCCGGCCTGACGGTGTTCGCCTCGCGCCGCGAGGACCAGCAGATCGGCACTTCCCGGCAACTGGTTCCCGGCGATCCCTCGTCGTTCATATTCTTCACCGACAATGCGGCGACAGGGCGCAGCATCGGCCTGGAGGGGGAGGTGCGCTGGGCGCCCCGCGGCGACCTGGAGCTCTGGGCCCGACTGGGCCTGATGCGGGTGGAGTTCGACGAGTACGCCACGCCGGACGGTCTGGACCTCTCCGGCCGGGAGCAGGCGCATGCGCCGAGCTACTCCTTCGCGCTCGGCGCGAGCTGGGAGCACCCGGCGGGCTGGTTCGCCCGGGCGGACGTGACGGGCAAGGACGAGTTCTATTTCTCCGACAGCCACGACCGGAAGTCCGACCCGTATCAGCTCGTGAATCTGCGCCTCGGCTATGCGAAAGGCGGCTGGACAGCCAGCCTGTGGGGCCGCAATCTCTTCGACGAGCGTTACGCGGTGCGCGGCTTCTTCTTCGGCAACGAGCCGCCGGACTTCCCGAACGAGCGTTACGTGCGCCTCGGCGACCCGCGCCAGGTCGGCTTCACCCTGGAATACGGATTCTGAGCATGCAGACTATTGTCCGAATCACCGTCGACGTCAGCCTCTATCCGCTGGCCGACGAGTTCATCCCGGCCATCGACGACTTCATCGCCCGGCTGAACGCCCGGCCGGAACTCACCGTGCACACCAATCCCGTGAGCACCCGCATCGGCGGCGACTTCGAGGCGGTGTGGGACGCGCTGAAGGCGGAGGTGGGGGAGACCTTCGAGCGCGAGGGCAGGGCGGTGTTCGTGCTGAAGGTGCTGAACGCGGGCGGGGCGGACGCCGGGACGTGAGCGGATTCGCGGAGAGGCTCGCCGCCCAGGCGGCCTCGATGTCGGTACCGGAGGCGCTCGCCGTCGCCCTGGCGGTGGGCTACCTGGTGCTCGCCGTGCGGCAGAACATCTGGTGCTGGGCCTGCGCCCTCGGCAGCACCGCGCTGTATATCTGGCTGTTCCATGGTGCGGCGCTGTTCATGGAATCGGCGCTGAACGTGTTCTACCTGGTGATGGCCGTCTACGGCTGGTACGAGTGGCGCTACGGCGGCGCCCGCCATGCCGGGCTGCCCGTGACCGTATGGCCCGCGGGGTGGCACGCAGCGGCGCTCGCCGTCATCGCCGTGCTCACTGCCGCCAGCGGCGCCTGGCTGGCGGCGAACACGGGCGCGGCCTTCCCTTACCTGGATTCGCTGACCACCTGGTCCGCGGTGTGGGCCACGTTCCTGGTGGCGCGCAAGGTGCTGGAGAACTGGCTGTACTGGTTTGTGATCGACGCCCTCTCGGTGTACCTGTACCTGTCCCGCGGGCTGCCCCTCACCGCGCTGCTGTTCTGCTTTTACCTGGTGCTCATCCCCATCGGTTTCCTGGCCTGGAGAAAAGACTATGCGAGAACCCGGGACGCGCTGGCTGCCGCCTGAAGGCCTCCTGCAAAGGGTGCCGCCGTGGCGGGGAGCGCGCTCTCTCGACTGCCAGCCGCTGGCCGGCGGACGCTCGAACGAGAGCTGGCTGGTGCGGGCCGACGGCGAGGCCTTCGTGCTGCGGCGGGACCGGGGCCGCGTGCCGGCGCCGGTCGTCGACCGGGAGCGCGAGCTGGCCGTGCTGCGGGCGGCCGCCTCGGCAGGGCTCGGCCCCGAGGTGCTCCATGCCGACCCGGAGGCCGGGATACTGGTCACGCGCTGGCTCGACGGCCAGCCGCTGACGCCGGCGGAGATCGGCAAGCCCGATACGCTCACCGAAATCGCGGCCCTGCTGCGCCGGGTGCACGCGCTGCCGGACCCGGGCGGCTGCTACACCCCGGCCGAGGCGGGCGAGGTCTACCTGGGCGCCATCCGCAACCCCTCCCTGCGCCGTCGCGGCGCGGAACTGGTGGCCGAACTCGCCGCACTGCCGGCGGTCCCGCCGGCGGAGCGCCGCCTCTGTCACATGGACCCGGTGGCCGGCAATCTCATCCGTACCGCTGCCGGCCTGCGGCTGGTGGACTGGGAGTTTGCGGTCGCGGGCGATCCCGTGTTCGACTTGGCGGCCGTGATTGCGTATCACGATCTCGGCGCCGCCGCGGCGCTGCATCTGCTGCGGGACTGGTCGGGACGGGTCTCGCCCCGCCGGCGGCGACGGCTGGCGGCGCTCATCCGCGCCCACGACATCCTGCACTGGCTCTGGCTGGTGGCCGGCGGGGACCGGCAGCGGGAGCGCCAGCGGCTGGAGCGCCGGCTGGACGCCGACCCGCTGCCGGAACCCCGGCGCAGCTGAAGGGCTTAGGCGTCTGCCCGGGCAGGCGGTAACATGCCCACGTGAGCGCCTTCTACTGGATCCTGGGCAGCGGCATCCTGATGAGCCTGATAGCGCTCGTCGGCTCGCTGACGCTCCTCTTCCCGGAGGACACCCTGCAGCGGCTGCTGCTGCCCCTTGTGGCACTGGCCGCGGGCTCGCTCATCGGTGGTGCGTTCTTCCACATGCTGCCGGCCGGCCTCGAACGGGCGGGTTCCGTGGACAGTGTGCTGCTGGCCACGCTCGCCGGGTTCATCAGCTTCTTCCTGCTGGAGCAGCTCCTGCACTGGCATCACTGCCGCCG
>CAZRSA010000229.1:0-3354 GCA_964602525.1 uncultured Woeseiaceae bacterium
CTGACGGAGCGCGGGCGCGTGCACCGGCTCGAATCGATGAACGCCTTTATCGCCTGCCAGTGTGAGCGTCACATGCAGGCCTCGATCCTGTCGATCTGCGACGATTGCGGGACGGTGGAGGAGAGCGTCGCCCCCGACCTGCTCGACGAGCTTTCCAGCGTGGCGGGCAAGTCCGGCTTCCGGCCCGCGCGGCATGTGATCGAGATCCATGGGCTTTGCGCGTCCTGCGGCGCGGGACAGGTGCCGGCATGACGTCGTGGCGACCCAGCCTCCGCCTGCTCCTGCTTGGCGCCGGTCCGCGGCTGTCCGGCGCAGCAGTGATCGTGACGCTGCTGTGGCTCGGCTTTTTCTGGGCCACGTCCAGCCCGGGGGCGCCATGACCGCAGCGCTCACCTTCCGCAATCTGACGCTGGGCTACGATCGGCACCCGGTGGTCCATCACCTCGAGGCCGAGATTGCCGAGGACAGCCTGACGGCCGTCTTCGGCCCGAACGGGGCGGGCAAGTCGACCTTGCTGCGGCTCGTCTGCCGCTATCACAGGCCGTAAACCGGGCGTGTCTTGGTCGACGGCGCGGAAATCAACGCCATGCCCCAGCGGCTGGTGGCCCGGCGGGTCGGCGCCGTCCTGCAGGAGCAGCACACCGACGTCTCCGTGACCGTGGCGGAGATCGTCACGCCGGCGGTGACGGGGCGGCGACATGTGGTGGTGAGACCGCATGCGGCGGGCAGGAGCGCACGCGCGGACGGGTTGTGCGAATTTCGTGATCGGGGCTAAGTACCGGTCATTCTGTGGAACGACAGCAGGCACGAGCGCATCACTGCCAGCGGTGTGGTTTTACCTTGCTCCGACAATGGATCGGACCGCCCGAAGCAGGCTTGTTGCGGCGAAGCACAGCGCTGCGACGCAGACGATCGAGGGGCCGGCCGGCGTATCGAAGACGTAGGCAGCGCGCAGGCCGATCACGGCAGAGGCCGCGCCGATCCCCGCCGCGATCAGCGCCATGCCCTCGGGTGTCCGGGACAGCGGGCGGGCCGCGGCTGCGGGGATGATCAGCATGGCTGCGATCAGCAGGACGCCCACGACCTTGATCGCCACCGCCACGGTGACTGCGAGCGACAGGGTCAGCACCAGCTGCTCGCGCCTCGGGTCGAAGCCGCTGGCGAAGGCCAATTCCTCGTTGAGGGTCGCCGTGAGGAGCGCCGACCATCGCCAGGCGATGAGGCCGGCGACCAGCGATGCGCCGCCCCAGATGACGGCGAGATCCGCGCGCGACACGGCCAGGATGTCGCCGAAGAGATAGGCCATCAGGTCGATGCGGATCCCCGACAGGAACGACACCGCGACCAGGCCAAAGGCGAGCGCGGCATGGGCCAGCACGCCCAGCAGCGTGTCCATCGCGTAGCCGCGCCCGCTGAGCGCCGAGACCGTCAGCGCCATGGCGAGCGCCACCGCGACGGCACCCGCGAAGATCGACACCTGAAGCGCCAGCGACAGCGCCACGCCGAGGATCGCGGCATGGGCCGTTGCGTCACCGAAATAGGCCATGCGCCGCCAGACCACGAAGCTGCCGAGGGGGGCGGCCGCGACGGCGACGCCGATGCCCGCGAGCGTGGCGCGCGTCATGAAATCGTCCAGCATCACTCGGCCGCCTCCGTGGTCCCGTGCCCGTGGGTCGCGCCATGCGCGTGGTCATGGCTATGGTCGTGCTCGTGCCGGTAAAGCGCCAACGCACCTTGGGTGCCGGTTCCGAAGAGCGCGCGGTATTCCGGCGCGGAGGACACGTGCTCCGGCGTGCCCTGGCAGCAGACATGCCCGTTGAGGCAGACGACCCGATCCGAGGCTGCCATCACGACATGAAGCTCGTGGCTGATCATCAGGACGGCACAGCCCGTCTCGCGCCGCACCGCGTCGATCAGGGCGTAGAAGGCGGCCGATCCCGGCTGGTCGAGCCCGGCGGTCGGTTCATCCAGAAGAAGGAGGTCCGGTTTTGCCACAAGGGCGCGAGCGAGAAGCACGCGCTGCAGCTGCCCGCCCGAGAGCTCCGACATCTGCTGCCGCGCGAGGTCGCTCACGCTCGACCGGGCGAGGGCCGTGGCGATCTCTTGTCCAGTCGCGCCGCGCGGAAGGCGCAGAAACCGCTCCACCGTCATCGGCAGCGTCGGGTCGATATGCAGCCGCTGCGGCAGATAGCCGATGACGAGGCCGGGGGCCCGGGCGATCCCGCCCGATGCCGGCGTCACCGCCCCCAGGATGGCACGAAGGAGCGTCGTCTTGCCGGACCCGTTCGGCCCGACGATGGTGACGATCTCGCCCTGCTCCACATGGAGCGACACATCGCGCAGGACCCGTGTGGCGCCGTAGTTCACGCTCAGATCGTCGACGTCGATGAGGCTCATGCGGATGTCTTTCGGTCGGCATTTTCGGCACAGGCAGGGCAGACGCCGAGCGCCTCGACCACCGTGCGTTCGATCCTGAAGCCGGTGGCCCGGGCGGCGTCTCCGAGGCTCCCGCGGGCGGGTGCGGATCGCGCCTCGGCCACGGCCTCGCACAGGCGGCAGATCAGGAAGGCCGGCGAATGGTTGGTGCCGGGATGGGCGCAGGCTATGAACGCGTTGAGACGTTCGATCTTGTGCACGAAGCCGTTCGCCACCAGGAAATCGAGCGCGCGGTAGGCGACCGGTGGCTGCGCGCCGAAACCGGCCGCGTGCAACCTGTCGAGCAGCTCATAGGCCCCCATGGCCCGGTGTTCACCGAGAAGGATCTCGAGCGCTGCGCGGCGCACGGGCGTGAAGCGCAGCCCTTCAGCCGCGCACTGGGCCTCGGCCGCCGCGAGGCCGGTCTCGACGCAGCGGTGGTGATCGTGTGCGCCGAACCCGACAAGCTCGTGGTCCAGCCGGCCGGAATGTGCGGTTGCTCCACTTGTCATGTGATCTCGTTTGGGATATCCGACATGTAACGTTATATAGTCACAAGGAGGCCAAGATGTCCAGAAATCTCTTTCCGCTGTCGCTGACGGCAACGCTGATGGCCGGCACCGCCATGGCCGATGCGCCGCAGGTCGCCGTCGATATCGCGCCGGTGCATTCGCTGGTGGCGCGCGTGATGGACGGCGTGGGCGAGCCGGGCCTGATCGTGCAGCCCGGTGCGTCGCCCCACGAATACAGCCTGCGCCCCTCCGAGGCCCAAGCGCTGCAGGATGCGGAGCTGGTCTTCTGGGTCGGCGAGGATCTGGCGCCCTGGATGGCCGATGCGGTCGAGATGCTGGCGGGCGGGGCCGAGGTGACGACGCTTATGGAGGTCGATGGCGTGACGCTGCTCGACTTCCGCGAAAGCGCGCTGTTCGAGGCGCATTC
>CAZRSA010000230.1:0-3335 GCA_964602525.1 uncultured Woeseiaceae bacterium
GCACCTGGCGCCCCTGGGCCAGGTTCGCCATGATCATGCGCTGGGTCTGGATGACGGCCTTCGGCAGGCTGGTCGAGCCGGAGGTCAGCATGTAGACGGCTGGCGCATCGGGTTCCAGCTCCCCGATCGAGGCGAGCACTTCTGGCCCTGCCCGCAGTGCCAGCACCTCCGATATGGCGACCGCCGGACGCTCGAGCAGCTCCGGCTCCTCGGTGACCACGATGGCGTCGCCGAAGTCCACGGCCTCCAGCGCCGTTTTGTAGCGCGCGGTCTGCTCGGCGAACACCACCGCCGGCCGCACCAGCTCCAGCACGTGCTTCAGCCGGCCGTAATCGCCGCCGACTCCGCCCATGAGCGCATAGTTGACGCTCACCGGGCACACCGGCACGCCGACCGCCATGGCGCCGTACTTGAATATCGCGTGGCGGATGGAGTTGCCGGACAGGATCAGCACCGAGCGGTCCGGCGGTACGTGGTTGTCCAGCAGCCACTGGGCGACCGCATGGGCGTCCCGACGAGTCTCCCAGTAGGTATGGGGAACCCAGTCGCCATCGCCGCCCTCCCGTTCCACGAGATAGGGCTGGCCCGGGCGCTCTTCGGCCTGGCGTTCCAGCTCCAGCAGCAGGTTGGGGACATAGGGCGCCAGAACCGTCTCCGGCGTGACGATCAGCGTGCCGTCGGCGCGCTCCTCCACCGCCATGCGGGCCGGCGGGAAGGCGACCTCACGGAAGGGGGCGTTGCGGAAATCGGTCATCGGCGCGGCGTCCTCGGCGCTTCCCCCGGATGAACCGATCCTCACCGACCGGGTCGAATAATGCAAGTGACCCCGGTCGTATGGCGGGTCGCATGGCGGACCGCCGGGCGACTTCCGCCGGCTATGGTCGCTTGCATAACATGACTCTATACTTGACCGGGATTCCAGATACCGATTTGAGAGAGGCCGGACGCAGATGATCCAGAGTTCACCGGAGAGGATTGCCGAGTATCAGCGGCGGGGATGGTGGGACGAGACCACCGTCGACGACGTCTTCCGTGCAGCCGTCGAGGCCGCCGGCGGCGACGAGGCGGTGGTGGATCCGCCGAACAAGGAAGAGCTGACCGGCACGCCGCCGCAACGCTATACCTTCGCCGAGCTCGATCGACTGGTGGACGGGCTGGCCAGCCGGCTGCTGGCCCTGGGCCTGCGCAAGGACGACGTGCTGGCCACCCAGCTGCCGAATACGGTGGAGGGCGTGGTAACGTTCCTCGCCTGCGCGCGCCTGGGGCTCGTCTTCTGCCCGGTGGCGATGCAGTTCCGCGAGCACGAGCTGCGCTACATCCTGGGCAAGTCCGGCGCCAGCGCCTTCATGACGGTGCCCCGCTTCAAGGACACCGAACCCGCCGCCCGCGCCGAGGCGCTCGCGCCCGAGTTCGACCGGCTGCGCCACCTGCTCGTGTGGCGCGAGCAGGAAGCGGATCCCACGGACCTGTCGCTGGGCCGGCTCGCCGGAGCCGACCCGGAGCCCCTGCGGGCCTATCTCGAGGAGCTGGAGATCGACCCCCACGAGACCCTGACCCTGTGCTGGACCTCGGGCACCGAGTCGCGGCCGAAGGGCGTCCCGCGCCACCACGCCCACTGGGTGGTGAACGGGGAGTCCTGCAGCGAGTGCGGCCAGCTGCAGGAGGGCGAGAACATCCTCAATCCCTTCCCGATGGTCAACATCGCCTCCCTCGGCGGCATGGTCATGCCCTGGCTCATGACCCGGGGCAAGCTGGTGCAGCATCACCCCTTCGATCTGCCCGTGTTCCTGCGCCAGATGGCGGAGGAGAAGATCAACTACACGGTGGCCCCACCGGCCATCCTGAACCTGCTGCTGAAGAACGAGGACCTGCTGGCGAAGACCGACATCAGCCATCTGCGCTGCATCGGCTCGGGCTCCGCGCCGCTCGCGCCCTGGATGGTGAAGGGTTGGCAGGAGCAGCACGGCATCGTGGTGGTGAACATCTTCGGCTCCAACGAGGGCTGCTCGCTGTTCAGCACCGGCGAGGACTTCCCGGACCCGGAGGACCGGGCGCTTTACTTCCCCCGTTTCGGCGTGGAAGGGCTGGAGTGGCCGTCGCAGTTCCAGAAGAAGATCATCACCTGTCTGAAGGACCCGGAGACCGGCGAGGTCATCAGCGAGCCCGGGCGGCCGGGCGAACTCTGTTTCGACGGCGCGATGCGCTTCGACGGCTACTGGCAGGACGACGAGCTGAACGCCGAGGTGATCGACGCGAACGGGTTCTACCACTCCGGCGACCTGTTCGAGCTCGTGGACGACGGCGAGGCGATACCGCGGCGTTACCGCTTCATCGGGCGGGTCAAGGAACTGATCATCCGCGGCGGGATGAATATCTCGCCGGCCGAGCTGGACTCCCTGGTGGAGAGCCACCCGGCCCTGCAGGAGGCGGCCGTATTCGGCATCCCCGACGAGATGCTGGGCGAGAAGGTCTGCGCCGCCGTCGTGCCGAAGCCGGGCGAGAGCGTCACCCTGGACGACGTCGTCGAGCACCTGAAGAGCCTGCAGGTCGCCTCCTACAAGTGGCCCCAGGAGATGGTGGTCATGGAGGCGCTGCCGCGCAATCCGCTGGGCAAGGTGCTGAGGCGGGAACTCAGGATGTAGGAGCGCCTTGCTCCTGCCGGTGCTCGATCTCACCGGTCAGCAGCAGGTAGAACGCCGGCACCACGAACAGCGTGAACAGGGTGCCGATGCCGAGTCCGCTGGCGATGACCAGGCCGATGTTGAAGCGGCTCACTGCACCGGCGCCGGAGGCGGTCAGCAGCGGCACCATGGCGAAGATCATGGCCGCGGTGGTCATCAGGATGGGCCGCAGCCGCACGGCCGCCGCCTTCTCCACGGCGGTGCGCTTGGCCAGCCCCTCGCGCGCACGCACCTGATTGGCGAACTCCACCATCAGGATGCCGTTCTTGGCCACCAGCCCGATCAGCGTGATCAGCCCCACCTGGGTGTAGATGTTGATGGTCGCCAGACCCAGCGTCATGAAGATCAGCGCGCCGGCGACGGACATCGGCACCGACACGAGGATGATGAAGGGATCGCGCCAGCTCTCGAACTGGGCGGCCAGCACCAGGTAGATGACCAGCAGCGAGATGAAGAACGTGATCACCAGCGCGCTCGACTGCTGCTTGTACTGGCGTGACTCGCCGCTGTAGTCCCAGCTGAAGCCCACCGGGAACGACGCCTGTGCGCGCTCCTCCAGGAACGACAGCGCATCGCCCAGGGTCACGCCAGGCGCCATCGCGCCCTCGACGGCGATGGAGTTCAGCTGCTGGAACTGGGTGCGCTCCGCCGGCT
>CAZRSA010000231.1:0-3172 GCA_964602525.1 uncultured Woeseiaceae bacterium
TGGAATAACCAACTATAGAGGGTAGGCAAGCAGCCCCTTACATAGGATCTACCGGTGACGGTCAGGATTTCAGGAGGAAATCGGGGACCTCTTCCAGCTCCGGCGCGCGCACAAGGTG
Source organism: uncultured Woeseiaceae bacterium (assembly GCA_964602525.1). Lineage (GTDB taxonomy): Bacteria > Pseudomonadota > Gammaproteobacteria > Steroidobacterales > Woeseiaceae > Lentisalinibacter. Next base: position 119 of record CAZRSA010000231.1, read on the forward strand.
CAGCGAACCCGAACTGCCGGCCAGATCGTGGCGGGTCAGCTCACCGTACAGCCCGACGATCATGCGCGCGCAGTCCGCGGCTTCGGGGCCGCTCATCTTGCGCACCGAGGCGCGCACCGGGCCTTCCCCGTTCAGCGGCGTCACGCCGTGGAGGCGGCGGCGCAAATCGGCGAAGCGCCCCAGCAGGCGCCGCGGCAGGTCCTCGTCGTGGATGCCGCTCAGGTGTTCGCTGTACGCGGTTACCAGCCGCTGTTTGATCGGCGCATGACCCGCAAGCGTCAGCACGGCGTCGTGAAAGTGCTTTGTCAGGGGCGACATGGGCTCTCCCGATTTTGTTCTTGTAATAATCTCCGCCGGGCTGCGGCGGCCCCGGAGAGCTGACTGGGCGGAATCCGCGCGCTTCTGTCTCGCTATTCTGCCCTATCTTGGCAGTATCCCACGCCAACCAGTTACTTGGGACTTTTTCTTATAGCAAAATAGTGGAAGGGCTTACAACTCCCATTCCAAGTGACGGTTTTATGAAGGCTCGCCGCCGCTCACCCGCAGCGCGATGCGCCATTCCTCGTCGTCCAGCCGCTTCTGCGTGACCCAGGCGTCCGTCATGTCCGCCGGCGCCCAGTCGACGGCCAGGGTCTCGTGCATGACGTAGTCCCGGTACTCCGACAGAGCCTGTTCCACCGACGGGCTGCCGGTGATCGACAGCGCGATACGGTCCGAGACCTCCAGGCCGGCCTGTTTACGCGCGTCCTGGACGGTGCGCACCAGCTCCCTGGCAAGCCCCTCGCGCACCAGCGCATCATCCAGCCGGGTGTCGAGTGCCACCAGGTAGCCGCCTTCCTCCGCACACGCGAAGCCCTCGGCGGAACTGGTCTCCACCAGCACGTCTTCCGGGCCGAACTCCAGCGTCTCCCCGCCGGCCTCGACGGTGAAGCCACGGCCCGCGGCAGCGGCTGCCGCAATGGCCGCGCCGTCGGCTGCCGCGAGAGCCTCGCGGATGGCCGGCACCAGCTTGCCGTAGCGCTTGCCGATCCGGGGCAGGTTCGGCTTGATGCGGTATTCCACCAGCTCGGCGTCCCGGGCAATGAACTCGAGTTCCTTGACGTTCAGCTCTTCGAGGATCTGGTCGCGGTGGCGTTCGGCCGCCTCGGCGGTGGCGTCGTCCGGCACACGGAGCAGCAGCCGGCCCAGCGGCTGGCGGGTGCGGAAACCCGTCTGCGCGCGGGCGGCGCGGCCCAGGCCGACTACCTTCTGCACCACGTCGAACTCGAACAGCAGGTCCGGGTCGCGCCACTCCGCAGGCACCCCCGGCCAGGCCGTCATGTGTACGCTCTCGGGCGCCCGCGGGTCCACGTTGCGCACCAGGTTCTGGTAGACCTGCTCGGAGAGAAACGGGGTGAACGGTGCCATCAGCCGGTGCACCGTATCCAGGCATTCGTACAGGGTGAGGTAGGCGGACTGCTTGTCCGTGCCCGCCGCCGACTTCCAGAAGCGGCGGCGGTTGCGCCGCACGTACCAGTTGCTGAGCTGGTCGACGAACTCCTCGATGGCGATGCCGGCTGCCCGCGCGTCGTAGGCATCCAGCGACTCGCGCACCCGTCTCTCGGTGTCGGCGAGCAGGGCGAGTGCCCAGCGGTCGATCTCCGGACGCGAGGTCGGCGGTACATCCTCGGACAGGTCCACCTCGTCCAGCCGCGCATAGAGCACGAAGAAGCCGTAGGTGTTCCAGAAGGTGTTGACGAAGGAGCTGGCTACGTCGGCCACGATGTCCACCGAGATCCGCTTCTGCTGATCCGGCGAGATCCGCGCCAGGAAGTACCAGCGCAGCGGATCGGCACCCACCCTGTCGAACACGTCGTAGGGGTCGACGATGTTGCCCAGCGACTTCGACATCTTCTTGCCGTCTTCGTCCACGATGTGGCTCAGGCAGATCACATTCCGGTAGGCCACGCTGTCGGAGACCATGGTGGCGATGGCGTGCAGCGTGTAGAACCAGCCCCGGGTCTGGTCGATGGCCTCGCAGATGAAGTCGGCGGGGAAGTGCGCGCGGAACGCTTCCACGTTCTCGAACGGGTAGTGCCACTGGGCGTAGGACATGGCGCCGGAGTCGAACCAGCAGTCGATCACCTCGGGCACCCGCGTCCACGTGGCGCCGTCGGCCTCGAAGGTGACGTCGTCCACCGCCGGGCGGTGCAGGTCCAGGCCGGCGAGCTTGCGGCCCGCGAGTTCCTCCAGCTCGGCCAGCGAGCCGATGCACCGGTAGCGGCCCTCGCCGTCGGTCCAGACGGGCAGCGGCGTGCCCCAGAACCTCTCGCGGGACAGGGCCCAGTCCACATTGTTCTCCAGCCATTTGCCGAAACGCCCGTCGCGGATGTTCTCCGGCACCCAGTTGATGGTGCGGTTCATCGCCACCATGCGGTCGCGGAACTCCGAGGTGCGGATGTACCAGGCGTCCTTGGCGTAATAGATGACCGGGTCGCCGGTGCGCCAGCCGAAGGGGTAGTTGTGCACGTAGCTGCCGGCACGGAACATCTGCCCGCGCTCCTTGAGCAGTTCGACGAGTACCGGGTCGGCGTCCTTGAAGAACAGGCCCGCCACCGGCTCCACCTCGGGCAGAAAGCAGCCGTCCAGGCCCACGCCGTGCAGCACCGGCAGGCCGTGGGTCTGGCCGAGTTCCAGGTCGTCCACGCCGTAGGCCGGTGCGATGTGCACGATGCCGGTGCCGTCCTCGGTGCTGACAAACTCCGCCGACAGGACCCGGAAGGCGTCGACGTCCTCGCCCACGTCGAGGTAGGGCAGCAGCTGCTCGTAATGCATACCCACCAGGTCGCCACCCTTCACCCGCCGGATGACCTCCACCGGCTCGTCGCCGAACACCGCGGGCACCAGCGACTCCGCCAGGATCAGCGTCTCCTCGCCGCGGCCCACATAGACGTAGTCCACGTCCTCGTGCACAGCCAGTGCCAGGTTCGACGGCAGCGTCCAGGGCGTGGTCGTCCACACCAGGAAAAAGGTGTCTTCCTCCCCGGCCACGGCGAAGCGGACGTAGATGGAGGG
>CAZRSA010000232.1:0-3148 GCA_964602525.1 uncultured Woeseiaceae bacterium
AGGGCCTTCAGGCCCGATTGGGGTATTGGATCGGGGCTGAAGCCCCTCCTACAGCCGCTCCTACAGCCCCTCCTGCGTCGTCAGCGCCTGCTCCAGGTCGGCGATGAGGTCGTCGACGTCCTCGACGCCGACCGACAGGCGGATGAGGGTATCGCTGATGCCGAGCGCCTCGCGTTTTTCTTTCGGTATCGAGGCGTGGGTCATGATGGCCGGGTGCTCGATGAGGCTCTCCACGCCGCCGAGGCTTTCCGCCAGTGCGAACACCTCGCAGCGCTCGAGGAATCGGCGGGATTCCTCCAGGCCGCCCTTCATGAAGAAGGTAACGATGCCGCCGCCCCCGCGCATCTGCCGTGACGCCAGCTCGTGCTGGGGATGGCTCGCGAGCCCGGGGTAGACCACTTCTTCCACTTCCCGGCGGCCGACCAACCATTCGGCGATGGCGCCGGCATTGTCGTTGTGACGCTGCATCCGGAGTGCCAGCGTCTTCACGCCGCGCAGCGCCAGGAAGCTGCCGAACGGCCCGGCGATCGCGCCCACCGAATTCTGCAGGTAGGCCAGGCGCTCCGCCAGCTCGTCGGTCGCCGCCACGGCGACGCCGCCCACCATGTCCGAGTGGCCGCTCAGGTACTTGGTGACGGAGTGCACGACGATGTCGCAGCCGAGCGCGAGCGGTTGCTGTCCCCAGGGCGTGGCGAAGGTATTGTCGGCCACCAGCAGGCAGTCGTGCTCCCGCGCGATCGCCGCCACGGCTTCGATGTCCACCAGCTTCAGCAGCGGGTTGCTCGGGCTCTCCAGCCACAACATGCGGGTCTCCGGCCGGATGGCGGCGCGGATGGCGTCGCAGTCGGTGAAATCGACGAAGTCGAAGTCGAGATCCGCCGAGCGCCGGCGCACGCCGTCGAACAGCCGGAACGTGCCGCCGTAGAGGTCGTCCATGGCCACCACGTGGGAGCCGGCGTCCAGCAGTTCCAGCACGGTGGCAATCGCCGCCATGCCCGAGGCAAAGGCGAATGCGCCGGCGCCGCCTTCGAGGTCTGCGATGCAGCGCTCCCAGGCCGCGCGCGTCGGGTTCTGCGTGCGCGAGTACTCGTAGCCCTGGTGCTCGCCGGGGCTCGACTGCACGTAGGTGGAAGTGGCGTAGATGGGCGGCATGATGGCACCGGTGGAGGGGTCCGGTGACTGGCCGGCGTGGATGGTGCGTGTCGCGAAGCCGTACTTCTTCTCGCTGCTCATGTCGTCGCCACCTGTCCGCTCTGCTTGCGGAGATAGTTCAGTACGTCGGAGCGGGTGATCAGCCCCAGGAAGTCGTCGCCGTCGGTGATGGCGGCATAGGGCTGCACCTGCAGCATCGCCACCAGGTTATCGATGCTGGTGTCCTTGTCGAGCCGAATGAACGCAGTCTGCATGGCATCGGCCACCGCCGCGTGCATCAACTCCGGATGGCCGAAGACGAAGCGGATGATGTCGTCCTCGGTGAGCACGCCAACGAGCCTGCCCTGCTCCATCACCGGCAGCTGGGAGATGCCGGCGTTACGCAGGCGATTGTGGGCGGTGGTCACCACGTCCGAGGGGCCCACCGTGATGGTGGCCTGCTCGCCGTGCAGGCGGCCGATGAGGTCGCGCAGGTCGCCGTAGCGCTCCCGGCTGATGAAGCCGTTGTCCTCCATCCAGTAGTCGTTATAGAGCTTCGAGAGGTACTTGTTGCCGGTGTCGCAGGCGAAGGCGACCACCCGCTTCGGCTCGGTCTGCGCGCGACAATAGCGCAGCGCGGCGGCCAGCAGCGTGCCGGAGGACGAGCCCCCCAGGATACCCTCCTTCAGCAGCAGCTCACGGGCCATGGCGAAGGACTCGGCATCAGGGATGGTATAAGCCGCATACACATCCGAGAGGTCGCAGATCGACGGGATGAAGTCCTCGCCGATGCCCTCCACCAGCCAGCTGCCCTTCTCGCCCAGCTCGCCGGTCTCCACGTAGTCCGCCAGCACGGAGCCCTCGGGGTCGGCCAGGATCATCTTCACGCCGGTCTCGTGCTCACGGAAGTATTTCGACATGCCCGAGATGGTGCCGCTGGAACCGACGCCCACCACGACCGCGTCGACGTCGCCGTCCATCTGCTCCCAGATCTCCGGTGCCGTCGTCCGCTCGTGGGCCAGCGGGTTGTCCGAGTTGCCGAACTGGTTGATGAAGTAGGCGCCCCGCTCGTCAGCGATGCGCTTGCCGAGGTCCTGGTAGTACTCCGGGTGGCCCTTGCCGACGTCCGAGCGGGTCAGCACCACCTCGGCACCCATGGCGCGCAGATTGAAGATCTTCTCCTGGCTCATCTTGTCCGGGATGACCAGCACCAGGTGATAACCCTTCTGGGCGGCCACCAGCGAGAGCGCGATGCCGGTGTTCCCCGCCGTCGCCTCCACGATGGTGTCGCCGGGCGCGAGGTCACCCCGCTTCTCCGCCTGCTCGATCATGCTGATGCCGATACGGTCCTTGATGGAGCCGCCGGGATTGGCGAGTTCCAGCTTCAGGAACAGGCGGCAGGGGCCGGTGTCGAAGCGGCTCACCTCCAGCATCGGCGTGCGCCCCACCATCTCCAGCACGTTGGAATAGATTTTCATCAGGGATTCCCCTTCCGGAATGGGCGCCATTCTACGCCATGCGCCGGCGGCGGCTAGCGGCCCGCCGGCGCTGGCGGTAGCATGCGCCGCCAGGGTGGCAGCACGGCGGACGCGGGGATCGCGGGCACAAATGAACGATGCGGAGCACGACATCGGCGGCTGGCTGCAGCGCGCCCGGGCGGAACTGGAAAGTGTCTCCGACAGCCCCTCCCTGGACGCCGAGCTACTGCTCGCGCGCGCTCTGGGGCGCGACCGGAGCTGGCTGATGGCGCATCGGGACGAGGCCCCGGATGCGCAGGCGCGGGCGCTGGCCGACGACTGGCTGGCCCGCCGCCGCGCGGGCGAGCCGCTCGCCTACATCACGGGCAGCCGGGAATTCTGGTCCCTGCATCTCGAGGTGACGCCGGCGGTGCTGATCCCGCGGCCGGACACCGAGGTTCTGGCCGAGCGCGCGCTGGAGTTGATTCCGCGGCAGGACGCCTGGCGCATCCTCGACCTCGGCACCGGCAGCGGCGCCATCGCCATTGCGCTCGCCAGCG
>CAZRSA010000233.1:0-3089 GCA_964602525.1 uncultured Woeseiaceae bacterium
GCAAGGTGAGCGAGGAGGGCGTCTCCTTCCGCTCGCCGGTGAACGGCGACGAGATATTCCTGGGGCCGGAGGGGGCCATGGAGATGCAGCAGGCGCTGAACTCCGATATCGCCATGATCTTCGACGAGTGCACGCCCTATCCGGCGACCGAGCGCCAGGCGCGGGAGTCCATGGAGCTGTCGCTGCGCTGGGCGGCGCGCAGCCGGCGGGCCTTCGACGAGCTGCGGGCACGCGAGCCGGACCGGGGCGAGGCCGTGTTCGGCATCGTCCAGGGCGGCATGTATCCCGCGCTGCGCGAGGCCTCGCTGGCAGGGCTGATGGAGACCGGGTTCGACGGCTACGCCATCGGCGGGCTCTCGGTGGGCGAGAGCGAGGACGAGCGGCTGGCCGTACTGGACGCCATCGCCCACCGCATGCCGGCGGACCGTCCCCGCTATCTCATGGGCGTGGGTACGCCGGCGGACATCGTCAGGGCCGTGGCCCGCGGCGTGGATATGTTCGACTGCGTCATTCCCACCCGCCACGCGCGCAACGGCTATCTGTTCACCTCGGCGGGCACGCTGAAGATCCGTAACGCCCGTTACGCGGATGATCTGGGACCGCTGGACCCGGAGTGCGACTGCTATACCTGCACCCATTACAGCCGCGCCTATCTCCGTCACCTGGACAAGTGCAACGAGATACTCGGGCCGCGGCTGGCGACCCTGCACAACCTGCACTTCTACCAGCGGCTGATGGCCGATATCCGGGCCGCCGTCGAGGCCGGGGATTTCGCCGCGTTCGCCGCGGACTTCCTGGCGCGGCACGGGACAACCGGACCGGTTGTTGTGTAATAATAGCGCGCCGTATTCCGCTACGACGGTGTCACTATGGATTTCCTGATCGAAACCGCCTGGGCGCAGGGTGCGCCGGCCCAGGAGAGCCCGCTCGGCTTCCTGCTGCCGATGATCATCCTGTTCGCGGCGTTCTACTTCCTGCTCATCCGGCCCCAGCAGAAGCGCCAGAAGCAGCACCGGGAGATGGTCTCCCAGCTGTCCTCGGGCGACGAGGTGGTCACGGCCGGCGGCATCCTCGGCAAGATCACGTCGGTGAGCGAGCAGTTCCTGACGGTCCAGGTGGCCGACGGCGTCGAGCTCAAGGTACAACGACAGACCATCAGCGCCGTGCTCCCCAAGGGCACGGTAGAGAGCGCCGGCTGAGCGCCGGCTTCATCCTTCCAACCCCCTCGGGCCCGCCATGAATCGATATCCCGCGTGGATGTATGCCCTCGTGATCGGCATCGTCGCCGTCGGGGCGCTGCTCGCCCTGCCGAACGCCTTCGGCACGGTGCCGGCGCTGCAGGTGGCACGCACTGACGGCGAGGCACTGAACGCCTCCATGGTGGACCGATTCCGCGACATGCTGGTCGACGAGGAACTCACGCCGGAGGCCGCCTACCTGGACGACGGCCGGGTGGTCATGCGCTTCGGCGCCGTCGAGCGCCAGCTGAGGGCGAGCGACACCCTGCGCGACAAGGTGGGCGACGACTACGCCGTGGCGCTCACGCTGGCCTCCCGCTCGCCCGCCTGGGTACGCGACCTGGGGCTGGAGCCGATGAGTCTCGGCCTCGACCTGCGTGGCGGTGTCTACTTCCTCTACGAGGTGGACATGGAGGCCGCAATCCGCAAGCGGCTCGAAATGTACGTGGACGATTTCGAGACGCGCCTGACCGAGGCTGGCATCGCCCGGCGGGTCCGGGTGGAGGACGACAGCGTACGCGTACAGGTGCGGGACGCCGAGGACCTGCCCGAGGCCCGGCGCATCATCCGTAACGCGGACCAGGACCTGAACATCGCCGACGGCGGCGACGGCAAGTCCCTCGTGATCACCATGACCGATCAGCAGATCCGCGAGCGGCAGAACTTCGCCATCGAGCAGAACACCACCACGCTCAGAAACCGCGTCAACGCTCTTGGCGTCGCCGAACCGCTGGTGCAGCGCCAGGGGCTGGACCGTATCGTCGTGCAGCTGCCCGGCATCCAGGACCCGGCCCGGGCGGATGCCATCCTCGGCGCCACTGCGACGCTGGAGTTCCGGCTGGTGGACGAGGACTGCTCCGGGCTGGGGTCTCAGCGCTATCCCTTCCGCGACGGACCCGACACCTGCCTGAAGCGCGAGGTCATTGCCTCTGGCGACCAGATCGTGGATGCGAGCTCCGGCTTCTCCCAGGACGGCGGTCCGGCGGTGTTCATCCGGCTGGACGCGGCCGGCGGCGACCGCATGCTGAAGACCACCCGGGCCAACATAGACAAGCCGATGGCCGTGCTGTTCATCGAGACCACCCGCGACGTGGTCGAGCGTAACGGCGAGATCGAGTACGTCACCCAGCGCTCCGAGGAGATCATCAACGTCGCCACCATCCGCGGCGTGTTCCGGAACGAGTTCCAGATCACCGGGCTGAACCCGGCCGAGGCGCGGGATCTCGCCCTGCTGCTGAGGGCGGGCTCGCTGGCCGCGCCCATCTTCAAGGTGGAGGAACGCACCATCGGGCCGAGCCTCGGCCAGGAGAACATCGACCGGGGCTTCATGGCCGTGACCATCGGCTTCCTGACCGTCGTGCTGTTCATGGCCATCTATTATCGCTCGTTCGGTCTCATCGCCGATCTCGCCCTGTTCACCAACCTGGTGCTGATCGTGGCGCTCCTGTCATTGTTCCAGGCCTCGCTGACCCTGCCGGGTATCGCCGGCATCGTGCTCACGGTGGGTATGGCCGTGGACGCCAACGTACTCATATTCGAGCGAATACGCGAGGAGGTCGCCAACGGCAATTCGCCCCAGGCGGCGATCCATGCCGGCTATGAGAAGGCGTTCTCGTCCATCGCCGACGCCCAGATCACCACGCTGATTGCGGCCATCGTGCTGTTCACCTTCGGCACGGGCCCCATCAAGGGCTTCGCCATCACGCTCACCTTCGGAATCATCACCTCCATGTTCACCGCCATCATCGGTACCCGGGCGGTGGTGAACGCGGTCTACGGCTCCCGGCGAATCGAGGCGGTGCCGGTATGAGCCTCAAGCTGCTGCCCGACAACACGCACATCGACTTCATG
>CAZRSA010000234.1:0-3087 GCA_964602525.1 uncultured Woeseiaceae bacterium
TCCTTCTGTCGGCGGCGGCTGTACCCGCCGTCGCCGACCCGGCGTCCCCGGCGGCTGTACCCGCCGTCGCCGACCCGGCGTCCCCGGCGGCAGCCGGGGCGAGCCCGGCCGCCGCTGCATCTCCCCATGCCGAACTGGAGGCCACCGTCGCGGCCGTGCGCGCGCGCATGGCGGCGGAACTCGCAGCCGACGAGCGGGTGGACATCACGCCGGAGGAGGTGGCGGCGTTCCTCACCCCGGCACAGCGAGACGAGCTCGCCACGGGCTTCGTCCGCTTCCGGGTCGACCGGCCGGCCCGCATCTACGTGGCCTTCGAGGGCGAGCAGGGCGAGACGCCATTCTGGCTGCCGGAGCTCGGCTTCGTCCGCCAGGCCGGGCTGGACTTCATCGTGGACGCGGAGGACGACTATCACGTCTGGGCGAAGAGCGTGCGGCGGGGCGAGGTGCGCCTGGGCATCCCGAGTTTCTCCGGCGAGATGAAGCCCTACCTGGTGTTCGCCGGGCCCGCTGCCGGCGGTTCCCCGGTGGAGCTGACGCCGCTGGTTCCCGGGACCGACGTCATCACGGCCCGGCCCGGGGCCAGGCCGTTCCTCGACGACGACGACACCCTGAACGAGCTGCCGGAGCCGCTTGCCGGTCTGCCGGTGCTGCGCAGCTACGAGAGCTGGGAGCTGGTCTCCCGCCTGGTCGGCTATTTCCGCAGGACGCCGTACCCCTCCTCGGCGTCGCCGGACCAGCTCATGCTCACCTGGCAGGACGACCCGCGGACCTCGGCCACCATCCAGTGGCGCACGGACGCCAGCGTCCTGAACAGCAGGCTGTGGATCGCGCCGAAACAGGAGTTCTTCGCGCAGGGCACCTCGGCGGGGCGCCGCATCGATGCCTCGTTCACCGAGGTGGAGAGCATCCGCATCGTGAACGACCCGGCGATCCGGCTGCATCGGGTGCGCCTGGACGACCTCTCGCCCGGCACGGACTATCTCTACGCCGCCAGTGCGGACGGCGGCGAGACGTGGACGGAGATCCGGGAGTTCCGCACGGCGGCCGAGCCCGGCACCGAGCCCTACTCCTTCGTCTATCTCGGCGATCCCCAGAACGGCCTCGACCAGTGGGGTGAGCTGCTGCGCCAGGCCGACTTCCGCTACCCGGACGCGCGCTTCTACATGATCGCCGGCGACCTGGTGGACAAGGGCGCCGAGCGGGACGACTGGGACGAGTTCTTCCACGAGGGCTCGCCGGTGTTCGACGAGTCGACGGTGGTGCCCGCCATCGGCAACCACGACAGCCACGGCGGCCACCCCACGCTGTACCTGCAGCAGTTCGCCCTGCCGGACAACGGCACCGAGCGGCTGGACCCCGGCCGCACCTACCACGTGCGCTACCAGGACCTGCTGGTGGTGGTCATGGATTCCAACTACCAGCTGATCGAGCCGGAACTGCAGGCCGACTGGCTGGACCGGGTGCTGGGGCAGAGCGATGCCCGCTGGAAAGTGGTGATCTACCACCATCCCTTCTACGCCTCGCGGCCGGGCCGCGACAACCATCCCCTGCGCGAGACCTGGGGGCCCATCTTCGACCGCCACAACGTGGATATCGCCTTCCAGGGCCATGACCACGCCTACATGCGCACCGTGCCCATGCGCGACCACCGGCCGGCTGCGGAGGGCGAGCACGGCACCATCTACCTGGTGGCTGTGTCGGGCATCAAGATGTACGAGCAGCAGCTGCCCGACTTCGCCGCCTTCGGCACGACCAACACGCGTACCTTCCAGTACATCGAGGTCGACCCCGCGGCGGGCACGCTGGATTACCGGGCCGTCGACACCGGCGGCGAGGTCATCGACAGCTTCCGGCTGGAGAAGCCCGCGGCGAGCGCTGCCGACTGAGGCGGGGCAGACGCGTCAGTCGCGTCCCGTGAATATGTCCAGCGGCAAGACCGCGGTCACACCGACGTTCGGCACGTCCACCAGCTGGGCGATGCGCATGTCCACCGCGACGCTGGCGATCATGTACGCCTGTGCCCGGTCATAGCCGTACTCGGACTCGATGTGGTCGATCATCGCGTGGAGCGCGTTTCGTGCCGCCAGATTGATGTCGGCCGACAGATTGTCCAGCTCCGCGATCTTGGGTGACTGCAGATACGCCAGGTCCGCCGGCACGCTGCCCTGCTCTTTCAGCGGGAAGCCGGTCACGGCATAGAAGCGCTCCGACGGTATCCCGAGAACCCGTGCCGGCCCCTCGTAGTGCGGGCCGCGGGACAGGTCCGGCGGATCGTCGACGATACGGGTGGTGACCGTCAGCCTGCCGCCCATCTCGATCGCCGTGCCCGCCACCTCGCCGTCGCCCTGCGCGTAGTGGAAGTCGCCGACCGCGAGCCCGCAGCCGTCGACGAGACACGGCAGATACACGGTGGTGCCGGTAGTGATGTAGCGGATGTCCATGTTGCCGCCGTGTTCACGCGGCGGGATGGTGCGCAGGCACTCCGACGGCTTCGTTCCGTCCGGTCCGCACACTGACGCAGGTGCTGCCTCGTCCGGGTCGGGACCCATCACGGCACCGCCGGCGTCGAGCAGCCGGGCCTCCCGCGCCAGTGCATCGGCCAGCAGGGCCTCGCCGGGCAGCGTCGTCACGACGCCGGGGAAACTCGCGTTGGGAATACGCACGCCCGGCAGTGCATCGCTGACCGCGTAGTCCTCGTTGATGCGCCAGACGATGAAACGCTCATCCGTGCCGAACTCATCGCCTGCGAAGCCGAACGGTCCGGCCGTGGTCCAGCCCACGTCGTCGGGCTCCAGTGCCTCGATGGTCACCGCCAGCACGTCGCCGGCTCTGGCGCCTTCGATGAATACGGGGCCGGTCAGCGCATGGACGATGCCGACTCCTTTCCGCGGCATGCTCTTCGCACTCGAGGACTCATCCGGGTCGAGGGTGAGGTCGAAAGCGTCGCGGCCGTTGAACACGATAGGCTCACCGGGCTCGGCGCTGGCAACCATCGGGATGTCCGGATGCAGGCGATTCATACACGCCGGGTCCTCGGCGCAGCCCACGCTGCGATCGCCCACCACGACTTCGGCGGCGGCGTCGGTG
>CAZRSA010000235.1:0-3047 GCA_964602525.1 uncultured Woeseiaceae bacterium
TAGTGGAATAACCAACTATAGAGGGTAGGCAAGCAGCCCCTTACATAGGATCTACTCGGGGTGGTCGCGGAGCATCCGCCACGCCCGGGCGGTCGGGATCGAGCGATGCTCGCCCGGCTGCAGGCCGTCGAGGGTCCAGGGTCCGATGCGGGTGCGGATCAGGCGCAGCACCGGCAGGCCCACGGCGGCGCCCATGCGCCGCACCTGGCGGTTCCGTCCCTCGTCGATGGTGACCTTGAGCCAGGAGTCCGGGACGCTCTCCCGGTACCGGATCGGCGGATGCCGGGGCCACAGCCAGTCCGGCTCGGCGATGGCCGCCGCCTCGACGGCGCGCGCGGTGCGTCCGCGGATCACGACACCGCGGCGCAGGCGGGCGAGGGCGGCGTCGTCGACCATGCCCTCCACCTGGGCCCAATAGGTCTTCGGCAGCTTCCGACGCGGCTCGGCAATGGCCGCCTGCAGGCGGCCGTCGTCGGTCAGCGCCAGCAGCCCCTCGCTGTCGTAGTCGAGCCGGCCGGCCGGGTACACCTCGGGGATATCCACGTAGCGGGCCAGCGTGTCCCGGCCGCGGGGGTCGGTGAAGGCCGAGAGCACCCGGAACGGCTTGTTCAGCAGGACGAGCGGCATGGCGGGACCATACCCCCGGGGCGGGCCGCGGAACAGCCGGGATAGCGCATACCGCAGCCGCCTTGGCGGACGTCCCGGATTGCAGCCGCAGTTGCCGGCCGGTATCATGATGCACCGCAAAAAAATGGCGTCTGCAAGCGTCGAAGGGCTTGTGCAGGTCCTGCAAACGCTTGATACGAAGGCTATTCATTGGCCGTAAACCATCAACCGGACTGGAGTGACCTATGAGCAACCCGGCGCAGACTTCCCCCGTGGACGGCATGGAACTGGCGGGGGCGATGCACGAGGGTTTCGAGGAGATCCTGACGCCGGAAGCACTCCGGTTCATTGCCTCCCTGCACCGGGAATTCACTCCCCGGGTACATGAATTGCTCAAGGCGAGGGATGAGCGCCAGGCGCGTATCGACGCCGGCGAGATGCCGGATTTCCTCGAGGAGACCCGTGAGATCCGCGAGTCGGAATGGCGGGTGACCGAGGCTCCGGCCGACCTGCAGGACCGGCGTGTCGAGATCACCGGGCCCACCGAGCGCAAGATGGTCATCAATGCGCTTAACTCGGGCGCGAAGGTGTTCATGGCCGACTGCGAGGACTCGATGACGCCCAACTGGTACAACGTGGTCCAGGGGCAGATCAACCTACGCGATGCGGTCAACCGCAGCATCAGCTTCGACGCGCCCAACGGCAAGCACTACGAGCTGGGCGAGACGATCGCCACGCTGATCGTCCGTCCCCGGGGCTGGCACCTGTTTGAGAAACACCTGAGGGTGGACGGCGAGGAAGTGCCGGGTGCCTTCGTGGACTTCGGCCTGTATCTCTTCCATAACGCGAAGGAACTCGAGAGCCGCGGCAGCGGTCCGTACTTCTATCTGCCGAAGATGGAGAGTCACAGGGAGGCAGCGCTCTGGACCGACGTGTTCCGCTTCGCCGAGAAGGCCGGCGTCGTGGACGAAGGCAGGATCAAGGTCACGGTACTCGTCGAGACCATCCTGGCTGCCTTCGAGGTGGACGAGATCCTCTACGCGCTGAAAGACTACATCGTCGGCCAGAACTGCGGGCGCTGGGACTATATCTTCAGCTTCATCAAGCGATTCCGGAAGTTCCCGGAATTCGTGCTGCCGGACCGCAACGAGGTCGGCATGACCACCCACTTCCTGCGCTCCTATTCGCTGCTGGTCATCAAGACGTGCCATCGGCGCGGTGCTTTCGCGATCGGCGGCATGGCGGCCCAGATCCCCATCAAGGACGACCCGGAGGCGAACGAGGAGGCCATCGCAAAGGTGCGGGCCGACAAGGAGCGCGAGGCCACGGACGGGCACGACGGCACCTGGGTGGCTCACCCGGGGCTGGTGCCCATCGCCATGGAAATCTTCGACCGGCACATGCCGCAGCCGAACCAGGTGGACCGTCAGCGCGACGACGTGGAGGTGACCGCGGCCGATCTCCTGCAGGTGCCTCAGGGGCGGATCACCGAGCAGGGTCTAAGGAACAACATCTCCGTCGGCGTGCAGTACATGGCGGCATGGCTCGGCGGCAACGGCTGTGTGCCCCTCTATAACCTCATGGAGGACGCGGCCACGGCGGAGATCGCCCGTGCCCAGGTCTGGCAGTGGGTGCATCACGAGACCGGCGTGCTGGACGACGGCCGACCGGTCACCTACGAGTTTTTCAGGGCCGTGCTCGCCGAGGAGATGGAGAACATCCGCGACGAGGTCGGCGAGGAGGCCTACGCCAGCGGCAACTACGAGAAGGCCGCCGAACTGATGGACAAGATCACCCGGGAGGACGACTTCGAGAGCTTCCTCACCCTGGAGGCCTACCGGGAGATCGACTGAGCGCGAGATTAGACCAAAGTACCGAGGGTCCACCGGCGATCATCAGGTACCATGCGAAACCCATCCGACAACCAGACGGCGTACCAGCGAGGAGTAGAGAATCATGAGTGTCATGTCAGCCGAGGAGCTTCAGAAATCGTGGGACAGCGACCCGCGGTGGAAAGGCGTAACCCGACCCTACAGTGCAGAAGACGTGGTACGGCTGCGCGGCACCGTGGAGGTGGAATACTCGCTCGCGCGCCAGGGCGCGGAGAAGCTGTGGAAATACATCCACGAGAAGGACTTCGTGAATGCGCTCGGCGCCCTGACCGGCAACCAGGCCATGCAGCAGGTCAAGGCCGGCCTTAACGCCATCTACCTGTCCGGCTGGCAGGTGGCGGGTGACGCCAACCTGGCCGGCGAGATGTACCCGGACCAGTCGCTGTATCCGGCGGACTCGGTGCCGGCCGTCGTGCGGCGCATCAACAACACGCTGCTGCGGGCCGACCAGATCCACCACGCCGAAGGCGACGATTCCATCGACTGGATGCAGCCCATCGTGGCCGACGCCGAGGCCGGCTTCGGCGGCGTGCTGAACGCCTTCGAGCT
>CAZRSA010000236.1:0-3043 GCA_964602525.1 uncultured Woeseiaceae bacterium
TGGTGATCAGGTCGGCCAGCTGCTCGTACAGGCCTTCCGGCAGGTTGTGCCCCATGCCCGGGATCAGCTCCAGGCGCGCGTCGGGGATGTGCTCGGCGGTGTCCATGCCGCACTCCACCGGCACCAGCGGATCGTCGGTACCGTGAACCACCAGGCTCGGCCGGCGTATGGCCCGCAGCCGCCCGCGCCGGCTGCCGTCGGCGATGATGGCGCCCACGTGACGCAGCACGCCCTGGGGGTAGTACGCGCGGTCGAAGGCCTCCTCGGTATGGGCCCGGATGGTGGCCTCGTCCGTGGGATAGCGGGGGCTGCCGATGAGCTGGATGGTACGGATGGCGTGTTCCACCACCTCCTCGCGGCTGGCGTCCGCCGGGCGGGCGCGGAAGATGTGCTGGCGAATCTCGCGGCGGGGACGGGGCAGCGAACGATGGCCGCTGGTGGACATGATGGAAACCAGCGACTGCACGCGTTCGGCGTGCTTCGCCGCCATGATCTGTCCGATCATCCCCCCCATGGACACGCCCACCACGTGTGCCCGTTCGATGGCCAGCGCATCCAGCAGGCCCACGGCGTCGATGGCCATGTCGGACAGCGTGTACGCCACCTTCTGCCGCATCCCGAGCAGGCCGCGGAACACCACGGTGGGTATGGCCGGCGTACGCAGGTGGCCGAAGCGGCTCGAAAGCCCGGTATCCCGGTTGTCGTAGCGGATCACCCGGTAGCCCGCGTCGGCCAGCAGGCGGCAGAACGGCTCCCTCCAGGTGAGTAGCTGCATGCCGAGCCCCATCACGAGCAGTATGGCCGGGTCGTCGGGCGAACCGAACTCGTCGTACTCGATCTCGACTCCGTTGGCGCTGACTCTGGGCATGGACAGGTCTCCTGGCGGCGTACGATGGTGAACGCTTGCGAAAGATTCCGGATGATGTCGCTCAGGCAACGAAACGGTTACCGGCGGCGGTGAAGGTTAACGAATGGCCCGTGGGGCTGCCAGCCCGGGTGCTACACTGAGCCATGGCCATGCCGGCAGAGCAAGAAGACGACACGCTGGCCTTCCGTCAGCTGGGGCCTGCAGACATCCTCGACTCCATCGAGTCGCTGGGTTTCCTCGCCGACGGCCGCCTGCTGGCCCTGAACAGCTACGAGAACCGGGTCTACCAGGTGGGCATCGAGGACGGCCCGCCGCTGGTGGCCAAATACTACCGCCCGGGCCGCTGGAGCGACGCGGCCATACTGGAAGAGCACGACTTCGCCCGGGAGCTCGCGGACGCGGAGATCCCCGTGGTGGCGCCGATGGCGATCGACGGCCGAACCCTGCACCACGTGGGCCGTTTCCGCCTCGCGGTCTATCCCCGCCACGGCGGGCACGCGGCCGAACTCGACGACGCCCGCCTGCTGCGCCAGATCGGGCGCTTCACGGCCCGGCTGCACAACTGCGGCGCGCGGGAGGATTTCGCCCACCGCCCCACGCTGGACATCGAGAGCTTCGGCGACGCCTCACGGGATTTCCTGCTCGACGAAGGCTTCATCCCGGCGGAACTCACCACCTCCTACGAGACGCTGAGCGAGGATCTCCTGGTCCGCGCCGAGCAGTGCTTCGAGGCCGCCGGCCGGGTGCAGATTCTGCGCCTGCACGGCGACCTGCACCCGAGCAACCTGCTCGTGCGGGACGAGCAGGTGCATATCGTGGACCTGGACGATGCGCGCCTGGGGCCCGCCGTGCAGGATCTGTGGATGTTCCTCTCCGGCGACCGGGCCGAGCAGACGCCCCAGCTCGCCGAGCTGCTGGCCGGCTACACCGAGTTCCGGCCGTTCGAGGCGCGGGAGCTGCGTCTCGTCGAGGCGCTGCGGACGCTGCGCATGATGCACTATGCGGCCTGGCTTGCGCGGCGCTGGGAAGATCCCGCCTTCCGCGTGGCCTTCCCCTGGTTCAATACCCAGCGCTACTGGGGCGAGCACATCCTCGCGCTGCGCGAACAGGCCGCCCTCATGGACGAGCAGCCGCTGCCCTGGACCGAGCCCCGCTAGGCCGGCGGCCCTCGCCGCGGCAACCCCTGCGGCAACGGATTTCCCTTGTTAGCATGGGGTTTTCGCCCTACTCTCCGCGTCCCGGCAGCCCCGCAACGCGTGCCGGGCGCGCCCACTTCCCGGAGGTCTCTCCAATGACTGCCATCACGGACTTCGTCCATCACCATTTCCGCCACTTCAACAGTGCCGCGCTGGTGGATGCCGCCGACGGCTACCGCCGCCACGTGGACACCGGCGGCAGGATGTTCATGACGCTGGCGGGCGCGATGAGCACCGGCGAACTGGGCCTCTCGCTGGCCGAGATGATCCGCAAGGACAAGGTGCACGCCATCTGCTGCACCGGCGCCAACCTGGAGGAGGATCTGTTCAACCTGGTGGCCCACGACCATTACGTGCGCATCCCGGGCTACCGGGACCTGACGCCGGAGGACGAGGAGCAGCTGCTGGCGCGCCACCTGAACCGGGTCACCGACACCTGCATCCCCGAGGACGAGGCCATCCGGCGCATCGAGGATGCCGTGCTGAAGGAATGGCAGACGGCGGACCAGGCAGGCGAGTCCTGCTTCCCCCACGAGTTCCTGTACCGGCTGATCCTCTCCGGCGAACTGGAGGAGCACTACGAGATCGATCCGGCGGACAGCTGGCTGGTGGAGGCCGCGAAGCGCGACCTGCCCCTGTTCGTGCCCGGCTGGGAGGACTCGACGCTGGGCAACATCTTCGCCTCGCACTGCATCAACGGCGACATCGGCAACGTGCACACGGTGCGCGGCGGCATCGAGTACATGATCGCGCTGGCCGGCTGGTACCAGAAGACCTGTGCGGACGCCTCCATCGGCTTCTTCCAGATCGGCGGCGGCATCGCCGGCGACTTCCCCATCTGCGTGGTGCCGATGATCGAGCAGGATCTCGGCAGGGAAGACATCCCTCGCTGGGGCTACTTCTGCCAGATCAGCGATTCCACCACCAGCTACGGCTCCTACTCCGGCGCCGTGCCGAACGAGAAGATCACCTGGGGCAA
>CAZRSA010000237.1:0-3025 GCA_964602525.1 uncultured Woeseiaceae bacterium
GGAACTCGAGCTCCACGTTCTCCATGTCGAACAGGCGGTGGTACTGCTTGGTGAGGGCGTTGCGCGGTTCCACCAGGATGGTGACCAGCGCGTCCTCGTCCAGTTCCTCCAGGGTGGCCACCACCGGCATGCGGCCGACGAACTCCGGGATGAGTCCGTACTTGATGAGGTCTTCCGGCTCCACGTCGTGCAGCACCTCGCCCACGTTCACGACGTCGTCCACGCTCTTCACGTCGGCGACGAAGCCGATGCCGCTCTTCGTCGAGCGGTTCTGGATGATCTTCTCCAGGCCCGCGAAGGCGCCGCCGCAGATGAACAGGATGTTGCCCGTGTCCACCTGCAGGAACTCCTGCTGCGGATGCTTGCGCCCGCCCTGGGGCGGCACCGAGGCCACCGTGCCCTCGATCAGCTTCAGCAGTGCCTGCTGCACGCCCTCGCCCGAGACGTCGCGCGTTATGGACGGGTTGTCCGACTTCCTGGAGATCTTGTCGATCTCGTCGATGTAGACGATGCCCGTCTGGGCCTTGTCCACGTCGTAGTCGCACTTCTGCAGGAGCTTCTGGATGATGTTCTCGACGTCCTCGCCCACGTAGCCCGCCTCGGTCAGCGTGGTGGCGTCGGCGATGGTGAACGGCACGTTCAGGAGCCGCGCCAGCGTCTCGGCCAGCAGCGTCTTGCCGCAGCCGGTGGGGCCGATCAGCAGGATGTTGGACTTGGCGAGCTCGATCTCGTCCTTGCTGCCGCCCTTGGCCGTGCCCTTGTTCTCGAGGCGCTTGTAGTGGTTGTAAACCGCCACCGAGAGTACCTTCTTCGCCCGCTGCTGGCCGATGACGTACTCGTCCAGCACGGCCTTGATCTCGTGGGGCTTCGGCAGCTTGGTGCGGCCCTGATCGGTGGTCTCCTCGAGTTCTTCGCGGATGATGTCGTTGCAGAGCTCGACGCACTCGTCGCAGATGAATACGGACGGGCCGGCGATGAGCTTGCGCACTTCGTGCTGGCTCTTGCCGCAGAACGAACAGTAAAGGAGCTTGCCTTCGTCGTTCTTGCCGCGGGTGTCGTCACTCATAATATTTCCTTCCGGGCCGCGCCGTTACGCACAGAACGCCTCATTCAGACCCGGTTTATATAACATGCGCAAGTACGGGCGTGCAAAGACGAATGTCTCGTCCTGCGGACTTATAACCAGCGGCTATTTCCTGACCGGCGAGCCCTCCGGGGTGCCCAGTTCCGCGCGGCGCTCGAGCACCGTGTCGATGAGGCCGTAGTCCACCGCGGCCTGGCTGCTCATGAAGTTGTCGCGCTCGGTGTCGTGCTCGATCTTCTCCACGCTCTGCTTGGTGTGATGGGCGAGGATGTGGTTCAGCCGGCGCTTCATCTCCAGGATCTCCCGGGCGTGGATGTCGATGTCCGTCGCCTGGCCCTGGAAGCCCGCGCTGGGCTGGTGGACC
Organism: uncultured Woeseiaceae bacterium; assembly: GCA_964602525.1. Taxonomy (GTDB): domain Bacteria; phylum Pseudomonadota; class Gammaproteobacteria; order Steroidobacterales; family Woeseiaceae; genus Lentisalinibacter. The sequence continues at coordinate 1,449 of CAZRSA010000237.1, forward strand.
ATGATGCGCGAATGGGGCAGCGCGAAGCGCTTGCCGGCCGCGCCGCCCGCCAGCAGCAGGGCGCCCATGCTGGCCGCCTGGCCCACGCAGATGGTGCTCACGTCGCATTTCACGAACTGCATGGTGTCGTACACCGACAGTCCCGCCGTCACCACGCCGCCCGGCGAGTTGATGTACAGGTGGATGTCCTTGTCCGGGTTTTCGGACTCCAGGAACAGGAGCTGGGCGACGATGAGGTTGGCCATGCCGTCCTCCACCGGGCCCACCGCGAACACCACGCGCTCTTTCAGCAGGCGCGAGAAGATGTCGTAGGCGCGCTCGCCCCGGGCGGTCTGCTCGACCACCATCGGCACCAGGTTCAGGGCTGTTTCGTTCATGCTTTTTTGCCTCGGCAATTGGGTTCGTGGGTGTGTGCCGGTCGGATTCGTTCGCGCTGCGGAATCGGGGCTGAAGCCCCTCCTGCCTCCTCTCCTCAACCGGGCGCCTGCATGTAGTCCTTGAAGGCCAGCTGCTTTTCTTCCACCTGGCCGTTTTCGATCAGCCAGTCCACCGCCTGTTCCTCGAGCACCACCGGGCCCAGGCGGGAGATGAAGTCCTGGTTGCCCAGGTAGGCGGAGACCAGCTGCTCGGACTGGTCGTAGCCCGAGAACATCTCCTCCACCTTGCCGCGCAGACGGTCCTGGTCCAGCTGGATGTCCTTGTCGCTGATCAGCTGCTGGACCAGCAGGCCCAGGCGCACGCGCCGCTCGGCCATCTCGCGGAAATTCTCCAGAGGCGGTGCCTGTTCGGCATCTTCAATTCCCATGCGCTGCATGGCGTCTTTCTGCAGCGATTGCGACTCCTGCTGCACCAGCGCCTCCGGGACGTCCAGCGGATTGCGGCTGAGCAGGCCTTCCATCGCCTGCTCCTTCATGTCCGCCTTGACGCGGCCCTCGAGTTCCTGACGCATGTTGTCCTCGACGTCGGCGCGCAACTGCTCGACGCCTCCTTCTTCGACGCCGTAGGCCTTCGCCAGTTCCTCGTCCAGCGGCGGCAGTACCTGTTCCTGCACCTCGTGGATCACGGCCTTGAACTCGGCCTTCTTGCCGGCCAGCTCCTCGGCCGGGTAGTCCTTGGGATACTTCACCTTGAAAGTCTTCTCGTCGCCGGCGGACACGCCGGTGAGCGCCTTCTCGAAGTCCTCGATCATGCGGCCCTCGCCGAGCACCACCGGGATCTGCTCGCCCTTGCCGTTCTCGATGGGCTCGCCCTTGATGGAGCCCTCGAAATCGACAATGACCTTGTCACCTTCGGCGGCGGGCCGGTCGACGCTCTCCCACTCCGCCTTCTGCTTGCGGAGGTTCTCCATCATGTCGTCGACATCCGCCTCCGTGATCTCCACCACCGGACGGGTGACCGAGATCCTGTCCAGGTCGGCCAGTTCCACCTCCGGGTAGACCTCGAAGGTGGCCGTGTACACCAGGCCCTCGTCGTCGCCGGCCCGCTCCGGGTGAATCTGGGGCCCGCCGGCGGGCACGAGGCTCTCGCGCTGCAGCGCCTCGGAGTAGCTCGTCTGCATCATCTCCGAGAGCACCTCC
>CAZRSA010000238.1:0-2995 GCA_964602525.1 uncultured Woeseiaceae bacterium
AGCTACAACTACCGGGAACGGGGCATGCACACGCTGGTGCTGGCGCCGGAGCTGGACGACCGCTACGGCGTGGGCCGGGTCACCTCGCGCATCGGGCTGGAGGCCGACGCCCTCACCTTCAGCACGGACGACGACCTGTACACGGTGGTGGAGCGTGAGCACGCCGCCAAGGCCCTGCACTGCGTGCTGATCGACGAGGCCCAGTTCCTCACCCGCCGGCAGGTGTTCGAGCTGAGTGAGGTCACCGACCGGCTCAACATCCCGGTGCTGGCCTACGGCCTCAGGACGGACTTCCAGGGCGAACCCTTCGAGGGCAGCAAGTACCTGCTCGCCTGGGCCGACAACCTGAAGGAGATAAAGGCCATCTGCCACTGCGGCAGCAAGGCCACCATGGTGATCCGCTTCGACGGCGAGGGCCGTGCGGTCACCGAAGGCTCCCAGGTGGAGATCGGCGGCAACGACCGCTACGTCTCCATGTGCCGCCGGCACTTCAAGGAACGCTTCTACGCCGGCGGCGAGTGACCGGCTGGCGCTAGCACCATGCAGCTCGTCACGGCCCTCGCCGGCATCGCCACCCTGCTCGTCCTGGCCGTCCTCATGTCCGAGGACCGGCGGCGGATCCGGCTGCGCACCGTCGGCATCGCCCTCGGCCTGCAGGTGGCCATCGCCGCGCTGGTCATCTACTTCCCGCCGGGCCGGGGCGCGCTGGCCGGCCTGGTGCGGGGCGTACAGTCCGTCATCGACTACGGCAACGAGGGCATCGAGTTCGTCTTCGGCGCCCGCACCACCGAGAGCCTGGGCTTCACCATCGCCGTGAACGTGCTGCCGGTGATCGTGTTCTTCTCGGCACTCATGTCGCTGCTGTATTACCTGGGCGTCATGCAGCGGGTGGTCTCGGTGCTCGGCGGCTGGCTGCAGCGCCTGCTCGGCACCACGCGCACGGAGTCGATGTCGGCAGTCTCGAACATCTTCGTCGGCCACACCGAGGCACCGCTGGTGGTGAAGCCCTACCTCGCCGGCATGACCCGCTCGGAGCTGTTCGCCGTGATGACCGGCGGCTGCGCCACCATCGCCGGCGCCGTCATGGCGGCGTACGCCTCCATGGGCGTGGATCTCACGTACCTGATCACGGCGAGCTTCATGGCGGCACCGGGCGGACTGGCCATGGCCAAGATCGTGATGCCCGAGGCCCACGCACGAGAGGCGGAGATTGCCGTGGGTCCGGTGGAGGAGGACGAGAAGCCGGTGAACGTGTTCGAGGCCATTGGCAACGGCGCGCTGCTGGGGCTGAAACTGGCGCTGAACGTCGGCGCCATGCTGCTCGCCTTCGTGGCCATGATCGCGCTGCTGAACGGGCTGATCGGCGGCGTGGCCGGGCTGGCCGGCTACGAGGGCCTGACCCTGCAGCAGATCCTCGGCTGGCTGTTCGCCCCGCTCGCGTTCCTGCTCGGCATCCCCTGGGCCGAGGCGCCGGCGGCCGGCAGCCTGATCGGCCAGAAGCTCGTCATCAACGAGTTCTACGCCTACGCCAACTTCGTGCAGATCAAGGACGAGCTGTCGTCCCATGCCCAGACTGTGGTCACCTTCGCGCTCTGCGGCTTTGCGAATCTCACCTCCATCGCTATCCTGCTCGGCGGGCTCGGCAGTATTGTGCCGGCCCGGCGGCACGACATCGCCCGCTTCGGCCTGAAGGCGGTGCTGACCGCGACGCTGGCCAACATGATGAGCGCGGTGCTGGCCGGACTGTTCTACTCGCTGGCCGCCTGAACGACCCCGCACACGGACCGACCATGAGACGCGCAATCATCCTGGTACTGGACTCCTTCGGCATCGGCGCCACCGAAGATGCGGAGCACTACGGCGATGCCGGCGCGGATACCCTCGGCAGCATCGCCCGGGCCGCGCGCGCGGCGGCGAAGACCGGAGAGCGCGCCGGGCCTCTGGCGCTGCCGAATCTCGCCCGGCTGGGCCTGATGCACGCGGCCGCGGCCAGCAGCGGTGCCGCGCCCAGCGGCTGTGCGCTGCCGGACTGGGTGGCCGGCGCCTGGGGTTACGCCCGGGAGCTCTCCAGCGGCAAGGACACGCCCAGCGGCCACTGGGAGATCGCGGGCGTACCGGTCCTGTTCGACTGGGGCTACTTCACCGAGCGCGAGAACACCTTCCCGCCGGAACTGCTGGACGCCCTGATTCGGCGCGGCGGCCTGCCCGGCGTGCTGGGCAACTGCCACGCCTCGGGCACGGAGATCATCGCGCGCCTGGGCGAGGAGCACATGGCCACCGGCAAGCCCATCGTCTACACCTCCGCCGACAGCGTGTTCCAGATCGCCGCCCACGAGGAGAGCTTCGGGCTCGAGCGGCTGCTGGAACTCTCCGAGATCGCCCGGGAGCTGGTGGACGACTACCGCATCGGGCGAGTGATCGCCCGCCCCTTCGTCGGCGACGGCCCAGACACGTTCCAGCGCACCGGCAACCGGCGCGACTACACTACACCGCCCCATGCGCCCACGGTGCTGGACAAGCTCGTGGACGCCGGCGGCGAGGTGGTCAGCGTGGGCAAGATCGCCGACATCTTCGCCCACCAGGGGATCACACGGAAGGTGAAGGCCAGCGGCAACCAGGCCCTGTTCGATGCCACGCTGGAGGCGCTGGCCGATGCACCGGAACGCAGCATCGTCTTCACCAACTTCGTGGATTTCGACATGGTCTACGGCCACCGCCGCAACGCGCTCGGCTACGCCGCGGCCCTAGAGGCCTTCGACGCCCGGCTGCCGGAGCTGCTGGACGCCGTGGACGAAGACGACGTCGTGATCCTCTGCGCGGATCACGGCTGCGACCCGACCTGGCCGGGCTCGGACCACACCCGCGAACACATCCCGGTGCTCGCGACCGGCGCCGGCCTGCCGGCGGGCTCGATCGGTGAACGCGCCACCTTTGCCGATATCGGGCAGACGCTGGCGGCCTACTTCGAACTCGAGCCGATGGACTACGGCGAGAG
>CAZRSA010000239.1:0-2990 GCA_964602525.1 uncultured Woeseiaceae bacterium
GAGCGTTTCCTGCAGCGCCAGGGCATGCGGGTGGCCACCGCGAAGGACGGCATCGACGCCATCAGCGTGATGCAGGAGCACCGACCCGACATCATTCTGCTGGACATCGAGATGCCGCGCATGGACGGCTACGAATTCGCCACCCACGTGCGCAACGACGAGCGCTATGCCGACATCCCGATCATCATGATCACGTCGCGTGTGAGCGAGAAGCACCGGGCGCGCGCCATCGAGATCGGCGTCGACGACTACCTGGGCAAGCCCTACCAGGACAGCCAGCTGCTGGAGGCCATCCACGGGCAGCTTGAGGAAAAGGGCGGTAGCGGTCCGTGAGCGCCGTGGTCGAGGAACTGTATTCGCTGCTGGTGCCCCTGGCGGAAGACCGGCTGATCGTGCCCCGCGCCTGCGTGGCCGAAGTGGTGCGCTACACCCCGCCGGAGGCCGGGGCTAGCGAGGCTGCGCCCTGGGTGCTCGGCGGCTTCAACTGGAACGGCCGGCTGTTGCCGCTGGTGTCGTTCGAGGGCGCCCTGGGCGGGCCCGTACCCGAGGCCAGCGGCAGGACGCGCATCGTCGTTTTCCACGGCGTCACGGGCAAACTGCGTGCGGGTCATTTCGGCATGCTGACCCAGGGTTTCCCACAACTGGTCCGCGTCAATCGGGAGGTGCTCAGGCCGGGTGAGCCGGATGAAGGCTGGCCGGAAGGGGCGCCGGTATTCTGCCGGGTGAAGATGATCAACGAGTACCCGCTGATCCCGGACCTGGCCAGGCTCGAGGGGATCCTGGCCGAGCAGGAGCTGGAGCTCTAGCCGCTACAGATCGCCCCAGAGTGTCTGCAGGGCCGTGACGCCGGCCACGGCGGCGGTCTCGGTGCGCAGCACCCGCGGCCCGAGCCGTACGGGGAGAAAGCCTGCGGCGGACGCCGCCATCGCCTCCTGCTCCGTTAGCCCCCCTTCGGGTCCGACCAGCAGGACCGCCGAGCCGACCATGCCCGCGCCGGCGGGCTCGATATCGGTCAGGCGCCGCTCGGCGTCAGGCGTGAGCACCAGGCGCAGCCCGTTCGGCGGCGCCGCCAGCCAGTCTTCGAGGGCCGTGATGGGCGCTATCCGCGGCAGTCGGTTGCGACCGCACTGGCGGCAGGCGCTGGCGGCCACCCGCTGCCAGTGTTCCAGCCGGGCTGCGGCCCGCTTCTCGTCCAGGCGGACGACGCCCCGCTCGCAGACGAGCGGCACGATGGCGGCGGCGCCCAGTTCGGTGGTCTTCTGCACGACGTGGTCCATGCGCTCGCCCCGGGAGATGCCCTGGGCAACGGTGATCGCGAGCGCGGACTCGCATTCCACCGGCCGGTGCGAGCCAACGGCCAGCATCACCCGGCGCCGGCCGGCGGAGGCGATCGTCGCCTCGTATTCGCCGCCGCGGCCGTCGAACAGCACGACGGGCGAGCCCACGGGCAGTCTCAGCACCCGGGTCAGGTAGCGGGCGTCGTCTTCCCCGATGCTGACCTCCTCGCCGCTGGCCAGGGGCTCGGGATGGTGGAGTCGGACCGTGCGCACAGCCGGATCATGCAGTTCCCTTTGGCGGATTGGAAGACGGCGGCGCGTTGACAGGCGCGGGGGTGCCGCTCATATTCCGGCGGATGACCGTAAGCTCCGGGCACCGCACCCCGACCGACTTCGTGACCGAATTCGTCACCGATCCGGCCACCGGCCTGGTGGCGCCCGCGCGGCAGTGCCCGTCGCCGAACCAGGACGAACGCCCGCCGGGCTGCGCGCCGGAGCTGATCGTCATCCACGGCATCAGCCTGCCGCCGGGCGAGTTCGGCGGGCCCCATATCGAGGATTTCTTCTCCAACCGGCTTGCTGCCGATGCCCACCCCTATTTCGCGGAGATCGCCGGCATGGAGGTGTCGGCCCATGTGCTGATCCGGCGCGACGGCGCGCTGGTGCAGTTCGTGCCCTTCGGGCGGCGCGCCTGGCACGCCGGCGCCTCGTCCTGGTGCGGGCGCGAGCGCTGCAACGACTTCTCCGTGGGTATCGAACTCGAGGGCGCCGACGACATGGCCTACGACGAGCGTCAGTACCGGGCGCTGGCGACGCTGATCCGGTCGCTGCGCCGGGCCTACCCGAGCCTGGAGCGCGCGGACATCCTCGGTCATGCCGATATCGCACCGGGCCGCAAGACCGACCCCGGCGAGGCCTTCGACTGGCGCCGGCTTGATGCCCTCATCGGGCGGGACATAAGCTAGGCCCCTCATAGCCGCCCGGCTGGTTGCTCATGAAGCTGATCGCCCTGTTCATCGCCATCCTCCTGGAGCGGCTCGCCACCCAGCTGTTTCACCTGCGTGAACTGCGCTGGCTGGACGGACTGTTCGACTTCGGCCTGCGGCTGGCCCAGCGTTTCGACGCCATCCCGAAGCTGCTCGGCGTGGCCGCAACGGTGCTGCTGGTGGCCTCGCCCATCATCCTGCTGCGCTTCGGCCTGGGCGACGTCCTGCTCGGGCTGCCGTACCTGGCGCTGTCGGTGGTGGTGCTGTTCTTCTCTCTCGGGCCCCAGGACATCGGCGAGGAGGTAGACCGCTGGTGCAACGCCATCCGGGCCGGCGACGACGAGGAGGCGCGCCGGCTGGCGCATGCGCTCGTCGAGCACCGGGCCGGCGAGGAGGACATCCCGAGCGGCTTCGCCGTGCAGGAGGCCGTCTGCGTGCAGGCGAACAACCGCATGTTCGCCGTGCTGTTCTGGTTCGTCGTGCTCGGGCCGGTGGGCGCGTGGATATTCCGGGTGGCCGACCTGCTGCGGCGCCGGGCGGTATTCCAGGCGGAGCGTCTCGAGGCGCGGGCCGGGGCCGCCGGCGGGGAGGATGCCGCCCGCGCCGACCAGGCCGCCGCCGCCGCCGCCCGCGAGGCCACGGAGCAGGCCCACGCCCTGCTGGCCTGGCTGCCGGCCCGCCTGACCGCCCTCGGCTATGCGCTGACCGGCAGCTTCGACACCGCCCG
>CAZRSA010000240.1:0-2984 GCA_964602525.1 uncultured Woeseiaceae bacterium
GAGGCGTGCTTCAGCATGCCGTGCTGGTGGATGCCGGCCTCGTGGGCGAAGGCGTTCTCCCCGACGATGGCCTTGTTGCGGGGAATATGGATGCCCGTGATGCTGGAGACGAGCCGGGAGGTGGGGTAGAGGCGGGTGGTGTCCAGCCCGGTGTCCGCGCCGAAGTACTCCCGCCGGGTCTTCAGCGCCATTACCACCTCCTCGAGCGAGCAATTGCCCGCGCGCTCGCCGATGCCGTTGATGGTGCACTCCACCTGGCGGGCGCCGCCGCGCACGGCCGCAAGGCTGTTCGCAACCGCCATGCCCAGGTCGTCGTGGCAGTGCACCGAGAGCACCACGTCGTCGATGCCGGGCACATGCTCCTTCAGGTAGCGGAACAGTTCGTAGAACTCGCTCGGCACGGTATAGCCGACCGTATCGGGTATGTTGACCGTGCGGGCGCCTGCCTCCACCGCCGCCGTGACCACCTCCGCGAGATAGGGCAGCTCGGTGCGGGAGGCGTCCTCCGGCGAGAACTCCACGTCGTCGCAGAACTCCCGGGCCATCCGGATGGCCCCCGCGGCGCTCTGGATGATCTCCTCCTTGGCCATGTTCAGCTTGTGGGTGCGGTGGATCTCGCTTGTGGCCACGAAGACGTGGATGCGGGACTTCGCGGCGGGTTGCACGGCCTTCCAGGCCTTCTCGATGTCCTCCGGGTTGCAGCGCGCCAGGCTGCAGACGGCCGGCCCCTCGATCTCGCTGGCGATCGCCCGCACGGACTCGAAGTCGCCCGGGGAGGCGGCGGCGAAACCGGCCTCGACGACGTCGACCCGCAGTTCCGCGAGGGCGGCGGCGACCCTGAGTTTCTCGCGCAGCGTCATGCTGCAGCCCGGCGCCTGTTCGCCGTCACGCAGCGTCGTATCGAAGATCCTGACCCGGTCGCCGTTCTCGATGCTCATTGTCTCTCTCCGTCAAAAAAAAACCCCGCGACCTTTCGGATGCGGGGTTTGCCTTCTCGTTCGCCTTGCCCGTCGGCTACCCGCGCATCCTCCCGTGGAGGCCGAGAAGCAGAAGCAGGCCGGACAGCAGCACGACGCGGGCCGCACGGGCTGGCAGGTATCCGGAATTGCGGGCTGCGTCGGTCATCGCGGCGATGATGTTGCAAGCATGGCCGGGTGTCAACTGCCAGGTATCTGTTTTCGCTCGAATAGTTGCGGCTGTCACTAACCGGCCCGGCCGCGGGCGTTCATTGCACCGTGACGATCACCTTGCCGAGAGCCTTGCGCTCGGCCAGCATCGCCAGCGCCTCGCCGGCCTCCTCCAGCGGGAAGGTGGCCGAGATATGCGGCTTCAGCTTGCCTTCGCTCACGTATTGCAGCAGTTCCCGCGTGTTCTCCTCGTGCGCCTCCGGTTCGCGCTGGGTGAACGCGCCCCAGAACACCCCCACGATCTCACAGCCCTTCAGCAGCGCCAGGTTGACCGGCACCTTCGGGATCTCTCCCGAGGCGAAGCCGATGACCAGGACCCGGCCCTTCCACGCGACCGAGCGCATGCACTGGTCGAACAGTTCGCCGCCCACCGGGTCGTAGATGACGTCCGCGCCGCGGCCGCCGGTGAGCTCCTTCACCCGCTCCTTCAGGTTCTCCTCGGCGTAATTGACGAACTCGCTCGCGCCGTACTCGCCGGCGAGTTCCAGCTTCTCCGCGCTGCTGGCCGCCGCGATGACCCGGGCGCCCATGAGTCTGCCCAGCTCGACCGCGGCGAGGCCCACGCCGCCGGCGGCACCCAGCACGAGCAGCGTCTCTCCCTCCTGCAGGCGGGCGCGCTGTTTCAGCGCGTGGTAGGAGGTGCCGTAGGTCAGTATGAAGCCGGCGGCGGTCTCGTAGTCCATGCCGTCAGGGATCGGCACCACGGCGACCGCCGGCAGGCAGATCTCCTCGGCCATGCCGCCGTGTCCCGCCATGCCGAGGACGCGCTGGCCGGGCCGCAGCCGGTCCACCCCCTCGCCGACGGCGACCACCTCACCCGAGACCTCGCCGCCGGGCGAGAAGGGCATGTCGGGTTTCGCCTGGTACTTGCCCGCCATCATGAGGATGTCGGGGAAGTTCACGCCGCAGGCGTGCACCCGCAGCTTGACCTCGCCCGGACCCGGCTCCGGCGACTCGACCTCCTCGACCACCAGGCTGCGGGGCGATCCGTACTCTTTACATAGTGCTGCTTTCACGATTCCTCCGATGACGGGGCGATCTGTTGAATCTCGCGGTCTCTCGCGGGCGGGCGCGGCACCCTGCCGCGCGAGAGTCTAGCATCGTTGCCGGGGAAGGGCGGCCGGGGCTGCTGGCACGGCGTCGGACCCCGCGTTATGCTCTCCGGGCCGCGCGCCGGGTGCCGCCTGCCGAAGCCGTCCCCGGCGTCGCTACGTTTCCCTTCAGCCACAGCGGGGTCCGCATGAATTTCGAATATTCCGACAAGGTGAGCCGGCTGCGCGAGCGCGTCACCGAGTTCATGAACGAGTACGTCTACCCGAACGAGGCGGCGTACGAGGAGTACATCGACGCGAGCGAGGATCGCTGGGTCATACCGCCCATCATGGAAGAGCTGAAGGCGAAGGCGAAGGAGGCGGGTCTGTGGAACCTGTTCCTGCCGGAGAGCGAGTACGGCGCGGGACTGACCAACCTTGAGTACGCGCCGCTGGCCGAGATCATGGGCCGCTCGCCCATCGCCTCCGAGGCGTTCAACTGCGCCGCGCCCGATACCGGCAACATGGAGGTGCTGGTGCGCTACGGCAACGAGGAGCAGCGCAAGCAATGGCTGGAGCCGCTGCTGGAGGGTCGCATCCGCTCGGCTTTTGCCATGACCGAGCCGGCGGTCGCCTCCTCGGATGCCACCAATATAGAGGCTTCCATCGTTCGCGACGGTGACGAATACGTCATCAATGGACGCAAGTGGTGGACCTCCGGCGCCATGGACCCGCGCTGCGAGATCTTCATCTTCATGGGCAAGAC
>CAZRSA010000241.1:0-2982 GCA_964602525.1 uncultured Woeseiaceae bacterium
CGATGCCGGCCAGCAGGGCCGCCAGCATCAGCAGGCCGAGTGCCAGCGCGTCGCTTACTTTCCTGCGTGTTCTCATCGTCACTCTCCCCCGAAATCCGGCCCTCGTCTCTTGCATGGATGCAACCGGCGTCGAAATGGTTGCAGCAGGCAGCCGCCGGCCGATGTCTTATACTGTCGCTCTCGCGAGTCCGACGGAGGGAGAGAGCGATGAACACTGCCGCCGAGACGATGACGGTGCGCGACCAGGTTTCCGCGAAGGAATGGGCCATCCGGGTCGACCTCGCCGCGGCTTACCGGCTGGTGGCGCTGCACGGCTGGGACGACCTGATCTTCACTCACATCTCCGCCCGGGTCCCCGGGCCGGAGGAGCATTTCCTGATCAACCCCTACGGCCTGCTGTTCGAGGAGATGACGGCCAGCAGCTTGGTGAAGGTGGACCACGAGGGCAACAAGGTCATCGACAGCCCCCACCCCGTGAACCCGGCGGGCTTCGTCATCCACAGTGCTGTGCACGAGGCGCGCCCCGAGGTGCAGTGCGTGCTGCACACCCACACGCGGGCGGGGGTGGCCGTGTCGGCGCAGAAGGAGGGCCTGCTGCCCATCTCCCAGCAGTCGATATTTCCGCTGATCGCCCTCGGCTATCACGACTACGAGGGCGTGGCGCTGAACGAGGACGAGAAGCCGCGGCTGGTGGCCGACCTGGGTGACGCCAACTCGCTCATCCTGCGCAACCACGGCCTCCTTACCTGCGGCGAGTCCGTGGCGGAGGCCTTCCTGGCCATGTACGTCCTCGAGACCGCCTGCCAGATCCAGATTGCCGCCCAGTCGGGCGGCGCGGAGCTGACGCGGGTGGACGACCGCATCCTGGCCGGCGCCCGGGCGCAGATGCGCGAGGCGACGAAGGGCATGGGCGGCGCACTCGCCTGGCCGGCGCTGCTGCGCAAGCTGGACCGGCGGGATCCGTCCTACCGCGATTAGATGACCGAGCCGAATACCAACCCACGGAGAGACAACCCATGCGTGATTTTGTGACCGGACCGAAGCTCGCTCCGCTGGCCGCGCTGCTGATGCTGGCCGCGGGCACCCCCGCCGCCGCCGGCGATGCCCGCGAGGCCATCCAGGCGGCGGTGGACGGCGAGCACCGCTCCGCCGGGAACCGGGCGCGGGACGCCTACCGCCACCCGGTGGAGACCCTCACCTTCTTCGGCCTGGAGCCGGACATGACGGTGGTGGAACTCTGGCCCGGCGGCGGCTGGTACACGGAGATCCTGGCGCCGGTGCTGAAGGAGGAGGGCAAGTTGTACGCGGCCAGCTGGGACCCCACGCTGGAGAGTGATTACGTGCAGCGGAATCTGCCGAAGTACACGGCGAAGATCGCCGACCGGGAGGTCTACGGCGACGTGGAGCTCACCGTGCTCGGCCGGAGCCGGATGGACATCGCGCCGCCGGACAGCGCGGACCTGGTGGTGACGTTCCGCAACCTGCACAGCTGGGGCGAGGAATTCACCGGGGAAGTCTTCGCTGCCGCGTATGAGGCCCTGAAGCCGGGCGGCGTCCTGGGCGTGGTGCAGCATCGCGCCGACCCCGATTCGCCGCCGGACCCGGACGAGCGCACCGGCTACTTCAGCGAGGCCCGTGCCGTCGAACTGGCCGAGGCGGCCGGCTTCGAACTCGTCGCGCGCTCGGACATCAACGCCAACCCGAAGGACACCAAGGACTACGAGAGCGGCGTCTGGGCGCTGCCGCCGAGCCTGCGTGACGGCCCGGAACCGGAGTACCTGGAGATCGGGGAGAGCGACCGCTTCACGCTGAAATTCATGAAGCCGGAATAAGGCTGTGGCAGGGCCTTCAGGCCCGATCCCGCAGCGTCAACGGTCATGCAGGAAGGCCTTCAGGCCCGATCCAACGCCGGATCGGGATTGAAGCCCCTCCTGCATCGTTTCGTTACGCCCCGTAGTTACCCGACACGTAATCCCAGTTGATGATCTTCCAGATCTCTTCCAGGTACTTCGGGCGCGCGTTGCGGTAATCGATGTAGTAGGCGTGTTCCCACACGTCCACCGTCAGCAGCGGGGTCTTGCCGTCGCGCAGCGGGTTGCCGGCATCGTCGGTGTTCACGATGGCCACGCCGTCGCCGTCCTTCACCAGCCAGGTCCAGCCCGAGCCGAAGTTGCCGGCGCCGGCCTTCTGGAACTCCGCCTTGAACTCGTCGAAGGAGCCGAAGGCCTTGTCGATGGCCTCGCCCAGCGCGCCGCCGGGCTCGCCGCCGCCGTCCGGGCTCAGGCAGTTCCAGTAGAAGGTATGGTTCCAGACTTGGGCCGCGTTGTTGAACAGGCCGCCGTCGGCCTTTCGGATGATGTCCTCGAGCGACGCGCTCTCGTACTCCGTGCCGGGGATCATGTTGTTCAGGTTGTTGACGTAGGTCTGGTGGTGCTTGCCGTAGTGGTACTCCAGCGTCTCGGCCGAGATGACCGGTTCCAGAGCGTCCTTCGCATAAGGCAGCGCAGGCAGTTCGTGGGCCATGGATGACTCCTTGGGGTTTCGATGAGTGGTGCCGGGATGCGATCTCCCGGCGAAGAAACTTGGATTCATTCTAAGCAGGGTCCCCCGGGCTTACAACCGACGTCCGGGACGGGTCGAAGGAGACCGGTGGACGCGGTCAGGCCAGGAACAGGGCGTAGGCCGGGTTGCCGCTCTCGTCCCAGTGGGGGTAGCCGAGCTTCGTCAGGTGGCGCTCGAACTCTTCACTATCCGCCGCGGGTACCTGGATGCCGGTGAGGATGCGGCCGTAGTCCGAACCGTGGTTGCGGTAGTGGAACAGGCTGATGTTCCAGTCCGGTCCCACCGCGTCGAGGAAGTCGGCCAGCGCGCCGGGCCGCTCGGGAAACTCGAAGCGCAGCAGCCGCTCGTCGGGCAGGCCGCCGGCACGGCCGCCGACCATGTGGCGGATATGCAGCTTGGCCATCTCGTTGTCCGTGAGGT
>CAZRSA010000242.1:0-2975 GCA_964602525.1 uncultured Woeseiaceae bacterium
AGGGCTCGTTCGGCATCATGACGCAGGAAGGCCCCGGACAGATCACCACCGACGAGCTGTTCGACGGCAAGAAGGTTGTCCTGTTCGCCGTGCCGGGCGCTTTCACCCCCACCTGCTCGATGAATCATCTGCCGGGGTATGTCGAGCATGCCGCGGAGTTCGCGGAGAAGGGCGTGGACACCATCGCCTGCATGGCGGTGAACGACGCCTTCGTGATGGGTGCCTGGGGCAAGGACCGGGGCGTCGGCGACAAGGTGCTGATGCTGGCCGACGGCAACGCCGACTACGCGCGCAAGCTCGGACTCGAGCTCGACGCCAGCGGTTTCGGCATGGGCCAGCGCTGCCAGCGTTTCGCCATCATCGTGGATGACGGCGTGGCGAAAGTGGTCAACGTGGAAGAGCCCGGTCAGTTCGAGGTGAGTTCGGCCGAGACGATGCTTGCGGCGGTCTGAGACCCGCGTGACGGCGCCCGCCAACCGCCGCGTGGTGCTCGCCCGGGTGCCGGAGGGTGTCCCGGTCGCCGGGGACTTCCGCCTGGCCGGGACCGAGATACCGGAGCCGGGGCCGGGCGAGTTCGTCTCGCGCACGCTGTGGCTGTCGCTGGACCCTTACGTGCGCGGCGTCATCTCCGGCCGGCACATCTCCGCCGACAAGGTGGGCGTCGGCGACGTGGTGGTGGGCAGCACGGTGTCGGAGGTGGTCGCCTCCCGGCATCCGGACTACCGGCCGGGGATGCTCGTCGTCGACCGCAACGGGTGGCAGGAGTACGGCGTCTCCGACGGGGAGGGCGTGCGCGTCCTCCCGGCGGACGGACCAGCGCCGTCGCTGGCCCTGGGTATCCTGGGCATGCCCGGGCTCACCGCCTGGTCCGGCCTGAAGTTTCTGGCCCGTCCGCAGGCGGGCGAGACCGTGGTGGTGTCGGCCGCCGCGGGGCCGGTGGGCAGCATGGTCGGCCAGATCGCGCGGCTGCGCGGCGCCCGGGCCGTCGGCATTGCCGGCTCACGCGAGAAGTGCGATCTCGTCATTGGCGCTTTCGGCTTCGATGCGTGCATCGACTACCGCAACGAGGATCTCCGCGAACGTCTGGCCGCCACCTGTCCGGACGGCATCGACGTCTATTTCGACAACGTCGCGGGCGACACGCTGGCGGCGGTCCTGGGCCGGCTGGCATCCGGCGCGCGCATCGTGCTGTGCGGCATGATCGACCAGTACAACCGCAGCGGCGAGCCGCCGCCGGGGCCCAATCTCGGTCCGGTCATCGCCGCGAGGGCCCACATCCACGGCCTCGTGGTCTATGACTACTACGAGCGCCGGGACGAGTTCCTGGCGGAGGCGACGCCCTGGTACCGCGACGGCCTCATCCGTGCCCGGGAAGACGTGGCGGAGGGACTGGAGAACGCGCCCGCGGCGTTCTGCCGGCTGATGCGGGGCGAGAATGTCGGCAAGGCGCTCGTGCGGGTGGCGGAGGCAGCCTGATGCTCTACGATTTTCTGCTGCTGGCGCACGTGGTCCTGTTCGCCTACTGGCTGGGCGGGGACCTCGGCGTCTTCTACGCCAGCCGCTTCGTCTCGAACCCGGATCTCGGCCGGGAGGCGCGCAAGACTGCCGCCGCCATCATGCTGGCCGTGGATCTGTCGCCCCGTCTCTGCATGGTCCTGGTCCTGCCGACCGGCGTGCATCTGGCGACCGTCCGCCAGCAGTTGCCGCTGTCCGACCTTGCCCTGGCCGGGATGTGGCTGGGCGCACTGGTCTGGCTGGCACTGGTGCTGGCGGTGCACTTCGTACGGGCGGCGCCTGCGGCCCGAGCGCTGCAGCGCACGGATTTCCTGCTCCGCCTGGCGGTCATCGTCGCGACGGCGGGTGCGGCCGTCTGGCACGTCGCGGACCCCGGCTGGATCCGCGGCGACTGGATAGCGCTGAAACTTCTGGTGTTTGCCGTCACGGTCGCGTGTGGCCTCGGCATAAGGATCGCGCTGAGGCCGTTCGGGCCCGCCTTCGCAAGCCTCATGGAGGAGGGGTCCCGGCCCGCGACCGAAGGCGCCATCCAGCGCAGTCTGACCCGCGCCCGGCCGTTCGTGATCGCGATCTGGGCCGCCCTGGTGCTGGAGGCCGCCCTGGGAATCTTCCAGCGACCGGTCTAGTTATCGGCGGGTGCCCGGCGGCGGGCTGCGGCGCGGCGGACGACCCGTCGCCCGCCACGCCGGTCAGCGGTCAACTGCCGAGTTTCTCCTCGATCTCGGGGATCGCGGTGAACAGGTCGGCCACCAGGCCGATATCGGCCACCTCGAAGATGGGCGCATCCTCGTCCTTGTTGATCGCGACGATCGTGCCGGCGTCCTTGATGCCGGTGAGGTGCTGGATGGCGCCCGAGATGCCGATGGCGATGTAGAGCTCCGGCGCGATGATCTTGCCGGTCTGGCCCACCTGGAGTTCGTTCGGCACGTAGCCCGCGTCCACGGCCGCCCGGGAGGCTCCCACCGCCGCGCCGAGCCTGTCGGCCAGCTTGAAAATGATCTCGAAGTTCTCCTCGCCGCCGAGCGCACGCCCGCCGGAGACCACCCGCGGAGCCGTGGCGAGGTCCGGGCGGTCGGAGGAGCCGGCCTGCAGCTCCAGCCAGCGTGTGTGGGTCGGCAGGTCGGCCCCCACCGAAGCCGACTCGACGGCGGCGCTGCCGCCGCCGGGCGCGGCCTGGTAGGAGGCCGCACGTACGGTGGCGACCAGCTTCGTGTCCTTCCGCGCCTTCACCGTGATGATGGCGTTGCCGGCGTAGATGGGGCGCTTGAACTCGTAGGGCCCCAGCACCTCCATGACGTCGGAGATCTGGTTCACGCCCAGCAGTGCCGCAACCCGGGGCATCAGGTCCTTGCCGAAGCTCGTGGAGGGCCCGAACACGTGGCTGTAGCCGTCGGCCAGTTCCGCGACCTGGGGTGCGAGCACGGCGCCCATCGCGTGTTCGTTGGCGTCGTTCTCCACCG
>CAZRSA010000243.1:0-2950 GCA_964602525.1 uncultured Woeseiaceae bacterium
CAGAAGCCGCGGGCGCTGCAGCTGCCCGCCGGCGAGGGCCGCAGGCTGCGCGAGCGCATGCAGAGCCTCATCGAAGACGTGTGGTCGTCGGTGCCGGCCGCATTCGAGAGCGACGAATACCGTCACCTGCGCTCGGAGATCGACGAGGAGTTCGAGGAGCGCCACCGCCGGGCCCTGGAGGATATGGCGGAGGATGCCGAGCGCAACGGGCTGCGTCTGCTGCAGACGCCGGGCGGGTTCGCCTTTGCGCCGGTCCGCGACGGCAAGGTCATCGACGAGGAGGCCTTCGGCGAGCTGCCCGAGGACGAGCAGGAGGAGATCCGCGGCAAGATCTCGAAGTTCGGTGAGCGTCTGGCGACGCATCTGCGCAAGCTGCCGGCCTGGCAGCGGGAGCACAAAGAGCGCGTGCGCAAGCTGGACCGCCAGGTTGGGGTCTCCGCCGTGGGGCCGTTCCTCGAGGAACTGAAGGAACGCTACCGGGCGCTGGAGAACGTCAGCGCCTATCTCGAGGGCGTGGAGCAGGACCTGCTCGCTCACCTGCCGGCGCTCATCAACCCGGAGCCCGCCTCTCCGTTCGCGCAGCCCTCGGGCCGCCGTCAGCGGCCGAAATTCCTGCAGCGCTACGAGGTCAACGTAGTCGTGGACAACTCCGGCCTTGAGGCCGCGCCGGTGGTCTATGAGCAGAACCCCGTCTATCACAACCTTATCGGCCGCATCGATCACTACGCGGAGTTCGGCTCGCTGGTCACCGACCACCGCATGATCCGCGGCGGCGCGCTGCAGCGTGCCGGCGGCGGTTTCCTCGTCATCGACGCCGACCGCCTGGTGCGCGAGCCCTTCGCCTGGCAGGCGCTGAAGCGCTCGCTGTCCGGTGGCGAGATCACCATCCAGAGCCTGCAGCAGATGCTGAGCCTGATGACGACGGTGACCATAGAGCCCGAGCCGATTCCCATGAGTGCGCGGATCGTGCTCATCGGCGAGCGCTGGCTCTATTATCTGCTGAGCGAGTACGACCCGGAGTTCTCGGAGCTCTTCCGCGTGGCCGCGGATTTCTCAGACGTGATCGACCGCAACAGCGAGCACAGCGAGGCACTCGCTTCGCTGATCGCCGGCATGGTGCGGCGGGACGGTCTCGCGCCGTTCAGCCGCCAGGCCGTCGCCCGGGTGGTGGAATACAGCGCCAGGCTGGCGGGCGATGCGGACAAGCTCTCGGCCCGCACCCGACCCATCGGCGACCTGCTCGCCGAGAGCTGCTACTGGGCCCGGGAGGCCGGGCGCCAGCGCGTCGACGAGGAGGACGTCGAGCGGGCACTGGCCGGGTACGAGCATCGCCACGACCGTATCCGGGAGCGCTACCGGGAAGCCATCGCGCGGCGCTCCATACTGGTGGACGTCACCGGCGAGGCGCCGGCCCAGGTGAACGGCCTGTCGGTGCGTCAGCTCGGTCAGTACGCATTCGGCCATCCCACCCGTATCACCGCCACGGTGCGGGTGGGCGACGGCAGCCTGCTCGATATCCAGCGCGAAGTGGAACTCGGCGGGCCGATCCACAGCAAGGGCGTGCTGATTCTCGGTTCGCTGCTGGGGGCGCGCTACTCCCGGCAGGCGCCGCTGTCGCTGTCGGCGAGCCTGGTATTCGAACAGACCTACGGCGGCGTCGAGGGCGACAGCGCGTCGGTGGCCGAGTTCTGCAGCCTCGTCTCGGCGCTGGCCGAGGTGCCGCTCACGCAGGGTATCGCCGTGACCGGCTCGGTGAACCAGCACGGCCGGGTGCAGGTGGTGGGCGGCATCAACGAGAAGATCGAGGGCTTCTTCGACGTCTGCGCCGACGCCGGGCTTACCGGCGAGCAGGGAGTCATCATCCCCGCCGACAACCGCAAGCACCTGATGCTGCGCCGGGACGTGCGCGAGGCCGTGGCTGACGGCCGCTTCCACATCTATGCGGTCGGCAGCGTCGACGAGGCCATCGACCTGCTGACCGGCGAGCCGGCAGGCGAGCCCGGCGGCGACGGCAGCTACCCGCCGGATACGGTGAATGGACGCGTCCAGGCGACTCTGGCCGGGTTCTCCGAGGGACGCGCCCGCTTCATGCAGCGTCAGCTCGAGCGCACCGGCCAGGCTGGTGACGGCAACGGCCCCGGCCTGAGCCCGCGCGGGTCAAACGGCAATGGCAAGAGCGACTGAACGACTCAGCATCGCCGTCGCGCTGGATCCGGCGGCGCCGCTGGAGAGCGTGCTGCGCTCGGCGCTGTCGCTCGCCGGGCCGTCCGCCACCCTGATCGGACTGTTCGTAGAGGACACCGACAGCGCGGAGTTCGAGCGCTCCGCCCTGGCAAGAGAGGTGACGGTCCTGGGCGAGACCCGGCCGCTGGCCGGCGGACACCTCCGCCGCCAGTTCGCCGTGAGGTCGCGTGCGGTGCGTCTGTCCTTCGAGCGGGGAGCCGCCGGTCTGGGGCTGCAGCATTCGTTCGAGGTGCTGCGGGGGCCCGGTATCGAGAGCCTGCACCGCCGTCTGGAGCACCTGGATGCGCTGGTGATCTCCAGGGCGCATCGCCGCGCCGGTGTGCGCAGCTGGTACGGGCTGCCGGTTCACCGCCTGGCCGGGAGCACGGCCCGGATGCTGCTCTTCGTCCAGGAGGAATGGGCCAGCGGCCGGCGGGTGGCGCTGCTGCCCGGTCAGGGTGAGCGGGCCGGGGAACTCGAGCGGCTGGCCCGGCGCATCGCCGCGGCCGAGGACCTCGAGGCCTTCGTCCTGGCGGGGCCGGAGGGGCGCGAGACGGCGTCCGGCCTGCGCGCGCGGCCCCTCGCAGCGGCGACGACCGCGGCGGTGGCTGCGGCGCTGCGTGCCGAGGACGCCCGCGTTCTGATCGTTCCCCGGGAGCACCCGCTGGCCGCGCCGGCCGCCTTCGGGGAGCTGCTCCGGCGCACGGACACCTCGATCCTGCTCGCC
>CAZRSA010000244.1:0-2910 GCA_964602525.1 uncultured Woeseiaceae bacterium
AGGTGGCTGTCCACGCGGATGCCCGGCCCGCCCGGCGCGTGCCAGAGCTGCACCAGGCCGGGCGACGGCATGAAGGTCTTCGGGTCCTCGGCGTTGATGCGGCATTCGATGGCGTGGCCGGTCATGCGGACGTCGGACTGCTCGAACCGCAGCTTCTCTCCCGCGGCGATCAGGAGCTGCTCCTTCACGATGTCGATGCCGGTGACCATCTCGGTGACCGGGTGCTCCACCTGCAGGCGGGTATTCATCTCGATGAAGTAGAACTCCCCGTCCTGGTACAGGAACTCGAAGGTGCCGGCATTGCGGTAGCCGATCTCCTGGCAGGCCTGGACGCAGCGTGCGCCCATGCGCTGGCGCTCTTCCTCGCTGATACCCGGCGCCGGTGCCTCCTCGATCACCTTCTGGTGGCGGCGCTGCATGGAGCAGTCGCGCTCGCCGAGGTGTACCGCGTTGCCGTGGGCATCGGCCAGCAGCTGGAACTCGATGTGCCGCGGCCGCTCCAGGAATTTTTCCATGTAGACCTGGTCGTTGCCGAAGGCCGCCTTGGCCTCGGCCCGCGTGACGTTGATTGCGCCGAGCAGGGAGGCTTCGGTGTGGACCACCCGCATGCCGCGCCCGCCGCCGCCGCCGGCCGCCTTGATGATCACGGGGTAGCCGATGTCCCGGGCGAGGCGCAGGTTCTCGTCGCCGTCCTCGCCGAGCGGACCGTCGGAGCCGGGCACGCATGGCACGCCCGCCTCCTTCATGGCGCGGATGGCCGAGACCTTGTCGCCCATCAGACGGATGCTCTCGGCCTTCGGACCGACGAAGATGAAGCCGCTCTGCTCGACCCGTTCGGCGAAGTCCGCGTTCTCGGACAGGAAACCGTAGCCGGGATGCACGCCCACCGAGTCGGTCACCTCCGCGGCGCTGATGATGGCCGGCATGTCGAGATAGCTCTCGGCGGAGGAGGGCGGACCGATGCAGACGGTCTCGTCGGCCAGCAGCACGTGCTTCAGGTTGGTGTCCGCCGTGGAGTGTACCGCGACGGTCTTGATACCCATCTCGCGGCAGGCGCGCAGTATCCTGAGCGCGATCTCGCCGCGATTGGCGATGAGGACTTTCTCGATCATGTGCGTCCGCTCAGGAGGCTGCGCGCTGGTCGATCACGAACAGCACCTGACCGTATTCCACCGGCTCGCCATTCTGGACCCGGATCGACTTCACCACGCCGTCCACGTCGGCCTCGATCGGATTCATCATCTTCATTGCCTCGACGATGCAAAGTGTGTCGCCGGACTTGACCCGGTCGCCGATCTGCACGAACGGGCTCGCGCCGGGAGCGGGCGCGGCGTAGAACGTGCCCACCATCGGCGAGGTGACCGTGTGGCCCTCTTCCTCGGGCTCGCGGGCAGGGGCCGTGGCGGCGGGTGCGGGGGCGGCCGGCTCGGGTGCGGGATTTGCCGGCGCCGGCGGCTGCGCGTAGTGAGCCGCGGGCGCCGGCGCCACCATCGCGTTGGCCGGGTAGCGACTGATGCGCACCGCTTCCTCGCCCTCCGTGATCTCGATCTCGGCGATGCCGGATTCCTCCAGCAGCTCGATCAGTTTCTTCACCTTTCGTATGTCCATGCGCTTGCCTTCTCTCAGGAGTCCGTCAGCCTGCGGTGCAGGGCCAGCAGGGCGAGTTCGTAGCCGATGACGCCGAGGCCCACGATGATGCCGTCGGCCACGTCGGAGAAATAACTGTGATGGCGGAAGCCCTCCCGGGCGTGCACGTTGGAGAGATGCACTTCGACGAACGGTCGGCCGGCGGCAAGAAGCGCGTCCCGCAACGCAAT
The DNA here is from genome assembly GCA_964602525.1 of uncultured Woeseiaceae bacterium. Classification (GTDB taxonomy): domain Bacteria; phylum Pseudomonadota; class Gammaproteobacteria; order Steroidobacterales; family Woeseiaceae; genus Lentisalinibacter. The sequence continues at coordinate 1,818 of CAZRSA010000244.1, forward strand.
GCTGGAATGCGTATAGGCGCCGGGGTTGACGATCAGGGCGCGGGTGCCGTCGTCGGCGCAGGCCTGCACCCGGGCCACCAGTTCGTGTTCGGCGTTGCTCTGGAAGCAGTCCAGTTCGTGGCCGAACTCCCCCGCGAGGTTACGCAGACGCTCCTCGACGGCGGGCAGACCCTCGTCGCCGTAGACGGTGGGTTCCCGTTTGCCCAAGAGGTTCAGATTGGGTCCGTTCAGGAGCAGGAGCCGCGGCATGATCAGTCCAGTAGCCTGCCTTTTCAGCGAAGTTAGCGGCGAGTTTAACGCCTATAGCCGGCAATTGCACAATAAGCGGCGCTGTGGAGGCGGTACGGCGGCCGCGGACGGACCGCCGGCGGGATCAGATGCCGGCGAGAGCCTCGCGCGCCTGGTCGGCGGCCAGGCTGCCGTCGAGGAAATCTCGCAGGATCGAGACCATGGTTCCGGCCTGCTCCCGGTCGAACTCGCCCACGTGCACGTTGAGCAGTTCGCCGTCCGGCGTGACGATCAGCGTGAAGGGCAGACCGAGGAAATCGATGCCGAAGCTCTCGGCGGCGGCGATGGCTTCCTCCTGACCGATCAGCACCGGGTAGTTGAATTCCATCTCCGCGGCGTAGTCGGCCACGGGTTCCGGGTCGTCCACGGCGATGCCGATGACCTGGATGCCCGCCTCGCCGTGCTGTGCCTGGATCTCCTTCAGCAGCGGGATCTCCCGGCGGCAGGGTGCGCACCACGTGGCCCAGAAGTTGATCACCCGCAGCTCGCCGTCCCAGTCGGCCAGCGTCCGCGTCTCGCCGGCGAGGTCCGGCAGGCTGAAGTTCCCAGTCTCCGCCTGCGCGGCACTGGCCCGCATCTGCACCGCCGTGGGGTCGGGCCCCTCCCCGGCAGGGCGTTCCGGCGGTAGCAGCAGCCGGGACAGCCACATCCCGGCGGCCACGGAGCCCGCGAGAACGACGATCATCAGGACACGGGGCATTTCAGTCCGCCTGTGCGGTGACGGCGTCGGGCGAGGTGGCGATGGCGCGCGCGGCATGGGCGGCGAACTCGTCGGCCGGCATGAAGCCCACCACCTGGTAGGGGC
>CAZRSA010000245.1:0-2893 GCA_964602525.1 uncultured Woeseiaceae bacterium
CTGCTCACCGAGGAGGAGGCGGCCAGGCTGCTGGACGACGAGGAGGTGAAGGCGCAGGCGCTGGAGGCCGTGGAGCAGCACGGCATCGTCTTCATCGACGAGCTGGACAAGGTGGCCAAGCGCTCGGAGGCCATGGGCGCCGACGTCTCCCGCGAAGGCGTACAGCGCGACCTGCTGCCGCTGGTGGAAGGCTGCACGGTCAATACCAAGTACGGCATGGTGCGCACGGATCACATCCTGTTCATCGCCTCCGGGGCCTTCCACGTCGCCAAGCCCTCGGACCTGATCCCCGAGCTGCAGGGCCGCTTCCCCATCCGGGTGGAGCTCGATTCCCTGAAGGCGCCGGACTTCGTCCGTATCCTCACCGAGCCGGACGCCTCCCTGACCCGTCAGTACCGGGCCCTGCTGGACACGGAAGGGGTGGAGCTGGAATTCACCGACGACGGCGTCGAGCGCATCGCCGACGTGGCCTTCCGGGTCAACGAGAACACCGAGAACATCGGTGCCCGCCGCCTGCACACCGTGATGGAACGGCTGCTGGACGTCATCTCCTACGAGGCGGCGGACCGCAGCGGTCAGAAGCTCGCGGTGACCGCGGAGTACGTGGACGAGCATCTGGGCGAGCTGGTCCAGGACGAGGACCTGAGCCGCTACATCCTCTGACGACCGATGGAAGAAGCACCCACAGAGATACGCCTGCGCAAGACCTCCCGCGTGCTGACCGTCAGCTTCGCCGACGGCGCGAGCTTCGAGCTGCCGTTCGAGTACCTGCGCGTCTACTCGCCCTCGGCGGAGGTGCGCGGCCACGGCCCGGGCCAGGAAGTGCTGCAGACCGGCAAGGAGGACGTGCAAATCACCGCCGTGGAGCCGGTGGGCCACTATGCGGTTCGACTCGTCTTCGACGACGGCCACAATACCGGGCTGTACCGCTGGGGTTACCTGCGCGAGCTGGGCGAGAATCAGGCCGAGCGCTGGCAGGATTACCTCGACCGGCTCGAGGCCGCGGGGTATCCTCGCAGACCCGCTGACTGACCGCCGCCGACGCAGGCCCGGGACCATGACGAAAGACAAGACGAGCGAGAGCGAGACCCATTTCGGTTATCGCCGGGTCGCCGCCGACCAGAAGGCCGACCTGGTGCGCGGCGTCTTCGACTCCGTCGCCGAGCGCTACGACCTCATGAACGACCTCATGTCGGGCGGCATCCACCGGCTGTGGAAGCGGCGGACCGTGAGCGAGGCCGGTGCGCGCGCCGGCCAGTGCGTCCTCGACCTCGCCGGCGGCACCGGCGACCTTGCCATGAGCTTCGCGCGGCAGGTCGGCGACAAGGGTCACGTGGTGCTAGCCGACATCAACGCGGCGATGCTGCGTCAGGGACGCCGCCGCATGCTGGACGCCGGCATCATCGGCAACACGAGTCTGGCCCTGGTGGATGCAGAGAAGCTCCCGTTCGCCGACGGCAGCTTCGATCTGGTCACCATCGCCTTCGGACTGCGCAACGTCACCGACAAGGAAGCGGCGCTGGCGGCCATGTTCCGGGTGCTGAAGCCCGGCGGGAAGATGCTGATCCTGGAGTTCTCCCGCCCGGTAGAGGGCCTGCAGCCGCTCTACGACCTGTATTCGTTCCGCGTGCTGCCGCTGCTCGGCCGGCTGGTGGCGCAGGACGGGGACAGCTATCGCTATCTCGCCGAGTCCATCCGCATGCACCCGGACCAGGAGACGCTGCTGGGCATGATGGGCGACGCAGGCTTCGAACGCTGCCGCTACGTGAACCTCACCGGGGGCATCGCCGCCCTGCACATCGGTTACCACCTCTGAGGGCCGGGCGCCGTGGACCCACTGGAAACCCTGTTCCGGCCGGCGCTTGCGCTCGTGAACGCGCAGATCGCCCAGAGCACGCCGGCGCGCGACCTGTGCGAGGAGCTCGACGGCCGGATCATCGCCGTGCGCGTCAGGGATTCCTTCCTGGCGGTCTATGTCCGCATCACCGCCGCAGGGCTGGAACTGCACACCGATTACGTGGAAGAGCCGGATACCGTCATCACCGGCTCGCTGCTGTCGTTGCCCAGGCTGCTGACCGGTGATGCCGCGGAGGCGATTCGCAGCGGCGGTATCGACGTTGCCGGGGATACCGAGACCGCCACCCGTTTCCGCGAGCTGCTGCGCTACGCCCGGCCGGACCTCGAGGAGCAGCTCTCGGGCGTACTGGGCGACGCCGGTGCCCACCAGGCCGGCGAGCTGCTGCGCAGCATCGGCCTGTGGGGCCAGCAGGTGGCGGATACCGTCACTCGCAACGTATCGGAGTACGTGACGGAGGAACGGGGCGACCTGCCCTCCCGGGGCGAGGTGGAGGACTTCTACGCCGAGGTGGACCGCCTGCGCGACGACGTGGCCCGGCTGGAGGCGAGGATCCGGGCGCTGGCCGACCGGCAGGGCCGATGATCCGCCCCCGCCTGCTCGTCCGCCTGATCGCCATCCAGCGCGTGCTGGTCCGCTACGGGCTGGACGAGCTGATCGTCGCCACCCACCTGCTGAGGCCGATGCGCTTCGTGTTCCGCCTGCTGCCCGGCCGGGCCGTGGTGGACGAGCCGCTGGGCGTGCGCATCCGCCTCGCGCTGCAGGAGCTGGGCCCCATATTCGTGAAATTCGGTCAGGCCATCTCGACCCGGCGGGACCTCCTGCCCGTGGAGGTGGCCGACGAGCTGGCCAAATTGCAGGACCAGGTGCCGCCCTTCGCCTCCGAACTCGCGCTCGGGATCATCGAGAAGGCCTACGGCAAGCCCGCCTCCGAGGTGTTCGGCAGCTTCGAGGAGCAGGCGCTCGCGGCGGCCTCCATCGCGCAGGTGCACGCCGCCACGCTGCCGGACGGCACCGAGGTGGTGGTGAAGATGCTGC
>CAZRSA010000246.1:0-2890 GCA_964602525.1 uncultured Woeseiaceae bacterium
CGAGAAGCTGGTGCGCAATGCCCGCCACGTGGAGGTGCAGGTGCTCGGCGACGAGTACGGCAACGTGGTGCACCTGTTCGAGCGGGACTGCACCGTGCAGCGCCGCCATCAGAAGGTGGTGGAGCGCGCGCCGGCGCCCTACCTGGACGATGCGGCCCGGGAAGACATCTGCAACGCGGCACTGCGTCTCGCCCGCTCGGTGGACTACACCAACGCCGGCACGGTGGAGTTCCTGCAGGACGTCGACACGGGCGCCTACTACTTCATCGAGGTCAACCCGCGGGTGCAGGTGGAGCACACGGTTACCGAGCAGGTGACCGGCCTCGACATCGTCAAGAGCCAGATCCAGATCGCCGCGGGCGGGCGCATCGGTGATGCCGCCACCTGCGGCATCCCGGCCCAGGCCGACATCGGCATGCGCGGCTCGGCGCTGCAGTGCCGGGTGACCACGGAGGATCCGGGCAACAACTTCATCCCGGATTTCGGCCGCATCGTCGCCTACCGCAGCCCCGCGGGCCCCGGTATCCGACTGGATGCGGGCACCGCCTATTCCGGCGCGGTCATCACCCGCCACTACGACAGCCTGCTGGTGAAGGTCACCGCCTCGGGCCAGCACGACCGGGAGGCGGTCGAGCGCATGCGCCGCGCCCTCGGCGAGTTCCGGGTGCGGGGCGTCGAGACCAACCTGGAGTTTCTGGCGGCGGTGATCACCCATCCGCACTTCCTGGCCGCGGACTACAACACCCGCTTCATCGACGAGACGCCGGAGCTGCTCGAGCTGCCGCTGCCGCAGACCCACGCCACCAAGCTGGTGCACTACATCGGCGAGGTGATCGTGAACGGTAACCCGCAGGTGGAAGGCCGTGCGCGTCCCGCCGCCCGGCGGGCACCCGAGCCGCCGCCGCTGCCGGACCCGGCCGTGGCCGACGGCGTGCGCCAGATCCTGGAGCGCGACGGGCCCGAGGCCGTCGCCCGCTGGCTGAAGGAGCAGCCGGTGCCGGTGGTGACCGATACCACCTTCCGCGACGCCCACCAGTCGCTGCTGGCCACCCGCATGCGCTCCATCGACATGCTGCGCATCGCGCCCCACTATGCCCGGCTCATGCCGGGCCTGTTCTCGGTGGAATCCTGGGGCGGCGCCACCTTCGACGTGGCCATGCGCTTCCTGAAGGAGGACCCCTGGCAGCGGCTGGCGGACTTCTCCGCGGCGATGCCGAACCTGATGCAGCAGATGCTGCTGCGCGCCTCGAACGGCGTGGGCTACACCAATTACTCGGACAACGTGGTGCGTCACTTCACCCACCGGGCGGCCGAGGCCGGTGTGGACGTGTTCCGCATCTTCGACTGCCTGAACTGGGTGGAGAACATGCGCGTCGCCATCGACAGCGTGCTCGAGACCGGCAAGATCGCCGAGGCCGCCATCTGCTACACGGGCGACATCCTGGACCCGGCCCGGCCGAAGTACGACCTGGCCTACTACGTGAACCTGGCGAAGGAACTGGAGGCCGCCGGCGCCCACATCCTGGCCATCAAGGACATGGCGGGACTGCTGAAACCCGCCGCCGCCACCAAGCTGATCACGGCGCTGAAGCAGGAGATCGACCTGCCGATCCACTTCCACACCCACGACACCAGCGGCGCGGCCGTCTCCAGCATCCTGGCCGCGGTGGCCGCGGGCGTGGACGCCTTCGATACCGCCATGGATGCCATGAGCGGACTCACCTCCCAGCCCTGCATGGGCTCGGCGGTGGCGGCGCTGAAGTTCACCGATCACGACACCGGCCTGGACGAGGCTCACATCCGCACCCTGTCCAACTACTGGGAGCAGGTCCGCGGCCAGTATGCCGCGTTCGAGCCCGATATCCGCGCCGGGGCCTCCGAGGTCTACCTGCACGAGATGCCGGGCGGCCAGTTCACCAACCTGAAGGAACAGGCCAACTCGCTGGGCATCGGCCGGCGCTGGCACGAGGTGGCCCACGCCTACGCCGACGTGAACAAGGCCTTCGGCGACATCGTGAAGGTGACGCCTTCCTCGAAGGTGGTGGGCGACATGGCGCTGATGATGGTGACCCAGGACATCACCATCGACGCGGTGTGCGATCCGGAGCGCGAGATCTCGTTCCCGGACTCGGTGGTGGCGTTCTTCGCCGGCGAACTCGGCCAGCCGCCCGGCGGCTTCCCGGGGGAGCTGCAGAAAAAGGTGCTGCGCGGCCGCGAGCCGCTTACCGACCGCCCCGGCAAGCATCTCGACGCCGTGGACCTCGAGGCAGAGCGCGAGCAGCTGGGCGAGGCCATCGGCCGGCCGGCCTCCGAGGAGGACCTGGCCAGCCACAACATGTATCCGAAGGTCTTCCGCGAGCTCGAAGCCCACTTTCAGGAGTACGGCGACGTCAGCGTCCTGCCCACCCACGTGTTCTTCTACGGCATGGAGCCCGGCGAGGACATCACGGTTACCATTGCGGAGGACGGCCGCCAGGCCGTGATCCGTTACCTTACGGCCTCCGAGGCCGACCCGGAGGGCATGCGCCACCTGTTCTTCGAGGTGAACGGCTGGCCGGCCTCGGTACGCATCGCCGACAACGCGCTGGCCCACGACAAGGTGGTACACGAACGCGCCGACCTCTCCAACCCGAACCACGTGGCCGCGCCCATGCCCGGCCTGGTGGTCTCCGTCGCGGTGGAGCCGGGCCAGAAGGTGGAGCGGGGCGCGCCGCTGCTCACCATGGAGGCCATGAAGATGGAGACCGCGGTATCCGCGGAGCGGGCCGGCACGGTGAAGCGCGTGATCGCCGGCCCCGGCGATCAGGTGGAGGCGAAGGACCTGCTGATCGAGTTCGACTAGGGCCTGTTAACACTACCGAAGTGCTTCGATGATGAGTGCGAAATGAAT
>CAZRSA010000247.1:0-2881 GCA_964602525.1 uncultured Woeseiaceae bacterium
AGACGCTCGCCGGTCGCCTCGTCCCGGCTGTCCACCAGCCAGCGGTAGGCGGCCAGCAGCGTGGCCGGCCCGAGGTAGCGGTCGCCGTTCCACCAGTAGCTCGGGCAGGCCGTGGAGCAGCAGGCGCACAGGATGCAGGCCGACGGGCTGTTGATCTTCTCCTGATCCTCCTTCGACTGCAGCCGCTCGCGGTCCGGCGGCGCCGGCGTGCGGGTCTGCAGCCAGGGCTTGATGGAGGCGTACTGGGCGTAGAAGTTGGTGAGGTCCCCCACCAGGTCCTTGACCACCGGCAGGTGAGGCAGCGGATACACCTTGATGTCGCCGCCCACATCCTCGTTGGCGGTGATGCAGGCCAGGGTGTTGCCGCCGTCGATGTTCATGGCACAGGAGCCGCAGATACCCTCACGGCAGGAGCGGCGGAAGGTCAGTGTCGGGTCGATCTCGTTCTTGATCTTGATCAGTGCGTCCAGGACCATCGGGCCGCAGCTGTCCATATCGACGTCGTAGGTATCCATGCGCGGGTTCTCGCCGCTGTCCGGGTCGTAGCGATAGACCACGAAGCGGCGCACGTTCTTCGCGCCGTCCGGTGCGGGGAAGTGCTGCCCCTTGCCGATGCGTGAATTCTCGGGGAGTCGAAATTCTGCCACGTCTGCCGATTCCTCTTCGTGTTGCCGTGTCTGCGGGTAACCGCCCGCCTCAGTAGGTACGCGCCTTCGGCGGGATGGCCTCAACCTCGTCGGTGAGCGTCTCGCCGTGGACGGGGCGGTAGTCGATCTCGACGCCGCCGTCCGCATCCACCCAGGCCAGCGTGTGCTTCATCCAGTTCTCATCGTCGCGGTCCGGATAGTCCTCGCGCGCCTGGGCGCCTCTCGATTCCTTCCGGTTGGCTGCCGAATGGATGGTGCCGAGCGCATTCAGGAGCAGGTTCTCCAGTTCCAGGGTCTCCACCAGGTCGGAGTTCCAGATCATGGACTTGTCCGCGACCCGCACGGCGGCATAGTCGCCGTAGGTGGACTTCAGCTTCTCGATGCCCTCGGCCAGCAGGTCGCCGGTGCGGAACACCGCCGCGTGATTCTGCATGAGCTTCTGCATCTCCAGGCGGATCTCGGCGGTGGGCCGCTCGCCGTCGCGCTCCAGCAGGCCGCGGATCTTCTCCACAGTCGTGCGGCCCGCGTCGTCCGGCAGCGGCTTGTGCCGCACGCCCCGGTCCATGCTCTCGGCGCAATGGCGCGCGGCCGCCCGGCCGAACACCACCAGGTCGAGCAGCGAGTTGGAGCCCAGCCGGTTCGCACCGTGCACCGAGACGCAGCCCGCCTCGCCGACGGCCATCAGGCCGGGCACCACGCTGTCCGGGTCGCCGTCCCGGGACGTCACGACCCGGCCCTTGTAGTCGGTCGGGATGCCGCCCATGTTGTAGTGCACCGTCGGCAACACCGGGATCGGCTCCTTCAGCACGTCCACGTTGGCGAAGATCTTCGCCGTCTCCGCGATACCCGGCAGGCGTTCCTCGATCACCTCGCGGCCGAGGTGCTCGAGATGCAGGTAGCAATGATCCTGCTCCGGCCCGACGCCCCGGCCCTCGCGGATCTCGATGGTCTCGGCCCGGCTCACCACGTCGCGGGACGCCAGGTCCTTGGCGTTCGGCGCATAACGCTCCATGAAGCGCTCGCCCTCGGAATTGGTGAGGTAACCGCCCTCCCCGCGCACGCCTTCGGTGATGAGGCAGCCCGCGCCGTAGATGCCCGTGGGGTGGAACTGCACGAACTCCATGTCCTGCACCGGCAGGCCGGCGCGCAGGATCATGCCGCCGCCGTCACCCGTGCAGGTGTGCGCCGACGTGCAGGAGAAATACGCCCGACCGTAACCGCCAGTCGCGAGGATCACCTGATGGGCGCTGAAACGGTGCAGCCGGCCTGTGGCGAGGTCCAGCGCCACCACGCCCCGGCAGGCGCCGTCTTCCATGATCAGGTCGACGGCGAAATACTCGATGAAGAACTCCGCCTCGTGCTTCAGCGACTGCTGGTAGAGGGTGTGCAGCATGGCGTGTCCTGTGCGGTCCGCCGCGGCGCAGGTCCGCTGGGCCGTACCCTCGCCGAAATGCGTGGTCATGCCGCCGAAGGGGCGCTGATAAATGCGTCCGTCCTCGGTGCGGGAAAACGGCACGCCGTAATGCTCGAGCTCGATGACCGCGTTCGGCGCCTCCTTGCACATGTACTCGATGGCATCCTGGTCACCCAGCCAGTCGGAGCCCTTGATGGTGTCGTACATGTGCCAGCGCCAGTCGTCCTCGCCCATGTTGCCGAGGGCCGCGCTGATGCCGCCCTGGGCCGCCACCGTATGGCTGCGGGTCGGGAACACCTTGGTCACGCAGGCGGTGGTGAAGCCGGCTTCGGCCAGCCCGAAGGTGGCCCGCAGTCCGGCGCCGCCGGCGCCGACGACGACCACGTCGTACTTGTGGTCGATGAAGTCCTTGTCGAGGCTCATGGTGCAGTCCCGAATGCGATCTTGAGAATGGCGAACACCGCCGCGACGGCCACCGCCACGTGCAAGAAGCGAATGACGACCAGCGTGACCACCCGCGTGGCGCCGCCGGTGTAGTCCTCGACAACCACCTGGGTGCCGAGAAAGGAGTGATAGATCGAAGTGGCCACCAGCAACAGCAGCAGCACCGCGGTGACCGGCTGCGCGATCCAGGCGGTTACGGTCCCCCGATCGAGGCTCTCCATTGCGAGGAGAGCAATTACGAACCAGAGGGTCAGCGGCACCAGCGCCACCGCCGTGACCCGCTGCATCCACCAGTGTTCGGTGCCCGATTTCGCCGATCCGAGCCCGAGCGCCCGGGCCATGGGAGTCTTGATCGTCACGTGGCTCTTCCTTCTAG
>CAZRSA010000248.1:0-2871 GCA_964602525.1 uncultured Woeseiaceae bacterium
CCTGGCCGGCATCCTCCGCTGGGGCGGCGATGTCGATGCCGTAGCCCGCCGCCATTGCCTTCAGCTCGTGCAGGGCCCGGATCTGGTCGCTCACCTCCTCGCGCAGGCGGATGACGTCTTCGGAGAGCACCTCCGGCTCGAGTGTCGCGAGCTGCGCCTCCTTGTCGGCGATGAGCCGGTCGACGCCGTAGAGTGCCACACGGCGATAGTCGCCGATGATGCGCCCGCGCCCGTAGGCATCCGGCAGCCCGGTCACCACCCCCGAGCGCCGAGCGGCGCGGATCTCCGGCGTGTAGACGTCGAACACGCCCTGGTTGTGCGTCTTGCGGTATTCGGTGAAGAACCGGCTGATGGCGGGGTCCGGCGTGTAGCCGTAGGCCTCAAGTGCCGCATCCACCATGCGGATGCCGCCATTGGGGAAGATGGCGCGCTTCAGCGGCGCATCCGTCTGCAGGCCCACGATCTTCTCGTTCTTCCGGTCGATGTAGCCCGGGCCGAAGGCGGTCAGTCCGCTCGGGACCGAGGGGTCGACGTCGAGCACGCCCCGCTCGCGTTCGGCCTGGTAGAGTTCCAGCACCCGTTGCCACAGCTCGGTGGTCCGGGGCGTCGGGCCGGCCAGGAAGCCGCCGTCGCCATCATAGGGACGGTAATTGCGCTGGATGAAGTCCCGAACGTCGATCGTCGTGGTCCATTCTCCGGCCACGAAGTCCGTCCAGGCGCCTTCGGAGATCTTCTCGGAGGGCGATACGCGTCTCAACATCTCGGGTCTCCCGGTTTCGCTACATCCTGAAATTCGACGGCGACCGCGAAATCGATGATGCTAGCGTTCCCCGCGGGGCAATGACCAGCAAGAACCGGCTGATCGAGGATCAGCCGGTCCCGCACTCTGCGTCTGCCGGACTTCGCCTTCTGCCGGGTCGATCCCGGCGCCGCTTCGGTCCGGCTGCGCGTGCTCAATCGCCCTCTTCGGCATGGAAGGTGCGCAAATAGGCGACCACCTGCCAGGTTTCCTGCTCGCTCAGGTAATAGCGGTGTGCACGCATCGCCGTCGGCCGATCGCGGCGGCCGGGCCGCTCGACGTCGGCAAAGCCCGGCTCGTCGCCCATGAAGCTCGACCCTTCCCGGGTGACCCAGAACAGCTGCCCGTCCGGGACGTCGCGGTAGAAATCACAGGTGAAATTCGACGGCGCCGGCTCCAGGTGGCGTGCCAGCGGTCCGTTGCCGGTGCCGTCGACGCCGTGACACTGCGCACACGCCACCGGATTCGCCCTTTCCTCGTACAGCCGGCGACCGGCCGCGATGGTCTCGGGCGCGATCGTCAGCGGATTGGACAGGGACCGGACCCCGGCCGGTGCGCGCGGCGTGTCGCGGTCTTCGTCGCAGGCGGTTTCGGCCGCGCCGGTCTCCGGGGTTTCGGGCGTCCGTGCGCAGCCGCCGAGCGCCACGGCCAGGCCGAGCGCGGCCGCCGCCGCCGTGAGTCGATACTGGATTGCGCTCATTCGTTGTCCTCCCATGGACGTCATAGGGTCACGCCGAGGCGGATCGCCACGGCCAGGTGATCGTCGATGGCCGGATCCGTATCCGGGTCCATGCTGTACTGTACGGACGGCTGCACGCTCAGCCAGGGCAGCACCTGCGCATGATAGGTCAGCTCGATCACCGTTTCGCTGCGCTCGACCAGGCCGCCTTCGCCGCGCATGAGATCGACGAAATCGTCGCCATTATCCACCGACGAGATGCCGAGGCCGAGCACGTCTTCGTTGCGTCCCGGCAGCAGGCCGGTGTAGACCAGTCCCGCGGCCTGGTAGTCGCCGAAGCGGTTCACCGTCTCGTCGGCGCGCCCGAGGCGCAGGAATCCGCTCAGTCCCTGCTCGTCGCTGCCCGTTTCGGCGAAGATCACGCCCTCCACGAATCCGTAGACACCGGCGGAGGCGTCGTCCTGACCCTGCCCGTCCAGGCGCTCGAAGTCGGTGGTGTAGCGCCAGCCGCCGAGGCCGAGGCGGAGAAATTCGAAGCCGGCCGGCTGCCAGTCGGCTTCGGCGATCATGAAGACGCCCTCGTCGTCGTAGTCGAAGTTCCACCGGAAAGAGGCGGTGGGTCGTCCAGATCGCCGGGGGCACCCTCGACCACCGCGGCGCGCAGACCGAACTCCGGCGTGACCTGGAAGCGCGCCCGAAGGGCCAGGCCGGTTACCGCGAAGATGGAGGGACCGTTCAGGCCCGTCTCTGACAAGTCGAGGCCGGTGCCGAAGCCGCCGTTGAGGAATACGCCGGCCGTCTCCTTGGCGTCGAACTCCGAGTCGACGGCATAGAAGCCGAACAGCAGGCCGGCACGGTCGGCCAGCAACGATTGCTCGTACCAGAACTCGAGGACGCGCCAGGCGTCGTCGGCGGCCAGGTTGCTCGGGGCATGCACAGTGCCGGAGGACGAGCCGGGGTCGTCGCCATGGGTGCCGAGACCCAGGAAGAACAGCGTGCCGCCCGGCAGGCCGGCGACAGCGCCCATATCGGCCGTTACGGCCAGTTCGAACAGGTTGGAGACGGTCGAGTCGTCGCTGGTGCCGCCGTCGACGCTGGCGAAGAAATCGGTGGTGTTGGCCGCCTCCACCAGCACGCCGCGCTCGAGCAGGGAGGTGCGCGCTCCGCCCCAGTCGCCGATCAGCGCATCGGAGTACGGCTCCGTGGCGGAGACGTTGCCGGCGACCAGCGCGCACCCTGCGACGAGCGCCGGCCAGTGAAGAGCCCCGGGTACAAGTTTCATTCAACCTCCCTTCGAGCAGGGTGGGCGCGCAGCCGACCCTACTCGAGCCTGTCGTACTGAATCGGAGGTTTGATTCAAACCCAAATGCGAATGATTTGCATTACGTATTAG
>CAZRSA010000249.1:0-2866 GCA_964602525.1 uncultured Woeseiaceae bacterium
CCGCCTTCGCCGACAGGGTGGCGGCACTGGTGCTGGCCGAGCGCCCGTCCGGGCTTGAGGAGCTGATGGCCGCCGAGTTGGACGGGCAGAGCGTCGAGGAAGCCCGCAAGGCCCTGATCGCCAAGGTGGGCGAGAATATCGGTGTGCGCCGCTTCGAGGTGGTGCCGGCCGACGGCAGCACCGGGGTCTACAGCCATGGCGCGCGCATCGGCTCGGTGGTGGTGCTGGACGGCGGCGACGCCGAGCTGGCACGGGATCTCGCGATGCACGTCGCCGCGTCGAACCCCGCCTGCATCAGCGCCGACGACGTCGACCCCGAGCAACTCGCCTCCGAGCGGCGCATCCTCACCGAGCAGGCCCGGGACAGCGGCAAGCCGGCCGAGATCATCGAGAAGATGGTGGAGGGGCGCCTGCGCAAGTGGCTCTCCGAGATCACGCTGGTGGGCCAGCCCTTCGTCAAGGACCCGGATATCACCGTCGGCAAGCTGCTGGACGAGGCCGGCGCCTCGGTGAAGCGCTTCGTCCGCTACGAGGTGGGCGAAGGCATCGAGAAGAAGGAAGAGAATTTCGCCGAAGAGGTGATGGCGCAGATCCAGGGCAGCTGAGGCCCTCACCGGACCCCATCGATGGCCTCGGCGGTGCGCGGTAGGCTAGAATCGGAGCGCCCCGCTCGTGCGGGGCAGTTCGTATCGTACCCCGAGTCCGAGACTGCCCCCGTGGAGCTCGGTCGCGGCAACGCCCGGAGTTGCTTCGCCTATGTCTGAAGCCGAGCCAGGTCTGAAGCGCATCCTGCTGAAGCTGAGCGGCGAGGCGCTTCTCGGCAGCCTCGATTACGGGATCGACCCGGAAGTGATCAACCGCATCGCGAGCGAGCTCAGCGACGTGCGCGAGCTCGGCGTGGAGGTGGGCGTGGTGATCGGCGGGGGCAATATCTTCCGCGGCGCGGGCCTGGCCCGGGCCGGCATGGACCGGGTCACCGGTGATCACATGGGCATGCTGGCCACCGTCATGAACGCGCTGGCCCTGCAGGACGCCCTGGAACGCATCGGCGTCTATGCGCGGGTGATGTCGGCGCTGCAGATCCACGAGGTCTGCGAGGACTACATCCGGCGCCGGGCCATCCGGCATCTCGAGAAGGGCCGAGTGGTGATCCTTGCCGCGGGCACCGGCAACCCCTTCTTCACCACCGACACCGCGGCCAGTCTGCGCGCGATCGAGGTGGGCGCGGACATGCTGCTGAAGGCCACCAAGGTGGACGGCGTCTACAGCGCCGATCCGGTCACCGTGCCGGATGCCCGGCGCTACTCGACGGTGTCCTTCGACCAGGTGCTCACCGACAAGCTCAACGTCATGGATGCCACGGCCATTGTCATGTGCCGTGACAACGGTCTGCCGCTCAGGATCTTCGACCTGACGCGGCCCGGCGCTCTTCTGCGGGTGGTGCGCGGCGAGGACGTCGGCACTCTCGTCACCAACCAGGGCTAACGATCAGCGGAGACACGGAGTGATAGAGGACATCAAGAAAGACGCGGCCGAGCGCATGAAGAAGAGCGTGGCATCGTTGCAGGCGGAATTCACGAAGCTGCGCACCGGCCGGGCGCACACGAGCCTGCTGGATCACATCCACGTGGAGTACTACGGCGCGGAGGTGCCGCTGAACCAGGTGGCCAACGTGGGCGTTGAAGACTCACGCACGCTCACCGTGGCCCCCTACGAGAAGCAGATGGTGCCGGTGGTGGAGAAGGCCATCATGAATTCCGACCTGGGCCTGAACCCGGCGACGGCCGGCACCGTCATCCGCGTACCCCTGCCGGCGCTGACCGAAGAGCGGCGCAAGGACATGATTCGCATCGTGCGCCACGAGGCCGAGGGCGGCCGCGTGGCCATCCGCAACATCCGCCGCGACGCCATGCACCACCTGAAGGAACTCCAGAAGGAGAAGGAGATCAGCGAGGACGACGAGCGCCGGGGCGAGGAGGCCATCCAGCAGCTCACGGACAAGTACGTCGCCGAAGTCGACCAGGTGCTGGCCGAGAAGGAAAAGGAACTCCTCGAGTTCTGAGCGGCCTGCAGCGCTCTCATGGCCCACCGATGACCAGCCAAGTGAACAGCCCGCCCGTGACGCTGCCGCGCCACGTGGCCGTCATCATGGACGGCAACGGGCGCTGGGCGCGGCGCCGGGGCCTGCCGCGCCAGCTCGGGCACCGCTCGGGTATCGGGCCGGTGCGCACGACGGTGGAGACCTGCGGCAAGCTGGGCATCGACTATCTGACGCTGTTCGCCTTCTCCAGCGAGAACTGGTCGCGGCCCCGGGAGGAGGTCACGGGGCTGATGCGCCTGTTCGTCGAGTCGCTGAAACGCGAGGTGGCCGAGCTGCACGAGAACGAGGTGAAGCTCACGTTCGTGGGTGCCCGGGAGCGGTTGCCCGGCGGTCTGGTGCGGCAGATGGAGGAGGCCGAGCGGCGCACGGCGGAGAACACCGGACTGCGGCTGGTCATCGCCGCGGCCTACGGCGGGCGCTGGGACATCGGCCAGGCCGCCCGCACCCTTGCCGCGGAGGTGGCAGACGGGCGCCGCCGGGTGGAGTCCGTCGACGAGGAAGCGGTTGCCTCCCGGCTCGCGCTGGCCGGCTGCCCGGACCCGGATCTGCTGATCCGCACCGGCGGCGAGCGGCGCATCTCCAACTTCCTGCTCTGGAATCTCGCCTACACGGAACTGTATTTCAGCGATACCCTCTGGCCCGATTTCGACGCCGCCGAATTTCACGAGGCACTCGCCTATTTCGCCCAGCGCAAGCGTCGCTACGGCCGTACCCAGGAACAGCTCGAGGTCGGCTGATGCTGCGCCAGCGTGTCATCACCGCGGT
>CAZRSA010000250.1:0-2856 GCA_964602525.1 uncultured Woeseiaceae bacterium
TGCGCAACCGCACCACGCTGGTCATCGCCCACCGCCTGGCCACGGTCAAGCGGGTCGACCGTATCGTCGTGATGGACCGCGGCCGTATCGCCGCCGTGGGCAACCACGACGAGCTGGTGGACAGCAATCCGCTGTACGCCCGCCTGGCCGAACTGCAGTTCGGCACCGAGGTGCAGGGGGGCTTCACACCCGACCCATGAATGGGCCCGAAGGCCCCCTACGTTGCCTCGGGCGTTCCTGCCAGGAAATTCGTATAGGCGGCGAAGAACTCCGCCGGACGCTCGAAGTGGGGCAGTGCGCCGCTGTCGAAGGGGTGCACCACCCAGTTGTCCCGTTCCGCCGTCCAGTCGGCGCCGCGGAAGTCCTTGAAATCGCCTCTGGTGCCGTGGGCGAGCCACACCGGCTGCTGCAGGCGCTCGTAGACGTCGCGGATGTCCTTGCTGAACAGCCGGCCACTCAAAAAGGCGTAGGGCGCGTGCTCGGCGCCCGGCTGGTGGGTGGTCAGGTCGTCGTACTCCGCGAGGCCCTCGTCGTAGTTTTCCGAGCCCCAGGTGCGCTTCAGGAAGTAGCGGATGGTCTTTGGGCGGACCAGCAGGTTGTAAAGCCCCCGGCGCCACAGGGGCACGGTGAGCACGCCATGCAGCAGCGGCACCTCGCGGTTGCTGCCCTCCGCCTCGCGCAGCCGGTCGGCATCGGCGGTGAAACCCGTGGGCGTGACCAGGGCCAGCGTGCGGAATCGCGCCGGCGCCTCGGTGGCCGCCCGCGCCAGGAACTCCGAGGCGAGCGACAGCGCCAGGCCGTCCACGGCTGCGTCGCCGCAGTCCGCCGCGATGCGCTCCAGCATGTCGTGGATGGCGTCCGTGTACAGACGCGCATCGTAGCGGCGCGCGCTACGCTCGGCGAAGCCGAAGCCCGGCAGGTCCGGTGCATACACCCGGTGCGTGCCCCGGCAGTTCTCGAAGACGGGCTTTACCTCGTAGACGGACCCGGCGGCGTTGATGCTGTGGACGAGCAGCATCGGCGGGCCGTCACCGTCCACGTAATAGCTCAGTCCGCCGGCACGGCCGCTGAACTCGATCCGCTCGGCGTCGACGGCTCTCGGCAGGTCCGGCAATGAACTACTCCAGGCACTGTGCCCCGTCGAGGGTACACCAGCGGGCCGGCGACTGCCGTCGGCGGCGCGCCTCGCCGGTGGCCGCGCGTGAGCTCAGCGCTCGTCCTGTACCAGCAGCTCGGGATTATCCCGCTGCATGTCGAGTTCGCGGACCTTCTCCGGGCTCAGGATGAAGGCGAGCATGTCGCCCACGGTGCAGTGGGCCTCCAGGGGGTGGCGCAGGTGCTGGCCGGTGTCGATGACGTACATGTTGCGCCGGCCGTCCTTCACCCGGGTGAGAATGCCGGCGCGGTCGAGTTCGCTGACCAGCCGGGAGGCGGAGCGCTCGGTGATGCCCACCCGCTCGGCCACGTCCCGCAGCCTGGCATGGGGATCCTCGGCCAGGCAGACCAGTATGTGCGCGAAATTACTGAAGAAATTCCAGTGGCTGGAGGGCTCGGTCATGGCGGCGGTCCGCGGTGCTCGACAGGGCTATGGTAGGGCCGAAATAACGCGAAAGCAATTTCTGGTCATTTCAGTCTGGTTTGCCGTGCGGGCGGTGTGATACCGTCCCATGCACATTCAGTCGCAACCCGGAAGGAAGCATCGATGAATACACCTGTCAGCACCATCTCCCGGACACGCGAGAGCACTCTCGCGACCAACCGAGTGCTGCGTAACACTTACGCCCTGCTGGCGATGACGCTCGCGTTCAGCGCACTGACCGCCGGCGTCTCCATGGCGCTGAACCTGCCCCATCCGGGCCTGATCATCACGCTGGTCGGCTATTTCGGCCTGCTGTTCGCCATCACGAAGTTCCGCGACCGGGATTTCTCGGTATTGCTGGTGTTTGCCCTCACCGGCTTCATGGGTTACACGCTCGGCCCGATCCTGAATGCCTACATGAGTATCCCGAACGGCGGCCAGGTGGTCGCGATGGCGCTGGGCACCACCGCCGTCGCATTCCTCGGCCTGTCCGGCTACGCGCTCACTTCGAAGCGGGACTTCAGCTTCATGGGCAGCTTCCTGATGGTGGGCATCCTGGCCGGCTTCTGCGCCGGGCTAGGCGCCATCTTCTTCAACATGCCGGCGCTCTCGCTGGCGGTCTCCGGCCTGTTCGTGCTGCTCATGGGCGGCCTGATCCTCTGGGAGACCAGCAACATCATCCGCGGCGGTGAAACCAACTACGTGATGGCCACCGTCACCCTCTACGTCGCCATCTTCAATCTCTTCACCAGCCTGCTGCACATTTTCGGCGTAATGAGCGACGAATAGCAGTTTCGGGGACAGTTAACTCAACTGCAGGTTGAGTTAACTGTCCCCGTAATTTCCGCTATGGCCCCCTCGCCGGGCCTGCGGGAGACTGGGATCTCCAGGAAGGAGCCCCACGCCTATGGCCGGTCACGGCGACACAGGGACGAAGCGCTTCCGTGTCCCCGCGGATGCGCTCTATGCGCACTCCGCACTGCGCGATGCGGATTTCGACAGCACCGACGATCTGACGCCCCGCGAGCAGGTGGTGGGTCAGAGCCGTGCCCTGGGGGCGGTGCGCATCGCCGTCGCCCTGGACCGGGACGGCTACAACGTCTACGCCCTGGGCGAGCCGGGCAGCGACCGTCATGCCGCCATGCGCCAGCTTCTCGAGGACGCCGCCGCCGAGCGCGACGTACCCGGCGACTGGTGCTACGTGCATGCCTTCGACGACCCACAGAAGCCGCGGGCGCTGCAGCTGCCCGCCGGCGAGGGCCGCAGGCTGCGCGAGC
>CAZRSA010000251.1:0-1349 GCA_964602525.1 uncultured Woeseiaceae bacterium
CCGAGGGTCTTGCGATACAGCATGTCCCGGCCCTGGGAGCCGATGACGATCATCTCGGCGCCCCAGCGCTGGGCCTCGCGGACGAGGGTGGCGGCCGGCTTGCCGCGGATCAGCAGCGTCTCGCAGGCGATGCCGTCGCCGTCCAGCCCGGCGGCGCAGCGGTCCAGCAATTCGTGCCGGTCCCGGAGCTCCTCCGGCACCGGGTCGGTGATGACCTTGCGCACCAGCTGCTGGCCGAACACGTCCGGCTCGCGCGGCGCGACCTGGATGAGCAGCACTTCGGCCTGCCGGCCCTCGGCGAGGCGGCGGGTGAATTCGGTGACCCGGTCGGCGTAGTCGGACCGGTCGATGGCGGCGATGATTTTCATGGGGTGTCCGTTGCCCGTGGCGCAGGAATTATAGCGCCACCACCTGCCCGCTTCCCACGTGGGCGAAGCGCCCCGGCGTGCAGGTGAGGATGATGATCTGGCACTCCCGGCCCGCGGCCGCGATGGCCGCGCCCATGGTCTCCAGCCGGGAGGGGTCCGAGAAGCCGAGGGCGTCGTCGATGATGAGCGGCACGCCGCCCTGCTCCGCCACGATGCGGGCGGCGGCCAGCCGGGTCAGGATGCCGAGCTGCTCGCGGGCGCCGATGCTCAGCGACTCGAAGGGCAGCGTGGCGCCGTCCAGGGTGCGGGACTCCAGCCTCCAGTCGTCGCCGATGGCCACCTCGAAGCTCTGGCCGAAGACGATGCGGCCCAGGCGCTCGACGGCTTCTTTCAGTGGCGCCACGTAGGCCTGGCGGGCGGCGTCGCGGTGTTTGTTCAGCGTGAGCCAGAGGCGCTCGGCGGCGGCGGCGCGGCGGCGCGTGGCGGCCAGTTCGGCGCCGGTGTCCTCCACCCTGCGTTCGGCAGCCTCCAGGGCCTCGTGGCGGCCGTCGGCCTGGGAGCGTTCGAGGCGGTCGTGCAGGACCGCCAGTTGCTGCTCGGCGCCGGCCAGGTCGCGTTCGGCCCGGGTGAGGGCGTCGCGCGCGTTGGTGTAGAGGGCCTCGACGGATTCCGGGTCCAGCTCGTCGAGGCGGCCGCGGAGCCCGGCGGCGGCGGTTTCCAGCTTCTCCAGGCGGGCGGAAGCATCGCGTACTTTCGCATCCAGCGCCTCTTCCGGGGCCTCCTCGCGGGCGGCGGCGAGGCGCTGCTGCTTGTCTCTCAGCGTGGCTTCCCGGCCGATAAGGGCTTCGCGCGCCTCGCGCAGGGCCGCGTCCGCCTCGGCGTGTTCCGCGCGGATATCGGTCTCGCGTTGCCGCGCCGCCTCGTAGTCCGACTCGGCGTCCCGCAGTGCCTTCTCGGCACTCGTCAGCGCTTCCCGGGCGG
>CAZRSA010000251.1:1449-2817 GCA_964602525.1 uncultured Woeseiaceae bacterium
GTCTCGGCCTCCTGCAGGTCCGCCTCCAGCTCGGCGGCGGTGCGCGGCGGCGCGATGCGCACGGAGGCCGTGCCCGGAAAGCGGATCTCGAGCCCGGAGGCGATGGTGCGTTTCTCCGCCTCGCCCTCCGCCAGGCGGACGTCCTCGCCGTCGATGGTGAAGTCCAGCGACTGCTCGGCGGTGACGGTGACCGCGGTCGCGGCGAGGTCGCGCTTGCTCCTGGCCTTGTCCAGTTCGTGACTCGCATTGCGGATGGACTCCAGGCCGGCGTCGTCGATGGCGATATCGTTCAGCGTCTTCGAGTCCCGCTTCAGCTGCTCGGCGACGGCCGCGTGATCCTGCAGGCGCTTCTCGTTGCTGGCGAGCCGGTCGCGCTCCTCCAGGTAAGCGAGATCCCGGTGGATGGCCTCCACCCGCTCGAGGGCCGCGTTGCGGCGCTTGCGCTTGTCTTCGGCCACGCGATGGGCGGAGTCCACTTTCTTCGCGAGTTCTGTAGCACGGTCGGCGAGCGGCTGCTGCCTCTGTTTCTGCTCGGCCAGGGTCTTTTCGTCCGTGGCTATGGCGTCGGCGAGTGACTTACGCTCTTCGCGTGCCTTGCTGGCCGCGCTCGCCTCCGCGGCGACGCCGGCGAGGCGCGTCTCGGCGAGCTCGAGTTCCTGGCGGAGCTGCGCGACGCTCTGCCACGAGCGCTCGTGCTCGGCCAGCTTCGCCCGGAGGTCGGGCAGGGCCTCGCGCCGGCGGCGCACGTCGGCCTGCAGGCGGTCGTGGGCGTCGGCGTCGCGTTCCACCTCGGCCAGCGCGGCCGCGGCGGCGTCGCGGGCGGCGACGGCGGCATCGAAGTCCTGCTCCAGCCGGGCGAACTTCGGCTTGCCGGTCTTCAGCGTGTAGTAGCGCTCGTACTCGGCGCGGGCGGCATCGTAGAGGTCCATGTCCTCCACGCCGGCGGCGGCGTGGCCGGCGGCTTCGTCCAGGGCGTTGGAGAGGCCCTCGGAGTCGCGGAGGTCGGCGGGCGCCAGGCTCGCGCCCTGCTCGGTGAGCAGCGCCTCCCACAGGGCGAGGTCCACGGTCTCGTTCAGGATGGCCTCGGCGCGCTCGTGGGCCTCGCGGCCGGTGACCTGCTCGGCGCGGGGCGCGCTGATGTCCAGCGTGGTCTGCGGCGATTTGTTGTAGGTCTTGGAATAGACGAAGCGGTAATCGCCGGTCTCGATCTCGGCGGTCGCCGTGCTGCCGACGTCGCGGCCCACCGGCATCACCGCCCGGATGGCCTGCTTCTTCGAGGAGTCGAGCTCGCGGATGAGCGTGAGCAGCGCCTCCACCAGCGTGGATTTACCGGCCTCGTTGGGGCCTTCAACAATCGTGACGCCGTCG
>CAZRSA010000252.1:0-2804 GCA_964602525.1 uncultured Woeseiaceae bacterium
CTCGCGCAGGCGGCGGGCCACCTCGATCAATCGCTCCATGGTGTAGTCCGGGCTCACCATGATGCCGGAGGAGAGGAACAGCCCCTCGATGTAATTACGTTTGTAGAACTCGAGGGTCAGGTCGACGAGCTCGTCCACGCCGAAGCGGGCCCGCTGCACGTCGCTGGAGATGCGGTTCACGCAGTACCGGCAGTCGTACTGGCAGTAGTTGGTCAGCAGCACCTTCAGCAGTGAGATGCAGCGTCCGTCGGGGGCGTAGGAATGGCAGATGCCGGCGCCGCCGGCGGAGCCGATGCCGCCGGTGGCGCGCGAGTCCCTTTGCCGGGCCGCGCTGGAGGCGCAGGAGGCGTCGTACTTGGCGGCGTCTGCGAGTATGGCCAGCTTGTCGAGGATGGTGAGTCGCGGCATGGCTGTGTATCTGTGTTTATCCACAGCCAATACTGTATGCATGTATAAATCCCGTCAATCCGGATCACGGGATGTCGAGAAAATCCCCGGGCGGGGATGGACAAGGGCGGACCCTCAGTCCGCCGGCGGCCAGGCGCCGGCGTCGATGGTCTCCCGGTAGGCGTGGAAGGTGGCGTGGCCGAGCAGCGGGATCACCACCGCGAGGCCCAGGAAAGCGGTGGCGAAACTGGCCAGGATGGCGCCCACCACCAGCGCGGCCCAGACGATCATCGCCAGCTTGTTCCTCAGCACCGCGTTCACGCTCGTGACCACGGCCGTGACGGTATCCGTCCTGCGGTCCGCGATCATGGGCAGCGAGAAAGCACTGGCGGCGAAGATGATGCTCGCAAAGATGGCGCCGACCGCGCTGCCGATGGCGAGGAAGGGAACCAGGTCGAGCCAGGAGTGGTTGGTCTCGGCGGGGAAGAAGATGTGCACCATCGACGCGGCCCTGGCCCAGACCAGGAAGACCACCAGCACGACGATGGCGTAGACGAGGGCGTTGCCCACGTGCTGGGAGGTCTCGCGGATGCCCTCGGCCAGCGTCGGCCGGGTGCCGCGCTCGAGCTGGCGGGAGATCTCGTAGACGCCGATGGCCATGAGCGGACCGACGAACAGGAAGCCCGAGGCCATGGCCAGCAGCAGCCAGACACCGCCCAGCTTCCAGGCGACGAGGCTCGCGGCATAGCTGGCGAGCACCACGACGACGCCGTAGCACAGGCTCTGGCGCGGCGCCGCCGCGAGATCGCGCCAGCCCCGCCGCAGCCAGCCGAAGGCCGCCAGCGGGTGCAGGTCCCGGCACGGCGCCGCGAACGGCAGTTCCTCGGGCTTCTCCCCGGCGGGAGGCCGCGACTCGTTCTCGCTGCTCATTAGTCGTCCCCCTGGCCCCGAATTTAAACCGAATGCCCTCGTCAATGCATCCATAACAACGCATCCGGTATTGGTGCAGAATGACCATTCCCGACAGAGGAGAAGACCATGCGGAAACTAGTGGCCATGGCCGCCGTGTCCCTGCTGGCCGCAGTGCCGGCCGCTGCAGAACACACGGAGGTCATCGAACTGGAGCTCGAAGCCGGCGCTGTCGAGCATCTGCAGATCGAGACCGGGGCGGGCCCGCTGGAGATCACCGGTGTCCCGGATGCGGACCGGATCCGGGTTCGCGCCGAGATCCGCTTCCCCGATGCCGACGCCGACGAGGCGGCGGAGATTCTCGCCGAGCGGCTGCGCCTCACGCTGGAGCAGGGAATCGCCGGAGCCGAGCTCGTCGCGGAGTTCGACCAGACCGGCTGGCGCGCGTTCCTCGGCGAAAGCCCCACCATGAGTCTGGACGTGCGCGTCCCCGAACGGTTCTCACTCGAGGTGGAGGACGGCAGCGGCTCCATCGCCATCCGCGACGTGCGCGGCGACATCGACGTGGACGACGGCTCGGGCTCTCTCGTCCTCACGAACGTGGGCGGCACCGTCAGCATCGACGACGGCTCCGGCTCGATCGCCATCGAGGGTGCGGGCGGCGACGTGGTGATCGAGGACGGCTCCGGCAGCCTGTCGGTGCGCGACGTGGCCGGCAGCCTCACCGTGGACGACGGCTCCGGCGGCGTGACCATCAATGGCGTCGAGGGCGACCTCACGGTGCTGGATGCCGGCAGCGGCAGCCTGCGCTTCGACAATATCGGCGGCGAGGTGGAGGTCCGCGACTAGCGGCCGGCGGCGGGTTCTGACGGCGGCGGGTCCCGCCGCACGCGCACCAGCACCAGGTCGAGCAGTTGCCGGATCACCTCCGGGCGGTCCGGGTCGATGTGCAGGCCGTCGGTCCAGAGCAGGTCCACCGCGGGTTCCCGTGCGGCGACGGCGGGCAGCGGCTCGAGCGCCGCCGGCGGCAGGCGCTCGTCCTCCCGGGCCGCGATGATCACTGCCGGGCGCGGCGGTATGGCCCGTACCCAGCGCGCGGTACGGAAGCTCTCCGCGTAGATCAGGGTGTAGAAGACGTCGGTCATCACCGCGCGCTGCCAGTCGACGGGGAAGTCCTCGCGCAGATTGTGCTCCAGCCAGACGTGATTGTCGCCGGCGCCGTGGATCAGCCAGACCCGGCGGAAACGCTCGTCCAGAGCGCCGGCCGCCGCGGCGAAAGGGACGCCCAGGCTGACGCCGACCAGCTCGGCACGCGCGGGATCCGCCCAGGGCTGGGCAAGCAGCCAGTCCAGCGCCAGCGAGAGTGCCGGCGGCGTGTCGAGGAAGGCCTGCTGGATGGCGGGTATGGCGCGCAGGATCTGCCAGCCGCCGCGCAGGCGGTGACTGCCCTCGTAGGGATAGTCGATGGCGGCGTAGACGAGCCCGTCCGGTGCGCCGGCCAGCTCCAC
>CAZRSA010000253.1:0-2797 GCA_964602525.1 uncultured Woeseiaceae bacterium
CGCGACCTTTTGTCGGGAGCAAGACGGATGCCCCCGCAGGGCGGCCAGGAAAGAATGAAGGTCAGATGGCGGTGCAGTACTGCACGCTGAAGAGCTCGTCCGCGTCGGTCCACACCCGGTCCACCCGGAAGCCCGCCAGCTTCGCCATCTGCGCGAACGTCTCCAGCCGGTACTTGTGGGAGCACTCCGACAGAATGTACTCGCCGGCGGCCATGGGGATGGCGGCGTCGCCCACGTGGATGGTGTGGTCGCGTTCGCTGACCAGGTGCATCTCGATGCGGTCCAGCTGCTCGTTGTAGATGGCGCGGTGGCGGAACGCTGCGAGGTCGAAGTCTGCGCCGAAGCGCCGGTTGAGGTGCGCCAGCATGTTCAGGTTGAACCGCTCGGTGTAGCCGGCCGCGTCGTTGTAGGCGCGCTCCAGCACCGCCTTGTCCTTCACCAGGTCCACGCCGATCAGCAGCGCGCCGCCGTCGCGGGCCTCCTCGCGCATGACCTTCATGAGCGAGACGGCGGAGTCGGGCCAGAAGTTGCCGATGGTCGAGCCGGGGAAGAACACCAGGTTGCGCTCCGGCATGACCTTCGGTGACGGCAGCTCGAACGGCTTGGTGAAGTCCGCGGCGACCGGCAGGATCTCGAGCTCCGGGTAGTCGGCGGCCAGGATGTCGGCCGACCGCACCAGGAACTCCCGCGAGACGTCCACCGGCACGTAGGCGGCCACGTCATGCAGATGGGAGAGCAGGATGCGTATCTTCACGCTGGCCCCGGAGCCGAACTCGATCACCGAGGCCCGCGGGCCCACGGCATCGGCGATCTCCGCGATGTTGTCGCGCATGATGCCGATCTCGGTCTGCGTGGGGTAGTACTCCGGCTGCTCGCAGATGGCGTCGAACAGCTCCGAGCCGCGTTCGTCGTAGAAGTACTTCGGCGAGATGAGTTTCTGCGGCCGGCTGAGTCCTTCGACGAGTTCGGCCAGTTCCAGGTTCTCGGACAGATCCTGCTCGGTCAGGTCCTCCGCCCGCGCTGCATCGGTGGCCATGGGCAATCCCTTGTGGTGTTCAGTGAGACTGGCCGACGTCCCTGGCCAGCCGGAAACCGAGAAACTGCCAGCGCGAATGGGGATAGAAGAAGCTGCGATAGCTGGCGCGGATGTGGTCGCTGGCCGTGGCGCAGGAACCGCCGCGCACGACCATCTGGTTGCACATGAACTTGCCGTTGTAC
The DNA here is from genome assembly GCA_964602525.1 of uncultured Woeseiaceae bacterium. Lineage (GTDB taxonomy): Bacteria > Pseudomonadota > Gammaproteobacteria > Steroidobacterales > Woeseiaceae > Lentisalinibacter. The sequence continues at coordinate 1,219 of CAZRSA010000253.1, forward strand.
TCGCCGAGGGAACCTGCCAGCGGCCGGAAACCGGGATAGGCGGTGTAGGGCGATGCCGTCCACTCCCAGACGTCGCCGAAGAGCTGGCGTGCGCCGTCGCCTTCGTCGCCGTCGGCTACGGGCTGCCAGTAGCCGGAATCCATCAGGTTGCCGCGGGCCTCGACACCGGCGGCCGCGGTCTCCCATTCGGCCTCCGTGGGCAGCCGTGCACCGGCCCAGCTGGCGAACGCGTCGGCCTCGTAGAAGCTCACGTGGGCCGCCGGCGCGTCCGGGTCGATCTCGCGCTCGCCGCCCAGGGTGAACTCCGTCTCGAGATTGCGGTTCCAGTACAGCGGCCGGTTCCATCCGCGCTCCTGTACCAGTGCCCAGCCGTCGGACAGCCAGAGGTCCGGGTGGCGGTAGCCGCCGTCCTCGATGAACTCCAGATACTCCCGGTTGGTGACCAGGCGCGAGGCGAGTTCGTGGGGATGGATGAGTTCGGCGTGCCGGGGTGTCTCGTTGTCGAAGCAGAAGTCCTCGCCGGTGGCGCCGATCCGCTGTTCGCCGTCCAGACCCCGGATCCAGCGCATGGGTCCCGGCGCTTGCCGCGGCGGCGTCTTCAGCTCGTCGCTCATCGGCGGCTTCATGGGGTTGCGGGACAACACGTGCTTGATGTCGGTGAGGATGAGTTCCTGGTGCTGCTGCTCGTGGTGCAGCCCCAGGGTGGTGAGGAAGGCGATATCCGGCTCCTCGCCTCTTCCTGCGAGCAGCCGGTTCATGCCCTCGTCCACGTGCCGGCGGTAGTTCATGATCTCGCGCACCGTCGGGCGGGAGAGCAGCCCGCGTTCCGGCCGGCGGTGCATCTGGCCCACTGTGTAGTAGTAAGAGTTGAACAGGTAGTCGTAGGCGTCGTGGAAGGGCACGTAGTCCGGCAGGTGTTCCTGCAGCAGGAAGCGCTCGAAGAACCAGCTGGTGTGGGCCAGGTGCCACTTCGTGGGGCTGACGTCGGGCATGGACTGCACCACGAAGTCTTCCGGCGCCAGGGTCTCGCACAGGGAGAGACTCTGGGCGCGCACGCGGGAGTAGTGCAGCGGCAGGGATTCCTGTCCGTAGTCCGGGCGGATGTCGTCCGGTGCGGAGGCCATCGGTCGCTCCTCGTGGGCCAGTTACTAGGGTAGGCGGCACCCCGGAGGGTGTCAAAACCGACCCGCCTCAGAGGAGAGTGTTGCCGCTGGGTGTTACAGCTCTGTGCAAAAACTGCAGGAGGGCGGCAACCGGCCCGCGGTGCGGGGCTACCGCCAGTGCATGGTTACGGAGGCACGGATGCTGCGCGGCTCCAGCGGATGGAAGTGGATGTCCTCCACGCCCGTCGCCTCGCCCGGCAGGCGCGACTCGTAGAAATAGGCGATATCGTCGTCGTCGGAGTCGAGCAGGTTGAACGCATCGAGCCGCAGTTCCAGCAGGCCGCGGCGCCAGGCCACGCCGGCATTCACCAGCAGCGAGTCGTCGCTGCGTACCGAGCCGTCCTCGATCAGCGGTGCGTCATCCAGGTAACGCACCCGCGTGCTGGCGCTGAAGCCGTTGCCCCAGGCCGCGTTCA
>CAZRSA010000254.1:0-1365 GCA_964602525.1 uncultured Woeseiaceae bacterium
GTCATGCGCAGGCTCGCCCTACTGCTGTCGGCACTCACGCTCGCCGCCTGCGCCGGACCGGCGCCGGACCTGCAGCGGCTCTATTCCATGCAGTCCAATCCGGACATCCAGCCGCCGGTGGTCCTCATCCCCGGCGCCCTCGGCTCCCGGCTCGCCCATGCCGAGACCGGCCGCGAGGTGTGGCCCGGGCCGGTCTGGAAGATCGTGTTCGCCGACTACTCCGAACTCGCCCTCGAGATCGACCCGGAGACGCTCGAGCCGCTGCCGGACGAACTGGTGGTCTCGGGGCTCACCGACAGGGCGGCCGGACGAGACTTCTACTCCGAAGTCCTGCGCGTGCTGGAGCGCTACGGCGGCTACCGCCGCGCCAACGCGGGCGAGCCTCCTCCCGCCGGCGAGAAGCACTATTACGTATTCACCTACGACTGGCGCCAGGACAACGTGAGCACCGTACGAAAGCTGGACGCGTTCCTCGCGCAGATTCGCAGGGACCACGGCGACCCGCGGATGAAGGTCGACGTGATCGCCCACAGCATGGGCGGCCTGATCGCCCGCTACTACGGCCGTTACGCCACCCAGGACGTGCTCGACGACAACCAGTTCCCCGTCAGCAACCGGGGTGCGCAATATATGCGGCGGGTGGTGCTGCTCGGCACCCCGAACCTGGGCGCGGTGAAGGCCTTCCGCACGCTCCGGGACGGCTCGCGGGTGGGCCTGAACCGGATCCCGCAGGCGGTCGTGGCCACCTTCCCCAGCACCTACCAGCTGCTGCCCCACCCACTGAATACCTGGCTGGTCACGGCGGACGGCGAACCCCTGGAGCGCGACGTCTTCTCCAGCGAGTTCTGGCGCCGCTTCGGCATGTCGGTGTACGACGAGGAAGTGCGCGAGCACATCTGCGCGGACATCGAGGACCCGGCGCAGGCAGAGGAGCGCCTGCGGGTCTACGAGGCCTACTTCGAGAAACGCATCGAGCGGGCCCGTCGCTTCGTCTGGTCCCTGACCGTGCCGGAACCCGAGCCGACGGTGCGTTTCATCACCTTCGGCGGCGACTGCACGCTCACGCCCGCGCGCATACTCGTGGAGGAATGGGACGGCGATTCCCGGCTGCGGCTGGACCCATCCGAAGTCCGCGACCCGCGCCCGGGCATCGACTACGAGCGGCTGCTTCTCGAACCCGGCGACGGCGTAGTCACGAAGCCGTCGCTCATCGCCCGGCAGACACTGGACCCCACGATATCCCGGCACCGCTACATCTATTTCCCGCTGGACTACTCGTTCTTCCTCTGCGAAGACCACGACCAGCTGACCGGCAACATCCACTTCCAGGACAACCTGTTGCACGTGCTCCTGTCCGCGGACGGC
>CAZRSA010000254.1:1465-2773 GCA_964602525.1 uncultured Woeseiaceae bacterium
GCCGCGGCCCCGCTGCCTCACGGTGCCGAGGCGCCCGCCTGGGCGCTGCCCGGCCCGTCGGGCCAGCCCGTGGAGTTTCCCGGCGATGCGCACGGACGTCCGGCGGTGGTGTTCTTCTGGGCCACCTGGTGCCCCTGGTGCAAGGCGCTCATGCCTCATCTCCAGTCCATCCGGGAAGACTACGCCGAACGGGGCGTGCGGGTCTTCGCGGTCAGCGTCTGGGACGACGGCGACCCGGTCGGGTTCATCGAACGCAACGGCTACGAATTCACGCTTGCGCTGGAGGGCGACGACGTCGCGTACGGTTACGGCGTCACGGGAACCCCCGGCCTGTTCGTCATTGACGGGGACGGCACGGTGGCCATGAACCGCTTTCTGATCGACCTGACCGAGCGCGTGGAACTGCCGCCGGGACGCGACAGCGTGCCGCCGGGGCAGTCGGCCCGTGCCTGGGCCGCGCTGGTGCGCGAATCACTGGACACTCTCCTGGCCGAGTGACCGTCGCTGCGCGCGTCTGCGCGCGCCACCCGGCTTGAAAGCCGGGACGAGCCCATGGACCATGGGGGCCGGACTGTTTCACGGCTACCCGGCCTATGAGCGACTGCGGCTGCGGCAACACCATCGAGACGGCGACGCTGCAGCGGCGTCAGCGCCGCGTCCTGGCGGCCGTGCTCGCGATCAATCTGGCCACTTTCGTCATGATGCTCGCCGCCTCCGTGCTCAGCGGTTCCTCGGCGCTGCTCTCGGGCACCCTGGATAACCTGGGCGACGCGCTCACCTATGCCCTCAGTTTCGCGGTGGTGGGCGCCGCGGCCGGCGCCAAGGCGAAGGTGGCGCTGTTCAAGGGTCTGCTGATCACGGCCGCCGCCCTGGCCGTGGCCGGCCAGATCGTATGGAGCCTCTTTCATCCGGGGGTGCCGGTGGTGGAGACCATGAGCGTGGCCGCGGTACTCAACCTGGGCGCGAATGCGATCTGCCTGGCGCTGCTCACGCCGCTGCGCAACGACGACGTCAACATGGCCTCCGTGTGGGAGTGCTCGCGGAACGACATCTTCGACGGCGTGGCGGTCATCGTCGCCGCCGGTGCGGTCTGGCTGCTCGACTCCGGCTGGCCGGACCTGCTGATCGCCGCCGGGCTGGTCGTGGTGTTCCTGCGCTCGGCGCTGCGGGTGGTGCGCAACGCCCTCGAGGAGCTGGGCCACCTCCAGACTCACCCCTCCGCCTGATCCCCCGCCCTTGTATCCCGCCGCGCGGGGACCGATCATACGGGCCGGAACCTCGACACGGACTCGTCATGGCCATCAGCGT
>CAZRSA010000255.1:0-2759 GCA_964602525.1 uncultured Woeseiaceae bacterium
TGAAGACCAGCGTCTCCCGGTGCGCGACCGGCACCTCGCCGATGTAGTACACGGCTTCGGCATCACGCACCTCGCGCATGGTGACGTTCTTCGTCTGCCCCGTCAGGTTCGTGGCGGAGACGTCCACGGCGCCCTCCACCGTACGGCCCGTGGTCTTCTCGACGAAGCTCACGTTCAGCATCGCGCGGTTCCTGGAGCGCACGATGTCGGTGCCCTGCGCGACCTCGGGCGTCAGCTGATCGGTCGTCATCGCGTTGTAGTGCACGATGTAGTCGCCCAGCTCGGCCGACGTCTCGCCCGACGGCATTGCCTCGGGCACGTTGCGCTCCTGCTGTCCGCCGTCGCCGCATGCGTTCATCAGCACCGCAGCCAATGCAAGCAGTATCGTTTTCGTCGGCCTCATGCCGGTCTCCCCCTGACGTATGATCATGGCCGTACTATAAACCATCCTCTCCGCTGGACCCGAACGAGGCGAGCTATGTGCCCGAATGCGCCCCCTCGCTCAGTGCAGCACACCGGGCAGCGCACTGCCCACTGCGATGCTGGCTGCCTGTAGCAGGATTGCCACCAGCAACGGCGAGAGGTCGAGACCGCCGATGGTCGGGATGACGCGTCGAGCCGGATCCAGGATGGGGTTCACCAGCTGGCTGAGGAGGCTGGTAACGGGATTGTACGTGCCCGGCGCAATCCAGCTCAGGATGACGTAGACGATGATGGCGAAGAAGAAAAATCGGAGTGCCACCATCACCGTGCGCAGGATGGCGTAGTAGAGGAGTTCGAACCCGCGGGGACTGCCGCCGAGCAGTTCGATCAGCACCGCGATGAAGACCAGCTCGAACAGCAGGATGACAACCAGGGTGGCAGTATCGATCTTGCCGATGGGCGGCAATACGCGCCTCAGCGGCACGATGAAAGGCGACGTCATGCGCACGACCGCCTGCGACACCGGATTGCGGAAATCTGCCCGGAACCACTGCATGAACAGCCGCAGCAGCAGCACGATCAGGAACAGATCGGCCAGTGTCCGGAGAAGGAAGATCAGCGCGTCATCCATGCTCTCACTCCGTGCGGTGGGGTCGGCGGGTATCAGCCCGCCGCGGCATCGCCGGCCAGTTCTCCGGCGCGCTGCCGCGCGGCCTCGACAGCGCGGGCAAAGATAGCACGAACCTCCGCCTCCTCGAGTATAGCGAGGGCGGCTGCCGTGGTGCCGCCAGGGGAGGTCACCCGCTCGCGCAGCAGAGCGGGTTCGTCGGCCTCGCTCTCCGCCGTTGCGGCGGCACCTTTCGCCGTCTGCACGGCCAGCAGGCGCGCCTGCTCCGGCGTGAAGCCGAATTCCGTCGCCGCGGCGATCAGTACCTCCATCAGGTAGAAGAAATAGGCCGGGCCGCTGCCGGAGATGGCGGTGGCGGCATCGATCATCGACTCTTCTTCAACCCACAGCGTGGGTCCGGCCGCGGACAGCACCTCGTCCGCTCGGTCGCGGCCGGGGGCGGCGCGCTCGTTGGCGCAGAGCACGGTCATGCCCTCGCCGATCAGTGCCGGCTGGTTGGGCATGCAGCGCACCACAGCCAGGCCGCCGCCGAGCCAGCGCTCGATATCGGCGCTGCGTATGCCCGCCGCGACGGAGACCACGAGCGGCTCCGATGCCTGCACGGTGTCTGCCAGCGGAGGGAGCACCTCGGCCATCATCTGGGGCTTCACCGACAGCACGAGCACGTCCGCCGTGCCGGCCACGGCCGCGTTGTCCTCGCCCACCCGGCCGCCTGGCAGCAGCGCCCCCAGCGCCTCCCGGCGCCCGGCGTCGGGGTCGGCGACGGCAATGCGCTCCGCGCCGACGCCCCGCGCCAGCAGGCCGCGGATGATGGCGGTGGCCATGTTGCCGCCGCCGATGAAGCCGATCACGGGCTCGCTCATGTTTCCTCCCGTCCCGCCTCCGCTCTCGCCACGATTCCCGCCCTCAGTTCCCGTCTGGGCGCGGCCCGAACACGTCCGTGCCCACCCGCACCAGCGTAGCACCCTCCAGGATGGCCGCCTCCAGGTCCGCGGACATGCCCATGGACAGCGTGTCCAGCCGATGCCCGCGCTCGTTCAGCTCCTCGAGCAGGCCCCGCAGACGGGCGAAGGGACCGCGCTGGGCGTCCAGGCCCTCGGCCGGTGCCGGTATGCACATGAGCCCGCGCAGCCGCAGTCGCGGTAGGCCGGCGACCATGTCCGCCAGCGGCGCCAGCTCCTCCGCCGCGCAACCGCTCTTGTTAGGTTCGTCGTCGACGTTGACCTGAATGCACACCTCCAGCGGCGGCGCCCCGGCGGGACGCTGCTCGCTCAGGCGCCGTGCGATCTTCTCCCGCTCGATGGTATGCACCCAGTCGAAGCGCTCGGCGATCGTCCGGGTCTTGTTCGACTGGACGGCGCCGATGAAATGCCAGGTGAGGCCCGGGTCGCCCAGCGCGTCCATATGCGAGAGCGCCCCTTGCAGTGTGTTCTCGCCGAAATGACGCTGGCCCGCGGCCACCGCGGCGCGCACCCGCTCCAGCGGCTGGCGCTTGGAGACGGCCACCAGCGTCACCGAGGCCGGATCGCGGCCTGCCCGGCGGGCGATGGAAGCGATGGATTCATTGATTTTTCGGAGGTTTTCCGTGACTCCAATCACGTTAATTTCCACTTCCTTCGCTATACTAACCAACTCGGGTTTATGGTAAATCCGATCGTCTGGACACCTGCAAGCAAGGGATACGCATGGCCGTCGATATCGCGCAGCT
>CAZRSA010000256.1:0-2757 GCA_964602525.1 uncultured Woeseiaceae bacterium
CTACAGTCCTATTTCACGGTGTAGCGGGTGCCGGGTTCCGGCGGGTCTTCCGGCGGGCCGGCGAAGCATTGCGCCATGGCCATCCAGCGGACGGCGGTCTCGCCTTTCACGTCGAGCCTCGTGTCGGCGACATTGCGGGTCTGGGTCACCACCTGGCAGAACTCCGTGGCGTCGCCGGCCACGCAGTTCACGTCGCTCGGCTCGTTGAATTCCCAGACGGCGCCGGAGGGCGCGTCGAGGCGCACGAAGGGCGGCGGCTCCGGCACCTCCAGGCCCCGGTTGCGGAAGGTCCAGCCGAAGGTCTTGATACCCAGCACGACGATGTTCTCGATGCGGTCGGTATCGCGGCGCACCACCCCGAGTTCGTCGTACACCTCCTGGCCGTGGGCCCAGGTTTCCATATGGCGCGCGGTGATGGCCGAACGCACGCTCATGTCCGGCCCCGCCCACTGCACCCGCGCCTTCGGGTCGGCCTCGCCGAAGCGCTCGCACATGGGCAGGTAGAACTCCCGCCAGGCCTCCAGCAGATCGCGGCCCGCGAGCCCGCCGCGCCACTCGCGCTCGAATGCGCGCATGCCGCCGTTCTGCGCTGCGGCCATGACCTGGGCGAGGAACTGCCGGAACGCCTCCGGGTCGGCGAGCGAGAGAGCCGCCGCCCGGTTCCAGACATGCAGGTGGCCGATGACGTCGTTGATGGTCCAGTCCTTGAACTGGGTGGGCCGGTCGAACTGTTCGTCGGCCAGCGGCGTCAGCAGCTCGTACAGTGCCTCGCTCTCGTCGCGGAAGTCGATTACCTGCCGGAACATCGCCGTCTCCTCGCTCGCCCGCAAAGTCGGCCAGTCGCCGACTCAGTCGCCCAGCAACTCGCCGAGCCGTTCGTAGGCCGCCAGGAAGTCCTCCTGGAACTCCTGTACCACTGCACGCACGGACTGCTCCTGGTTCATGAGGCCGACGCCCTGGCCCACCCAATAGGTGGCGAGCTCCCCGGCGCCGGCATGGCCTCCCTGGGCGAGCTTGTCCAGCTTGCGCAACGCGGGTTCGCTCACCAGGGACTGCAGCGGCATGGGCAGCGGCGGAGGGCTCTCGCCGGATTCCCAGGCGTCGGTCCAGGGGGAGCGCAGCTGGCGGGAGGGTTTGCCGGTGCGGCTGCGCGAGCGCACGGTGTCCCGGGAGCTCGCCTGCAGCATCTTATCCTTGACCACCGGGTTGGTCTCGGCCTCGGCCGTGGTTAGCCAGACGGAACCGGTCCAGGCGCCGTCGGCACCCATGGCCATGCAGGCCGCCATCTGCCGGCCGGTCACGATGCCGCCCGCGGCGAGAACGGGCACGTTGCTCACGGGCCGCACCGCCTCGCAGACCTCCGGCACCAGCACCAGCGTGGAGACGTCGCCGCAGTGCCCCCCGGCCTCGCCGCCGGCCACCACCAGGATATCCACCCCGGCGTTCACCTGGCGGATGGCGTGCTCCTTCGCGCCCACCAGGGCGGCGACCGCCACGTCATGCTCCTTGCCCATGTCCAGCATCACCTTCGGCGGCACCCCCAGGGCGTTGGCGATGAGCTTTATGGGATGGGAGAAGGCCACCTCCAGCAACTCGCCGGCGCCGCCCTCCTGCAGGTTCTTCGCAAAGCGCACGTGCTCGCGGCGTTCGTCGTCGAGGTCGTCGGCGGGGATGTCCCGGCTGGCGAGGAGCCCGGCGGTGAACTGCTTGTGGGCGTCGGGCACGGCGGCGAGCAACTGTTCCTCGTCGAAGGCCTGGCCCTTGCCCTCGATCTGGTTCGGTACGATGAGGTCCACGCCGTAGGGCTTACCTTCCACGTGGTCGTCGATCCAGGACAGCTCTTCCTCGAGCCGGTCCGGCGGCAGTGTGACGGCGCCGAATACGCCCATGCCCCCGGCACGGGAGACGGCTGCCACCACGTCGCGGCAGTGACTGAAAGCGAACAGCGGAAACTCGATGCCGAGCCGCTCGCACAGGGCTGATTTCATAGATTCCTCCGGTCAGCAGGGATCGCCGACGCCGAGGCCCGGCGGCTCAGGCCGCCGTCTCGTCCGCCGGCTCGATCTCCAGTATCAGTTCGTCGGCCGCCACCTGCCGGCCGGTCTCGCAGTGCACGGCGCTCACCACGCCGTCGATCTCGGCACGCACCTCGTGCTGCATCTTCATCGCCTCCAGCACCACCAGCCGGGTGCCGCGGGTGACCGTCGCGCCCGGCGAGACGGCGATCTCCGTGATCAGGCCGTGCATGGCCGCCGTGACCCGGCCGCCGCCGGCTTCCTCCGCCGCCGCGACGCTCTCCCTGAGATTCTCGAACCTGGCGGCGCGTCCGTCCACCGAAACGTGAATCACACCGGGCCGGGAGAGATGAAACAGGACGTCGAGGACCCGGTCGCCGATCGCGATCCGCGCCCGGTGCCCGTCACGGGAGATCAGGCGCAGGCGCCATGCGCTGTCGCCGGCGGTCACCGCAGCCGCACCGTCGGGGGCGGAACACAACGCGAAGTCGACGACCTCGCCATTCAGCACATAGCGATAGCGGGAAACCAGCCGGCCCGCACTGGACCAGCCGAGCAGCCGGCCCGAGACGCCGACGCTGGCCGCCAGTGCCGCCTCGCCAGCGAGGGTGTATTCCAGCAGCGCCGCGACGGCGGCGTCCACGGCCTGGGGCACGGCCGCGAGCGGCGCATCGCCCTGCTCATCCAGGAAGGCCGTCGTCGCCAGGCCCGCGGCGAAGTCCGGCCGCCGCAGCACCCCGAT
>CAZRSA010000257.1:0-2723 GCA_964602525.1 uncultured Woeseiaceae bacterium
GCCGGGCTCCACCTCGTTGCGCGAACCGGTCTGCACGGGTATCTGCATCGACACCACGTCGGGGTAGTCGGTGGGCACGATGATCACCCGCAGACCGTTGTCCAGGTCGCGCATCAGGTAAGGCCGATCGAAGATGCGGTCGTCGCCGGCAGTCTCCGCGGCGCCGGACGCGGCCGTGTCCTGTCCGGCGGCGCCCTGCGCGGTTTCCACCTCCACGGACGCCTGACAGCCCATAGACAGCCAGACCGCCAGGGTCAGCAGTCCCCATTTCTTCATCGAGTCTCTCCGTACCGGTGATGTCACCGCGCCCACTGCGGCGGGGGCCCGGGAAGGCCTGCGGCAAATGCGATATGGTACCGGGAACCACACCGCTTTTCGACGCAGGGGCCCGGCCGCCGGCAGTGCGCGATGCCGGACCCGCAGCGTTACGGATCACGAGGAAGACCGCGATGATCATCGAGCAGATCTGGACCGGAAACGCCTACCGGAACTTCAACTACCTCATCGCCTGCCCGGAGACCGGCGAGGCCCTGGCCGTGGACCCCCTGGAATTCCGCCGGTGCCTGGACCGGGCGCGTGAGCGGGGCTGGGAGATTACCCAGCTGCTCAATACCCACGAACACCCGGACCATACCGGCGGCAACAAGGGGCTGGTATCCGCCACCGGCGCGAAGGTGATAGCGCATCGCAACGCCGCGGACCGTATCCCGGGCATGGACCGGGGCGTCGGGGCCGGCGACGTCGTGCGCGTGGGCCGCAGCGTGGAGCTGGAATGCCTGGACACGCCGGGCCACACCATGAGCCACATCTGCCTGCTGGCGCACACCGACGAGCCGGCCCTGCTCAGCGGCGACACCCTCTTCAACGCCGGCGCCGGCAACTGTCACAACGGCGGGCACCCGCAGGAGCTCTACGAGACCTTCGTCAATCAGCTCGACCGTCTGGACGAGAGCACCCGGGTCTATCCGGGGCACGAATATCTGCGCAACAACCTGCGCTTCACCCTCGACCGGGAACCCGACAACGAGGCCGCCGCCGCCCTGCTGGAGCGGGTGGAGGACATGGACCCGGCCGACGCCCTGGTCACCGACCTGGCGCAGGAGAAGGAGATCAACACCTTCTTCCGCCTGCGCAGCCGCACCGTCATCGACCGCCTGCGCGAGGCGTTTCCCGACCTGCCGGCGGAGCCGTCCCCGAAAGAGGTCTTCCTGAAGCTGAGGGAGCTCAGGAACAGCTGGTAGCACTGCCGGCGGTCAGGCCGACGATCAGCCCGGCAGCAGGTCGGCCAGCAGGAGCATGACGGGGAAGGCGAGCAGCGTCTGGCCGGTGATGATGGAGGCCATGGTGTCCCGGTCGCCGCCGAGCTGGCCTGCCAGGATGTAGGCTGATGGCGCCGTGGGCGACATCAGCGCGATCTGCACGGCGCCCGCGGCCGCACCAGTCAGCCCGGTGAGCGAGACCAGCGCGAACGCCACCGCCGGCTTGACGCCGAACTGCACCGCGGAGGAGACCGCGACGTGCCCGGCGTGGCCCCGCAGGGCGGCCGGCCTCAGCGCTGCGCCCACAGCCAGCAGCCCCAGAGGCAGCGCGGCGCGGCCCGGCACCTCCAGCACGTCGGCCGCCGGCGCCGGCATGCCGATACCGCTCAGGCTGAGGAACCAGCCGATGGCGCAGGCGACGATCAGGGGGTTGCCCGCGACGTCCCGCAGCATGCGGCCGGTCCCGCTGCGCCTGGCACCCCACACCGCCAGCGAGGTCACGCACAGCAGGTTGATCAGCACGATCATGAACCCGGCGGCCAGCACGCCCATGGCGAGGCCCGCCTCGCCGTAGAAAGCCTGCGCGACGGCCAGCGCGATGTAGGTGTTGAAGCGCACGCCGCCCTGGAACACCGAGGTGAAGGTGGGGCCAGCCGTGCCCGGCGAGAGCCGGCGCCAGGCGAGGAGTACCAGAGCCGCCGCCGACACCGCCGGCACGACCACCGCGAGGACTTCCGGCCAGGGGGCGCCTTCCAGCCGCTGGCCGCCGAGGGTACGGATCAGCAGCGCGGGAAACAGCACGAAGTAGGTAAGCCGCTCGATACCGGCCCAGGCGCCCTCCGGAAGGAACGACAGACGGCGCAGCGCGTAGCCTGTGACGATGAGTGCGAGCACCGGCAACAGCGCGCCGGCGATGCCGTTCACCACGCCTCCCCGTGCGTCCCGGAGCGCCTCACTTCAGCAGGCTCGCCGTCCACAGCAGCGCGATGCCGGCCAGGAACGCGGCGACGTGGATCACGTTGGAGCGCGTCACGGCGTGCCGGTTGACCTCCGGGATCAGGTCCGCCGCGCCGATGTAGAGGAAATTCCCGGCGGCGAAGGGCACCAGCAGCGAGACGTCCATGCGGAACGACGCGAACCAGGTCACCAGCCCGCCCGCGAGGAAGGCCAGCCCGGACAGCAGGTTCAGCAGCAGGGCCTTGCGCCGGGGCCAGCCGCCGTGGACCAGCACGCCGAAGTCGCCGAGTTCCTGAGGCACCTCGTGCATCGCGGCGGCGATCCAGGCCGTGATGCCGAGGCGGATATCCATGAGGAAGGTGCTCGCCACGGCCAGCCCGCCGATGAAGTTGTGCAGTCCGTCGCCGACGAGTATCAGATAGGTCACGGGCTCGCGGCACTCCGAACTCGCACGGCGGCAGTGATGCCAGTGCAGGAGCTGCTCCAGCAGGAAGAAGCTGATGAACC
>CAZRSA010000258.1:0-2705 GCA_964602525.1 uncultured Woeseiaceae bacterium
CGCTGCCGAAGGGGGTCGACGTGGAGGCAGACGCCATCCTGGTGCCGTGAACCGGCAAGCCGCCTCCGCGACCCCGGGCCTCGGCTCGCCGCTGACGGCGCTCAGGGGCGTCGGGCCCGCTCTGGCGGAGAAACTGGCCCGCCTCGGCGCGGACACGGTGGAGGACCTGCTGTTTCTGCTGCCGCTGCGCTACGAGGACCGCACCCGGGTGACCCGCATCGGTTCGGCCCGGCACGGGGAGCGGGTGCTGGTGGCCGGCGACATCCTGCTGGCCGAGATCGTCTACCGCGGGCGGCGAGCGCTGCTCGTGCGTATCACGGACGGCTCCGGCCAGCTCACCCTGCGCTTTTTCCATTTCTCCCGCTCCCAGCAGGCGCGGCTGGCCCGGGGTTCGCGCATCGCCTGCTACGGCGAGGTCCGCCCGGGTCCCGCGGGCAAGGAGATGGTGCACCCGGAATACCGCCTGCTGGGAGCCGACGAGCCGGTACCCGTGGAGGACCGGCTGACGCCGGTCTACCCGACCACCGAGGGCGTGCAGCAGGGCCGGCTGCGACGTCTGGTCGCCGAGGCCCTGGACCTGATGCGCCGGGAGGCGCCCACCGAGCTGGTGCCGCGGCAGGTGCTGGAACGTACGGATCTGCCGACGCTGACCGAGGCGGTGGAATACCTGCACCGGCCGCCCCGCGGTGTGGATCAGGCGGAACTCGCGGCGGGCGGGCATCCGTGCCAGCAGCGTCTCGCCTTCGAGGAGCTGCTCGCCCATCACCTGAGCCTCAGGCGGCTGCGCCACCGCATCCGCGATGAGCTGGCGCCGGCACTGCCCGACGGCGACGGGCTGGCCCGTCGCTTCCTGGACGGCCTGCCCTTCCGCCTGACGGCGGCCCAGGAGCGGGTGCTGGCGGAGATCGCCACGGACATTGCCCGGCCTCACCCGATGCTCCGGCTGGTGCAGGGCGACGTGGGCTCCGGCAAGACGGTGGTGGCGGCCGCCGCCTGCCTCATGGCCATCTCGGCCGGCTGTCAGGCGGCGCTCATGGCGCCGACGGAACTCCTCGCCGAGCAGCATTACAGGAGCTTCGGCGCCTGGCTCGCGCCGCTCGGCCTCCGCCCGGTCTGGCTTACCGGCAGCCTGCGCTCCAGGGCGCGGCGGGAAGCGCTGGCTGCCATCGCGGACGGCAGCGCGGCGATGGTCATCGGCACCCACGCGCTGTTCCAGGAGTCCGTCGCCTTCGACAACCTGGCGCTGGTGGTGATCGACGAGCAGCACCGCTTCGGCGTCCACCAGCGGCTCGCCCTGCGGGAGAAGGGCGAGCAGGGCGTGACCCGGCCCCACCAGCTGGTGATGACGGCCACGCCGATACCGCGCACGCTGGCGATGACCGCCTACGCCGACCTGGACACCTCGGTCATCGACGAGCTGCCGCCGGGACGCCGACCGGTGACCACGGTGGTGCTGCCGGAGACACGGCGCGAGGAGGTCATCGAGCGGGTCCGGCGGGCCTGCGCCGAGGGCCGCCAGGCCTACTGGGTGTGTCCGCTGGTGGAGGAGAGCGAACAGCTGGACTACCAGGCCGCGCAAGCCAGCTACCGCATGCTGGGCGAGGCCCTGCCCGGCATACCCGTCGGGCTGGTCCACGGCCGCATGAGGCCCACCGACAAGGAGGCGGTGATGCAGGCGTTCAAGGCCGGCGAGCTCCGGCTGCTGGTCGCCACCACCGTGATCGAGGTGGGCGTGGACGTGCCGAACGCCAGCCTGATGATTGTGGAGAACGCCGAGCGCATGGGCCTGTCCCAGCTGCACCAGCTGCGCGGGCGGGTGGGCCGCGGCAGCCGGGAGAGCACCTGTCTGCTCATGTACCGCCCGCCGCTGTCCGAAATGGCGCGCCGGCGCCTGGCTGTGCTGCGCGAGACCAGCGACGGCTTCGTCGTGGCCGAGGAGGATCTACGCCTGCGCGGCCCGGGCGAGGTGCTGGGCACGCGCCAGACCGGCGCCATGCAGCTGCGCATCGCCGATCTCAGCCGGGACGCCGCGCTGATGCCCAAGGTACAGCTCGCCGCAGCGGCCGTGTCGCCGGCGGACACCGAGGCCATCATTCAGCGCTGGCTGGGCGGCGCCAGCCGCTACGGCAGCGTATGATCGCCTCCGCGCCGCCGCTGCACTGTCACGAAGCGCGATCTCGTCTACACTCTGCACTTCCATGCTCCCGGGTAACGAACAAGCGTCGGGCGGCGGCTCCTGGTCGGGCACCATCCCGGCCTCGGTGCCGGACGGCCTGATCGGCTGGCTCGCCGATCACGGCCTGCTCACGCCCCGCATCCGCTCCTTCCAACCGACCAGCTTCCGGCTCGCGGTGCACGCAGAGGGCCGCCGGCCGCTCGATAGGGAAGAACGCAGCCTCCTGGACGGCGACCCCGGCGAGGCGCTCGTCCGCGAGATCAGCATGGGCGGTGCGGCGGGCGAGCTGGTGGTGGCCTCCAGCGTGATCCCGGCCGGCACACTGGCGCGCTTCCCCGCGCTGGCGGCGCTGGGCGATCGCCCGCTGGGCGAGGCACTGGCCCGCCTGGACGACGTCACCCGGGAACCCTTCGAATATGCCGTGTTCGAGCCCGGCGAGGACGGCTATCCGGGGCTGCCCGAGCGCATGGCGCGGCAACGGCTGTTCGCCCGTCGCTCGGTCATCCGCGCGGCCGGCGCGCCGATCCTG
>CAZRSA010000259.1:0-1409 GCA_964602525.1 uncultured Woeseiaceae bacterium
TCGCGGGCCTTCGCGATGGGGGTCGCGTCCAGCGCGACGTCTTCCCCGGCCGGCTCCGGATCCAGCTTCGGGAAGATATGGGCGAGCTGACGTCCCTGGCGCCGCACGTCCTCCGGGTTCTGCCGGAAGTACTCCGCCACCCGCGCAAGGATGTCGCGGAAGGCCGGCATGCCGTAGCGCGCCTCTTTCGGGAAATACGTGCCGCCGAAGAACGGCAGCTGCTCCTCGGGCGTGAGGAACATGGTCAGCGGCCAGCCGCCCGGGCGCTGGGCGATGAGCTGATGGGCGATCTGGTAGATGCGGTCGATGTCCGGCCGCTCTTCCCGATCAACCTTCACGTTGACGAACAGCTCGTTCATCAGCGCGGCCGTGTCCTCGTCCTCGAAGGACTCGTGGGCCATCACGTGGCACCAGTGGCAGGCCGAGTAGCCCACCGAGAGCAGTATCGGCTTGCCCGTCTCCCGGGCCGTCTCCAGCGCCTCGGGGCCCCAGGGATACCAGTCCACCGGGTTGTGCGCATGCTGGAGCAGGTAGGGGCTGGTCTCGTCAGCCAGGCGGTTGGTCTCCCGGCGGCCTTCGGGCGTGGCCATGGCACACCTTCCTTGCTTCGCGTGGCGGGCCACTATACCGCAGGTGCCGGCGAGGTGAGGATGCCCCGGCCCGGTGCTAGACTACGCCGCCATGCTCGATTACCCCCGGATAGACCCCGTCATCTTCTCCATCGGCCCCCTGGGGGTACGCTGGTACGGTCTGATGTACCTGGTCGGTTTCGTGGCTGCCTGGTTGCTGGCACGGCACCGGGCGCAGCGCGCCGACGCCCCCGTCAGCCCCCAGCAGGTGGACGACCTGATCTTCTACGGCGCGCTCGGCGTCATGCTGGGCGGGCGGATCGGCTACGTGCTCTTCTACGGGCTTGGCGAATGGGCACGGGATCCGCTGTACCCGGTCAAGATCTGGGAGGGCGGCATGTCCTTCCACGGCGGGCTGCTAGGCGTGCTGGTGGCCATGTGGCTGCTCGGCCGGCGGGTGGGCCGCGGCTTCTGGCAGATGACCGACTTCGTGGCGCCGCTGGTGCCCATCGGCCTCGGCGCCGGGCGCATCGGCAACTTCATCAACGGCGAGCTGTGGGGCAAGCCCACGGACCTGCCCTGGGGTTTCCGGGTCCCGGACGACGTCTTCCAGGGCTTCCATCCCGGCCCGGAGGTGCTGCACCCCTCCCAGCTCTACGAGGCGCTGCTGGAGGGCCTGGTGCTGTTCGTCATCCTCTGGGTGTACTCGGCCCGGCCGCGCCCCACCATGGCCGTCTCCGGCCTGTTCCTGCTGGGCTACGGCGTCTTCCGCACGGCGGTGGAGTTCGTACGCCTGCCCGACGACGGCGAGTATCTCGCCTTCGGCTGGCTCACCCGGGG
>CAZRSA010000259.1:1509-2699 GCA_964602525.1 uncultured Woeseiaceae bacterium
CTCGACCGCATGGCGCTGGCCCCCTGCCACGCCTTCTTCCAGTTCTACGTGGCGGAGGGGCGCCTGTCCTGCCAGCTCTATCAGAGGAGCGCCGACATCTTCCTGGGCGTGCCATTCAACATCGCCTCCTATGCGCTGCTGACCCACATGGTGGCGCAGCAGACCGGGCTCGGCGTCGGCGAGTTCATCTGGACCGGCGGTGACTGCCACCTCTACCTCAATCACCTGGAACAGGCCGACGAGCAGCTCACCCGGGAGCCGTTGCCGCTGCCGACCCTCGAGCTGAAACGCCGGCCGCCGAGCCTGTTCGATTACCGCTACGAGGATTTCGAGATCCGCGGTTATCGTCACCACCCCCACATCAAGGCCCCCGTGGCCGTGTGAGAGGCCGCGCATGTCCGACGGCCCCCTGGTCTCGCTCATCGTCGCCGCCGCCGCCAACGACGTGATCGGCGTCGACAACCGCCTGCCCTGGCATCTGCCGGAGGATCTGCGCCGCTTCCGGGACATCACCATGGGCAAGCCGATCGTCATGGGCCGGCGCACCCACGAGTCCATCGGCCGGCCCCTGCCGGGCCGGCGCAACATCGTGCTGAGCCGAAGACCCGGCTACGCCGCGGAGGGCTGCGAGGCGGCCGACGGCCTGGATGCCGCCCTGGTGCTGGCTGGCGACGCGGAAGAAGTGATGGTGATCGGGGGCGCCGCGCTCTACCGGGAGGCGCTGCCGCTGGCCGGGCGCATCTACCTGACCCGGCTGCACCGCGCGTTCGCGGGCGACACCCGCTTCCCCTCCCTCGACAACGTCGACTGGCGCGCGGTGGAGCGCGAGGACTTCCCGGCCGGCGGGGAACGGGAACTCGGCTACAGCTACCTCACGCTGGAGCGTAGGGCAGGGGCGCCAGGCGTTCGCTGACGAGCCGCTCGGCCAGCCCCAGGTCCACGTCGGCCAGCGAGCCGGCATCCGCGGTCAGCTCCTCCAGCAGCCGCGCCTGCACCTCGCCCCGGGCCAGCGCCTCGGCGTAGGGAATCTCCGCATGGAACATCACCATGGAATAGCGGGGCACGAAGCGGCCGGGACAGCGGCGCTCGAGTTCGAAGGCCAGGGCCTTCTTCAGGTGGAAGCGGGGGTCGCGCACCGTGTCGCGCATCTCCACGTAGTTCTCCAGCGCCATGTCGGCGATGGCCTCCGC
>CAZRSA010000260.1:0-2698 GCA_964602525.1 uncultured Woeseiaceae bacterium
ATCACCAGCACGTAGCGCTCCTGCGCCTCGTTGCACCAGATGGCCATGGGGCTCATGCCGGGCTCGTCGTTGGGCACCTCGCGCAGCTCGAAGCGCCCGCCCCGCTTGCTGTGGTCCACCGCCTCGGGTACGGCGTTGGACAGGCCGCCAGCGCCTACGTCGTGAATCAGCACGACGGGGTTGTCGTCGCCCCGCGCCCAGCAGCCGTCGATGACCTCCTGCGCACGGCGCTGCATCTCCGGGTTGCCGCGCTGCACCGAGGCGAAGTCCAGCTCCTCGGTGCTGGCGCCGCTGGCGAGGCTCGAGGCCGCGCCGCCGCCGAGGCCGATGAGCATGGCCGGGCCGCCCAGGACCACGAGCCGGGTGCCGGCCGGCACCTCGCCCTTCACTGCATGGCCTTCGCGCACGTTGCCGAGGCCGCCGGCGATCATGATGGGCTTGTGGTAGCCGCGGCTCTCGCCCTCCGGCAGCCAGTCCGGCCGCGCCTCCCAGGCGCGGAAATACCCGGCCAGGTTGGGCCGGCCGAACTCGTTGTTGAAGGACGCCGCGCCGATCGGCCCCTCCAGCATGATGTCCAGCGCCGGCGCGATGCGGTCCGGCCTGCCGCTGTCCCGCTCCCAGGGCCGTGGCGCATCCGGGATGTGCAGGTGGGAGACCGTGAAACCGGTCAGGCCGGCCTTGGGCTTGCCGCCCAGGCCGGTGGCGCCTTCGTCCCGGATCTCGCCGCCCGCGCCGGTGGCCGCCCCCGGGAACGGCGAGATGGCGGTGGGGTGGTTGTGGGTTTCCACCTTCATCAGGATGTGCACCGGCTCGTCCACGTAGCGGTAGCGCCGGGTCTCCGCTTCCGGGATGAGTCGCAGCGCCCGCCAGCCCTCGATGACGGCGGCGTTGTCGCTGTAGGCGGAGAGGATGCCGTCCGGGCTCTGCTTCGTGGATTCCCGGATCATCGCGAACAGGCTCAGCGGCTGGGGCTCGCCGTCCACCATCCACTCGGCGTTGAAGATCTTGTGCCGGCAGTGCTCGGAATTGGCCTGGGCGAACATCATCAGCTCGGTATCGGTGGGGTCCCGGCCCAGCCGACCGTAGGCCTCGGCGAGGTAGTCCATCTCCTCCTGCGCCAGGGCGAGGCCCAGTTCGGCGTTGGCCCGCTCGAGTGCCGCGCGCCCCTCCGCCGCGAGGGAAATCGTCTGCTGGGGCGCGGGCTCGCGGTGGGCGAACATGGCGACCAGGTCGGCGGCGTCCCGGAACACGCTCTCGGTCATGCGGTCGTGCAGGCGCGCGGCGGCGGCCTGCAGGACGCCCTCGTCGGCACGCACGCCCACCAGACGCCAGGCCGTGCCCCGCTCCACCCGCCGCACCGCGCCCAGGCCGCAGGCGTGGACGATGTCGGTGGCCTTGCTGGACCAGGGCGAGATGGTGCCGATGCGCGGCGTGGTTACGAGGACGGGCGATGCGTCGTCTGGCGGCGAGTCGTCGCCGGCCCGGGCGCCGAGCAGCGCGCCCAGCACCTCCAGCTCCGCCGAGTCCGGCTGACGGTCCGCCTCGACGAAGTAGCGGTAGCGGGCCTCCAGCCTGTCGAGCCCCGGCAGCCGCGGCTGCAGCGCATCGCGCAGGCGCTCGAGCCGGAACCCGGAAAGCGCTTCTGCGCCGGTCAGCACGAAGCGGTGGTACTCGCGGCCGGTATCCGGACGGGGATCTTGACGCAGACTGGCCACGCGGCCCGGGTCAGGACTTGTCGCCCGGAGGCGAATACATCGGCATGGGGAACTGGGTGACGTTGCCGTCCTCGGCCTTGCTGATCTTGCTCGTGCCCTGCTTCTCCACCTCGTCCACCCGCAGTACCGAGTGCAGCGGCAGATAGGTGCGGCTGACGCCCTCGAACTCGGCCTTCACTTTCTCCTCCGAGGGATCCACGACCACCGTGCTGCGCTCGCCGAACAGGAGATCCTCGACGGTGAGGAATCCGAACAGGTCGCCGTGGCTCACACCGCCGGCATAGACCTCGTAGACCTTGCCCTGGCTGGCGAAGGAGATCCTGTAGATGCGTTTGGTCGACATGATTGCGGGAGGCTCCGTTCTCTGCGGCCGAGTGTAACCGAATTGCCGCACCGCCTGCCGGCGCCGCGCCGGTGATCTCGGGCGTGGGAGAGGGATTTCAAGGGTTTCCGGCACCCGCTGTGGCGTAAATGTGAACCGGGACACGCCCGGCCCGGAACGCCGCGCCCAGAATAGGCCACTATCCGTCGGTGTACATGGAGTTCGCGGCGGACGCAGGGTGACCACCGACAGAGAGGCCGACGATGGCACTGACACTCGAAGTAACCAGCCATGCGCAGCGGCAACGGCTGGGTGACAACGTGGTCCGGCAGTTCGGCCGCGAGGGCGGTACGATCGGGCGCGCCGAGGACAACGACTGGCGCCTGCCGGATGCCGAGCGCTATATCTCCAGCCATCACGCCACCATCGACTTCCAGGCCGGCAGTTACTACCTGATCGACACCAGCATGAACGGGGTCTACGTCAACGGCTCCGACGTGCCCGTGGGCCGGGCCAGGCCGCAGCGCCTGTTCGACGGCGACGTGCTGCGTATGGGCGAGTACATCATCAGCGTCACCATCGACGAGGGCTTCGAGCTCCTCGCCGAGGAAGAGGACCACACGAGTTCCATCGCCCGGGAAGACCTGGTGCAGCTGGACGA
>CAZRSA010000261.1:0-1364 GCA_964602525.1 uncultured Woeseiaceae bacterium
GCATCCTGCTCCAGCACCAGTATCCGGCTGGCCGCCTTGTCGCTCTTGGTCTCGCTCACGCCCCGTCCGGCTCCTCGGCTTTGCACGCGGGATGATACAGGGGCGCAAGGGTAATCGGGTCACGGCCGGCGGGTCGTGATCATCGTCACAGTTCGGCGGGTTATGTGAAATCAGGCCTCCAGGGGATCGAGGCGACCGTGCCCCGTGTGGCCGTCGTGGCCGTCATCGCCGTCATGGCCGTCGGTCTCGTCCCCGGCGTCCGCGCAGCGGCCCGGATCCGCCGTACTCGCCGTAGCAATGCTCCGGCGGCTCTGGCGGTTCGGCGTACCGCCGTAGGCCTGCACCGCCTTGCGCCCGTCATCGAGCCTGCGGAGTTCGGCGGCCACGGCGTCGCGGGCATTGCGGGCCAGGGCCAGGGTTTCGCCGTCCTCGTCCAGCAGCCGCCGCAGTGCGCCGGCGCAGCCGGCCGCGTCCGGGCCGGCCAGCAGGTCACGGACGAGCCGGTCGCGCTCGCCCAGGGCCGCCTCCACGGCTTGCCAGTCGCCCCGACCGGCCGCGCGGCGCATGCCGCGGGAGAGTGATTCGATCTCGGCGAGGGCCGTGGTCACACGGCGCCCCCGGCGCCGACCGCGCGGGCATCGGAGCCGGCGTCCACCTGGTCGGCGATGGCCTCCCAGGCGCTCTTGATCTCCCGCACCAGTGAGGCGACCTCGTTCAGGGCGGAGGGGTCGTCGTGGAGCTGGGCATGCAGCAGGCGGCGGGAGATGTAGTCGTACAGGCCCGCGAGGTTGGCGGCGATCTCGCCGCCCCTGTCGGCGTCCAGGCTCACCCGCAGCCCGTCGACGAGGGCGATGGCCCTGCTGATCTCGGGCCCCTTGGCGGCGGCGTCGCCTCGCTCGAGGTGGCCGCGGGCGACCGCGACTTTCGCCAGCAGGCGGTCCAGCATGAGCTGGATCAGCTGGTAGGGGCTCGCGTCCGCCACCTCCTGCTCGACGTGCATCTTCTGGTAGTTACGGAGTGCGTTGGGACCGGCTGCGTAGGTCATTTCCTGTCTGTCCTCTTTCTGTTGTCAGGCTCGGGCCCGGGGGCCGTCAGCCCTCTCCCGGCGTGGGCAGGTTGGCGAGCTGCTGGGTGAGGAAGCTGCTGGTGTTGTTCAGCTGGCTCACGAGCGAGTCGAGGGCGTTGAACTGGCGCAGCAGGCGCGTCTCCAGGGCCTCCAGGCGCCGTCCCAGGGCTTCGCGCTGCTCGTCGATGCGCTCGATGCGACTGTTCAGCCCCTCGGTGCGTGCCTCGATGGCGCCGTCGTCGGCCAGCACCCGGTCGACCCGGTCGAACAGGCGTGTGGCGAAGCCGTCCTCGCCGGC
>CAZRSA010000261.1:1464-2692 GCA_964602525.1 uncultured Woeseiaceae bacterium
TTCAGCTCGCGCATGCCGTCGAGCTGGTCGCGGAACTCGGACAGGGCGGACTTCAGCGTGCCATAGGCGGACAGCTCGGACTGTGCCCGGGCCTCCTGCCGCGCAAAGCGCTGCTCGGCCGGCTGGCCCTCGGCCGCGACCAGCTGCTCGACGATGCCGCCGACGTCCAGTCCCGATCCGATGCCCGTTGAGGTGATGCTCGCCATGTCTGTCGCCGTCTCAGTCGTCGTTACCGCCGGGGCGTTCGTCTGCCCGCCCCTGCACTGCAATCCAAGAAGCGTGCCAGTTCAGGCCTCGCTTGCGTCCGGCGAGCGGTCCAGCTCCGGGAGGAGTTCCGCCCAGGGGATGGACCGGACGAGTTCGCCGGATTTCGAATCCGTAACCCGCACGGTTGCGGGGTTTTCGCTGTAGTCGACCGCAAACCGCAGATACATGCCGGAGCGGATGCTGCCCGTATTCAGCTGGTGCACGGCCATCTCCAGCTGCCGCCGCACGTCCCGGGGCGCGGAAAACGGCAAGGTCGTGCCAGCCGCCGGCGTCTCGTTGCCGCCGTGTACGTCCGCCTCGCCCGCCGTTGCCGGCTGCTCGACGGGATGGGCCTGGTGGCCGGCGTCATGAGTTCTCATGGTTGCTCCTGGTCGCTCCGATGGTTCGGGCCTTGACCGTCCGGGAGGAGAGAAGGAAGGGGCGGCACGCGGCCGCCCCTCCCCCATCCAGCGATTGCAATTGCGATTGCTATTGCTGTATCGCTACGGCTCTCGCTTACTGCAGGAGGCTCAGCGCCAGCTGGGGCTGGGCGTTCGCCTGTGCGAGCACGGCCACACCGGCCTGCTGCAGGACCTGCGCCTTGGTCAGGTTGGCGGTCTCGGCAGCGAAGTCGGCGTCCTGAATCCGGCCGCGGGAGGCGGACAGGTTCTCGCTCACCGTCTGCAGGTTGGTGATGGTGGACTCGAAGCGGTTCTGGATGGCACCCAGGTTCGCGCGGAGGCCGTTCACGTCCGTCAGCGCGGAGTCCACACGGGCAATGGCGAAGTTGGCGCCGGCGACCGTGTCGATGGACACGCCAGCGATCGATTCATCACCCGCCGCGTTCGCCTCAAGAGCAGTAGAGACGCCACCGCCCCCGAGACCCGTCTCCGTGCCGGTCGTGTCTTCTACGGTAACGCCTGCCTCATCGGACAAAATCCGAATCTGGCCACCATCAACGAAAGCAGCAACTCCCGCGATG
>CAZRSA010000262.1:0-2665 GCA_964602525.1 uncultured Woeseiaceae bacterium
TTGACTTCGATGCGCAGGTGGCCCTCGATCCGGGTGACCGGGTCCACGACCACGCGCTGACCGCTGTCGTCAAGATTGAAGCCGTTCGGCGTGGTGATGCTGGCCATTACTGCGTCTCCTCAGGCTGTTTGCGCGTCATGTGGCTGATGGCGGAGCCGGCCGCGTGGGCCGCCACACCAATAGCCGCTGCACCGGCGAGTACTCCGCCGATCTGATCGGCCGTGGCCTCGGCGCCGGTTGGAGCGACGTCGAGTTTGCCGATCGCACTGTAGAAGCTGCCCTTGTCCCAGAAATCGTCTTCCGCGCAGCCAAGGCAGCCATGGCCCGACTTCACCGGCCAGGACAGGCCGTCGTTCCACTCCACCGTGGAGCAGGCGTTGTACGTGGTCGGGCCCTTGCAGCCGACCTTGTACAGGCAGTAGCCCTTCTTGGCGCCCTCGTCGTCGAACTCCTCGACGAACTGGCCGGCGTCGAAGTGCGGCCGCCGGTAGCACTTGTCATGCAGCCGCTGGCTGTAGAACATCTTCGGCCGACCCTGGCGATCCAGTTCGGGCAGTTGGTCGAAGGCGATCATGTAGGTCAACACGCCGGTCATGACCTCCGGAATCGGCGGGCAACCCGGCACCTTCACGATGGGCTTGTCCTTGATCACCTTGTGGATCGGAACGGCGCGGGTCGGGTTCGGCTTCGCGGCCTGCACACAGCCCCAGGAAGCACAGGAGCCCCAGGCGACGATGGCCTTGCAGTGAGCGGCCATCTCCTTGAGCTTGTCGAGGTAGGGAACTCCGCCCGTCATGCAGTAGACCCCGTCCTCGTTCAGCGGCGGGTTGCCCTCGCAGGCCAGGATGAACTCGCCGTCGTACTTCTCGATGGTCTGCTTCAGGATCTCCTCCGCCTGATGACCGGCGGCGGCCATGAGCGTGTCGTCGTAGTCCAGAGAGATCATGGACAGCACGACGTCGCTGGCGAGGGGATTGCCCGACCGGATGAAAGCTTCGGTGCAGCAAGTGCACTCCAGGCCATGCAGCCAGATCACCGGCGTGCGCGGCTTGGTCTCGAGCGCGTAGGCGATCTTGCCCGCGAACTCCGGACCGAGGCCGAGGCCGGCGGCGGTCAGGCTGCAGAACTTCAGAAAGCTGCGGCGGGTGATGCCATGCTGGCGCATGACCTCGTACAGGGTTTCTCGGGCTGCCATGGCGACGTCCTCTTCTGCTGCTATGTTCGTCGCTGAACCGGCCGGCCCGCGCATGCCACCATCGAGGGCCGCAACGCGGCTGGCCGTCACCAGCGCGGACGGGTTCGATACGTAGCGTTCTGCTTGTCTCTCAGGCGCTAGTCCCCCATCCGCGTATATTGTTGGATCATGCACTCCGTGACTCCATACTGGTAGATACCTACGCGGGTCACGCCAAGGCGCAGGGAGACCCCGGAGAACCGGGCCGGCACGGCAGGCGGCCCGCCCCGGGCGGGCCTTCCGGACGGGACGGGGAGCAGTTCCGCAGGCGGCGGATCAGTCGAGAACGACGACGTCCGGGCCGGGCGGGTTCTGGTACAGGCGCTCCACGTCGCCTGCGCGCCGGCGCAGCGCCACCGACTGGTTCACCGTGCCCTTGTCCGAGAGCTCGTGGCCGTCGATGCTGGGGGGCTCGTCCAGGAACGCGATACGGCGGATGCGCGTGCTCGAGCCCGGATTGGCGGCGTTGTGGGCCCGCAGGGCCCGGCGGAGGTGTTCGCGTATGGCGGACTCACCGGCCAGGGCGCCGGCGGGTGGTGCACCCCCGATTACCTGCTCGACGCCGGCCGGATTTGGCCAGGCGAGCACGGCGACGTAGTCGCGGTTCAGCCCGCAGACCAGGACGTCGCTCACCAGCGGCGAGCAGGCCTGCACCACGGCGGCCCGCAGGTTGCCGGCAGAGACCCAGGTGCCGTTGGCCAGCTTGAACTCCTCGGCCAGGCGGCCGGCGAATTTCAGCCCCCGGTCGATGTCTGCGGGTTCGTTGAACTGCGCTGCGTCGCCGATGACGAAGTAGCCTTCGGCATCGAATACCTCGGCGTTCTTCTCCGGCATGTGCAGATAACCCGGCGTGATCATCGGCCCCTTCATCCGGATCTCGTAACGGTCTTGCTGCGGCACCAGCTTGATCGTCAGGCCGGGCATCGGCAGGCCGATGCCCACCTCTTCGCTGTCGAAATAGATGGCCATGCAGCCCGAGGCGGTCTCCGTGGCCCCGTAGCCGGTGGTGAAGAAGACCCGTTTGCCGGTGGTGCGGACCGCCAGCTCCTGCAGCCGGTCGTACAGCGCCTGGGGCAGGCCGGCGCCCCCGTAGAGCGCGAGACGGAGCTTCGAGAAGAAGCGCTCGCGCAGCTCCCCGTCGCGCTCCAGCGCGTCGGCCAGCATGGCGTAGCCGGCGGGCACGTTGGTGAAGAAACTGACCGGCACGTCCTTGAGGTTGCGGATCGTGAGGTCGAACTGGCCCGGCAGGGGGCGCCCACCGTCGATGTGCAGCGTGCCGCCGCTGACCAGAACACCCATTTTGGTGCAGGCACCCGAGACGTGGTTCCAGGGGAGCCAGTCCAGCATCACCTCGCCCCAGCCCGCCGTCTCACCCAGCACCTGGCGCCCCTGGGCCAGGTTCGCCATGATCATGCGCTGGGTCTGGATGAC
>CAZRSA010000263.1:0-2659 GCA_964602525.1 uncultured Woeseiaceae bacterium
CCCACGAGATTGGGGCCCACGTCGATCAGGCCCGTGGCCTCCTCGAAACGGGGTCGCGGCGGCACCCGGCCGTAATCCGGCGGGATGCCGAGTTCCCTGTGCAGCTCAGCCAGCATCGCTCCTCCTGTGACCGGACCGGGGACCGGACGTTCCCGCCGGCCGGTCTTGACGCCACCGGGCGGCAGCCGGACCATCTTTCCATGCCAGGCCCGAAACGCGATTCTATCTACCGGGAGTCCGGCGGCAACCCGGGCTCGTTCGAATTCAACGAGCGCGTCGCCGAGGTCTTCGGCGACATGATCCGGCGTTCCGTGCCCGGCTACGGCCGCACGCTGGCGGAGATCGAGCGCCTGGCCGCCCGGGCCGTGACGCCCGGTTCCGTCTGCTACGACCTCGGCTGTTCCCTGGGCGCCGCCACCCTCGCGATGGCCCGCGGCCTCGACGTCGGCATTGCCGGCGGCGACGTACGCATCGTGGCCGTGGACAACTCGCCGGCCATGATCGAGCGCTGCGGGCAGATACTCGACGAGAGCGTAGTCGGCGTTGCCGTCGAGCTGCGCACCGAGGACCTGCGCGAGACCGTGGTGCGGGATGCGAGCCTGGTGGTGCTGAACTATACGCTGCAGTTCGTGCCCCCGGGCGACCGGCCGGACCTGCTCGCACGCATCCGGGGCGGCATGCGCGACGGCGGCATCCTGGTGCTGTCGGAGAAAATCCGCCTCGCCGACCCCGTGCTGGACGCCCTGTTCATCGACCTGCACCACGACTTCAAGCGGGCCAACGCCTACAGCGAGCTGGAGATCAGCCGCAAGCGCGCGGCGCTGGAGAAGGTGCTGGTGCCCGACACCGCCGAGACCCACCTGGAGCGGCTGCGCGGGGCCGGCTTCGGACACGCCGCCTGCTGGATGCAGGAGCTCAATTTCGCCTCTTTCGTCGCGGTCGTCTGATGGCAGCCGCGACAGCGTATCGGGCGGGCTGCGGAGGCTGATCGCCGTGGCCGTGGCCGATCTCGAACTCCTGCAACGGACGCTGGCGGCCGAGGGCGCGGGTGACTGGGCCGAGGCGCTGGTGTCGGCCGCTACCGCCGCGGCCGCCCGTCCCCACGGCGACCAGGCCCGGTGGGAAGCCGCCGTGGAGCGCCTGCCCTGCCTCGAGCCGGTGCCGCCCGCCGGCGACGGCCCGGCGGTAACCATCGGCACCCGGGCCGACGGGCAGACCCGGGAGACCATCCGCGAGGCCCTGCTGGCGCTCGCGCCCTGGCGCAAGGGACCCTTCGACGTACACGGCGTCCGCGTGGACGCCGAATGGCGCTCGGACCTGAAGTGGGACCGCCTCACCGGCCACCTGGCCGATCTTCGCGGCCGCAGGGTGCTGGACGTCGGCTGCGGCAACGGCTACTACGCGCTGCGGATGCTCGGCGACGGCGCCCGCTGGGTGATGGGGGCGGATCCGACGCGGCTGTTCAGCCTGCAGTACCGCGCGCTCCGGCACTTCATGCCGCCGCTGCCGTTCTGGCTGCTGCCCGCGCCCCTCGAGGATCTGCCGGAGCCGCCGGACGGCCTCGACACTGTGTTCTCCATGGGGGTGCTCTACCACCGCCGCTCCCCCTTCGGCCATCTGGCGCAGCTGCGGCGCTGGCTGCGACCCGGCGGGGAGCTCGTTCTGGAGACGCTGGTGGTCGAGGGCGGCCCGGACACGGCGCTGGTGCAGCGGGGACGCTACGCCCGCATGCGCAATGTCTGGTTCCTGCCGTCGGTGACCGCACTCGGCGTCTGGCTGGAGCGGGCGGGCTTCCGCGCGGTGCGCTGCGTGGACGTCACCGCCACCACCCCGGCCGAGCAGCGCAGCACGGAGTGGATGCCGTTCGACTCCCTGGACAAGGCGCTCGACCCCGCCGACCCCGGGCACACGGTCGAGGGCCACCCCGCACCGCTGCGCGCGGTATTGCTGGCCGAGCGGGCCTGAAACCCCGCGCTCAGGGCGCGGGCGGCAGGCAGGCGTCGTGGAAGGTGGCGTCCAGCGGCCCCGGCGAGCGCATGAGCCAGACGGCACCGGCGTCGGTGCCGGAATCCGGGCCGCTGTGAATCCAGTTCGCCGGTCGGCGGAAATAGCCGCCGGGGAGGTATTGGCCGTCCTTCCGCCCCTCGGGCAGGCACTCGGACAGCCGGTAGTCGCCCTCAAGCAGGTATCCCTCCTCGACCACGGAATGGCTCTCCCAGGGCACCTCCACGCCCGGGCCGATCTTCACCAGCCAGGTGCGTGCACCCGTGCCGGGGTCGCGCTTCAGGTCCTTCACGCTCAGATCCAACGGCACGCCTGCGTCCCTGGCCACCGTGCCCGGGCGCCAGGACAGCGCCCGGGCGCGGGCTACGAAGGTCTGCGCGAGGGCGGAGGCCGGATGTGCGGGATCGGTGAAGACCAGCAGCTTCGCCGGGCGGACCGCGGTCAGCGTCGGCGGCCGCGCCCCCGGCGGCACGTAGAGGAGATCGCCGCCCTGCAGCGGTTGCTCGCCAGCCTGTACCCGGCCCTCCAGCACGTACCACTCCCGGCTGAACGCGTCGTTTATGAGGCCGGACCAGCGCCACCCGAGCGGCACGGTGAGATGGATGGCGCTGCGGCCGGTGAACTCGTCGGCGCTCAGACGCCGCGCGGTGACGCC
>CAZRSA010000264.1:0-2639 GCA_964602525.1 uncultured Woeseiaceae bacterium
TCGACCACCACGGTCTGATGCAGCTCTCCGACCGCCCCCGCTGGCGGGTCATCCGCGGCGGCTCGCGGCAGTACCTGGAGCCGCTGATGCGTCCGTACGCCGGCAGCGTCCGCCTGGCGACGCCGGTGGAACGTCTGGCCCGCGACGGCGACGGGGTCACGGTGACGCCCCGGGGCGGCGCGCCGGAGCGCTACGACTACGCCGTGCTCGCCTGTCACAGCGATGAGGCGCTGGCCATGCTGGCGGATCCCAGCGAGGCGGAGCGCGACGTGCTGGGCGCCATCCGCTATCAGCCGAACGAGGCCGTGCTGCATACGGATGCCCGCCTGCTGCCGCGCCGCCGCCGTGCGTGGGCCGCATGGAACTACCATCGGCCCCGGGCCGGGCAGCGGCGGGTGGCGGTGACCTACAGTATGAACATCCTGCAGTCGCTGCCCACGGAGACCCAGTACCTGGTCACCCTGAATCGCAGTGGCGACGTCGACCCCGCCCACGTCATCCGCCGCATCGAGTATTCTCACCCGGTGTACGACGTCCCCTCGGTGCGCGCCCGTGGACGGCGGCGGGAGATCAGCGGCGTCAACAGCACGGCCTACTGCGGCGCCTACTGGGGCTTCGGCTTCCACGAGGACGGCGTGCAGAGCGCGCTGGCGGCGGTCGAGGACGTGCGCGGCAGCCGGGGTGAACGGAAGAGCGATGCAGAGCTGTATCTATCGCGGGTGGGTTAGGCACCGCCGCTTCGGGCGGCCGGAACACGACTTCCGTTACCGGCTGTTCATGCTGTTTCTGGACCTGGCGGAGCTCGAGCGGCTGCGCGGCCGCCTGCTGCTCTGGTCGGCGCGCCGGTTCGCCCCGGTGCGATTCCGGCGCGGCGATCATCTGGGCGACCCCGCCCGGCCGCTGGAGGAGTGCGTGCGTGAGCTCGTGGAGGAGCACACCGGCCTGCGGCCCCGCGGCCGCATCTTCCTGCTGTCCCATCTGGCCTACCTCGGCCACTCCTTCAACCCGGTCAGCATCTATTACTGCCTGGCCGAGACCGGCGGGGAGATGGAGGCGGTCGTCCTCGAGGTGAACAACACCCCCTGGGGCGAGCAGCATTGCTACGTGCTCGGCGGCGAGTCACTCCGACCGGCTGCCGGGGGGCGCCGGGCGGCCTTCGACAAGGACTTCCACGTCTCGCCGTTCCTGCCCATGGACATGCGCTACCAGTGCTACTTCTCCCGCCCGGGCGAGATGCTGTCCGTGGCCATGAACGATTTCGAGGACGAGGAGCTGCGGCTGCAGGCCTCCATGGTGCTGCGCCGCCGCCCGCTCACCAGTCGCGAGCTCGCGGCGACACTACTGCGGTATCCTTTCATGACGCTGAAGGTGGTCGCGGGCATCCACTGGCAGGCGCTGCGCCTGTGGCTGAAGCGGGCCCGCTACATCCCCCACCCGGGCAAGCCAACGGAAAAAACAACGTAGGAGGGCCTTTGTGCCCGATAGTCCAACACCGTCAGGAATTATGAGACACCACGATATTGCCATCGCCGCCGATCGACGACGCGACCGGAAGCTGCCGTGGAGCGACGCGCTGGCCCGCCGCGGCCTGCTCGGCCGCCTGAACAGCATCCGCCGCGGCCGCATGGTCGTGCGCGAGGGCGGACGGGAACACTGCTTCGGGATGGCCTCGGAGCGCTGGCCGCTGGACGTGACGGTGGAAATCCTGGACCCGCGCGCCTGGGCGGAGATCGCCCTGGGTGGTGCGCTCGGCGCCGGCGAGGCCTACATGCGCGGCTGGTGGAAAGCCGACGATCTGACGGCAGTGGTTAGGCTGTTTCTCGTCAACCGGGACGTGCTGGAGAGCATGGAGGACGGCGCCGCCCGGCTGCTGCACCCCCTGTTCCGGCTGGCGCACCGGCTGAACCGCAATACCCGCAGTGGCAGCCGCCGCAACATCCAGGCTCACTACGACCTTGGCGACGATTTGTTCCGGCTGTTCCTCGACGACACCATGATGTACTCGGCGGCCATGTTCGACGAACAGCACACGACACTGGAGCAGGCCTCGCGGAACAAGATCCGCGCACTGTGCGAGAAGCTCGACCTGTCTCCCGATCATCATCTGCTGGAGATCGGCAGCGGCTGGGGCGCACTGGCCGTCCATGCGGCAAAGGAGTACGGCTGCCGGGTAACCACGGTGACGCTCTCGGACAATCAGCTGGCCGTGACGCGCGAGCGCGCGGAGGAGGCGGGGGTCGCCGATCGGGTCGACGTTCGGCTCTGCGACTACCGGGATCTCGAGGGCACCTGGGACCGTATCGTGTCCGTCGAGATGCTGGAGGCTGTCGGCCACGAGTATTTCGTTACCTATTTCCGCAAGGTGGACGAACTGCTGAGCGACGACGGACTGATGGTGCTGCAGACGATTACCATCGCCGACCAGAACTACGAGCACGCCCGCCGTTCGGTGGACTTCATCAAGCGCTACATCTTCCCGGGCGGCGGGCTGCCCTCCGTGACGGCGATGCTGGACATAATGACCCGGGCGACGACGCTCCGGCTCTGCGACCTGCAGGAGATCGGCTTCGACTACGCGCGCACCCTGGCCGAGTGGCGCCGCCGCTTCATGGCGAACCTGCCCGCGGTGCGCGAGCTCG
>CAZRSA010000265.1:0-2629 GCA_964602525.1 uncultured Woeseiaceae bacterium
TCTCAAACTTCTCTTTCGACATCTCTGCCTACCTTTCAGTCGGGCTCAAAACAAAAATCCGGACCGGCCTCAGCCCGCCTTCTTGATGACGGCCTCGGCGACGTTGTTGGGCACCTCGGCATACTTCTCGAACTCCATCGAGTAAGTAGCCCGGCCCTGGGACATGGAGCGCAGCTCCGTCGCGTAGCCGAACATCTCGGCCAGCGGCACCTCGGCACGGATGATCTTGCCCATTGCCGAGTCGTCCAGGCCCTGGGGCAGGCCGCGCCGGCGGTTCAGGTCGCCCATGACGTCGCCCATGTACTCCTCGGGGGTGACCACCTCGACCTTCATCACGGGCTCGAGCAACACCGGCTTCGCCTTCGCGGCGCCTTCCTTGAACGCCATGGAACCGGCGATCTTGAACGCCATCTCGCTGGAGTCGACGTCGTGATAGGAGCCGTCGTACAGCGTCACCTTGCAGTCCACCACCGGGTAACCGGCGATGACGCCGTTCTCCATCTGCTCCTGGATACCCTTGTCGACGGCCGGGATGTACTCCTTCGGCACTACGCCGCCGACGATGGCGTTGACGAACTCGTACCCCTCGCCGGGCTCCCGCGGCTCGATCTTGATGTAGACATGGCCGTACTGGCCGCGGCCGCCGGACTGGCGGACGAACTTGCCTTCCTGCTCGACCGGCGTGCGAATGGTCTCGCGGTAGGCGACCTGGGGCTTGCCCACGTTGGCCTCCACCTTGAACTCGCGCTGCATGCGGTCGACGATGATCTCGAGATGCAGCTCGCCCATGCCCGAGATGATGGTCTGGCCGGACTCCTCGTCGGTGTGAACCCGGAACGAGGGATCCTCCTTCGCCAGCTTCTGCAGGGCGATGCCCATCTTCTCCTGGTCGGCCTTGGTCTTCGGCTCCACGGCGACGGAGATCACCGGCTCCGGGAACTCCATGCGCTCCAGCGTGATGATTTCCTTGGGATCGGTCAGCGTGTCGCCCGTGGTGACGTCCTTCAGGCCCACCGCGGCGGCGATGTCGCCGGCGCGAACTTCCTTGATCTCCTGGCGCTCGTTCGAGTGCATCTGCAGCAGACGGCCGATGCGCTCGCGCTTGCTCTTCACCGGGTTGAAAACGGTGTCGCCCGAATTCAGCACGCCGGAGTAGACGCGGAAGAAGGTCAGATTGCCCACGAACGGGTCGGTGGCAATCTTGAAAGCGAGCGCAGCGAAAGGCGCGTCGTCCTTCGACGGCCGGGTGGCCTCGGTCTCGTCCTCCAGGATGCCGTGAATCGGCGGCACGTCGATCGGCGACGGCATGAACGCGATCACACTGTCCAGCATCGCCTGCACGCCCTTGTTCTTGAACGCAGAGCCGCACATGGTCAGCACGATCTCGTTGGTCAGGGTGCGCGCGCGCAAGCCCTCGATGATCTCCTCGTTGGTGAGATCGCCTTCTTCCAGGAACTTGTCCAGCAGTTCCTCGTTTGCCTCTGCAGCCGCCTCCACCATCAGCTCCCGGTACTCCGCGGCTTGGTCGGCGAGCTCGTCCGGGATGTCCGTCTGATCGTAGGTGGCACCCATGTTGTCCTCCTCCCAGTAAATTGCCTTCATGCGGAGGAGGTCGATAATGCCCTTGAACTGGTCTTCTGCGCCGATGGGAAGCTGGATCGGGATGGCGTTCGCGCCCAGCCGGTCCTTCACCTGTTGCACGACGCGCAGGTAGTCGGCTCCGGCGCGGTCCATCTTGTTGACGAACACCATGCGCGGCACCCGATATTTGTTCGCCTGGCGCCAGACCGTCTCCGTCTGCGGCTCGACGCCGCCCACGGAGCACAGCACGGTGATCGCACCGTCCAGCACGCGCAGCGAACGCTCCACCTCGATGGTGAAGTCGACGTGGCCGGGCGTGTCGATGATGTTGATCCGATGCTCCGGATACTGCTGATCCATGCCCTGCCAGAAACAGGTGGTGGCGGCGGAGGTAATGGTGATACCCCGCTCCTGCTCCTGCTCCATCCAGTCCATGACCGCAGCACCGTCGTGCACCTCGCCCATCTTGTGGGAGATGCCGGTATAGAACAGGACGCGCTCGGTCGTTGTCGTCTTACCGGCATCGATGTGGGCCATGATGCCGATATTGCGATAGCGCTCGATTGGTGTCTTACGTGCCACGGGGAATTCCTCGAAGAAAGGGAGTCGACTCAGTGCCGCCAGGGGCCGATCACCAGCGGTAATGCGAGAAGGCCTTGTTGGCCTCCGCCATCCGGTGCGTGTCTTCCTTCTTCTTGACAGCGGCGCCGCGGTTGTCCGCAGCGTCCATCAACTCGTGAGCCAGGCGATGTGCCATGGATTTCTCGCTGCGCTTGTGCGCAGCCTCGATGACCCAGCGCATGGCCAGGGTCTGCCGGCGCTGGGGCCGGACCTCGACGGGCACCTGGTAGGTGGCGCCGCCCACGCGCCGGGACTTCACCTCGACCACGGGCTTAACGTTCTCGAGTGCCGTCTCCAGCACCTCGAGGGAGCCGTCGCCGGCCTGTCCGCTGCGCTCGGCAATGCGGTCCAGCGCGCCGTACAGGATACGCTCCGCGACGGACTTCTTGCCGTCGATCATCACCATGTTCATGAACTTGGCGAGCAG
>CAZRSA010000266.1:0-2624 GCA_964602525.1 uncultured Woeseiaceae bacterium
AGATCCAGCCGGTGATGCCGATGTACAGGTCCAGCTCCAGGTAGGCCTCCAGCTCCGCCTCGCCGGCGGTGAAGCAGTGGGCGACCGCCCGGGACAGCGACGGCAGGCGGGGGGTGAGCACCTTCAGGAAGTCCTCGTGGGCGTCGCGCTGGTGCAGGAAGACCGGCAGGCCGGTTTCAGCTGCCAGTTCCAGCTGCTCTGCGAAGGCGCGCTGCTGGTTGTCGTGGGCGGAGTAGTTGCGGAAATAATCGAGTCCGCATTCGCCCATGGAGACGACGCCGGACCGCCCGGCGGTGGCCAGCAGCGCCGTCCGCGCGCCTTCGTCCCAGTCGTCGGCATGGTGGGGATGCATGCCCGCGGTCGCGAACAGGCGGCCCGGGTAAGCCGCAGCCAAATCGGCGGCACGCTCGCTGCTCTCCACGCTGCTGCCGGTGACGACGATGCGGTGCACGCCCGCCGCCTCGGCGCGTTCGAGCACCGCGTCTCGGTCCTCGTCGAAGCTGTCGTGGGCGAGATTCGCGCCGATGTCGATCAGTTCCATGGTCCGCCTCTCCGCCGGTGGACGCACACCCTAATGGCAGCCCCGCTTCCGGACAAGTGGCTGGAGACGGCGGTCCGGAACCGGGACAGTGACGTGGCGCACAGGACGGGGCCGGCCGCTGGGGTAGGCTTCCCGGATGGCGATCCCAATCTGCATACGGTATCTCGCAGTGCTCCTGGCCGCCGCCGGCCTCTCGCTGTCAGCGCCGGCCTGGTCGGCGGTGGACATGGACGAGCTCTCGGACCTGGCGGCGCGTATCCAGTTCGCCGTGTTCGAGGAGGATTTCGACACTCTGGACCGGCTGGCTACGGAGCTGGCGGACGAACGGGCCCGGGGCGAGCTCAAGCCGCTGCTCCGCTACCAGGCCGCCTATGCCGCTTACCGGGCGGGAGAGCTGGCGCCGGAGGAGGGGCGGGCCGACAGCCCGTATCTCGAGCGCTGCGAGGAACAGGCTCTGGCCGCTGCCGGCGAGGCGGTGGAGTTTGCCGATGCGCTGGCCCTGGCGGGAGCCTGCGCGGCTCTCGACGCCTCCCGCAACCTGACCGCGCTGCTGTCGGCGCCCCGGGCGCGGCGGCATCTGCGTGCCGCCCGGGAATTGGAACCCGATAACCCCCGGGTGCTGCTCCTCGCGGCCGTCAGCCTGATCCGCCGTCCTTCCCTGGTCGAGGGCTGGGGTTCCCCGGCGGAGCTGCTCGCGCGGGCGGCCGAGCGCCATGCCGTGGCGCTGCCGCCGCGGCGGGGCGAACCCGACTGGGGCGAGGCAGAGACGGCAGCCGTCCAGGCCGAGTTGGCCGCGGCGGCCGGCGAAGTGCTCGCGGCGCGGGATGCCGCCGAGCGCGCCCTCATGCTGGCTCCGGATTACCGCCGTCCCCTTGCGGTGCTCGAGAAACTGAGCGCATCGGCCAGATAGGCGCGCCCGAACCAATCCGTTCAGTCTTGACGCCTGCGCGGAGATACCGCAGGGTTTCCTCCTTTCCCGGATCCCCGGGGAGCGGAGAGAACCATGCAGATTCGCGCAGCACACCCGGCACCGTTCCTGTGCGCCCTGGCCCTGTTGCTGATGGGGTGCGACGTGGGCGTCAACAAGGACATTGCAATCGCCGCCGGCGAACGCAGCTCCGGGGCGGCGGTGATCAACGGGCGTATCGACGTGGGCGCGGGCGCCGAGGTGACGGGCGAACTGTCCACCGTCAACGGCCGTATCGTCGTCGACCGTGACGCCGCCGTCGCGGGCGTCAACACCGTTAACGGTGCGGTCACGCTGGGCACCGGCGCCAGCGCCCGGAACATCAACACGGTCAACGGCGACGTTAGCATCGGCGACTCGGCCAGCGTCGCCGGCGCGGTCGAACTGGTCAACGGCGACATCCGCCTCGGCACGGGCGCGGAGGTGGGGGGTAACGTGGGCGCCGTCAGCGGCACCATACGCCTGCGCGATGCGCAGGTGGGCGGCGACGTGACCACCGTGGCGGCCGACGTCACCGTCGGCGGCAGCAGCGTCATCGTGGGTCGGCTCGTCGTGGAGAGCCGCGGCGGCATCGGCGAAGGCGCCCCGCGCATCGTCATCGGCCCGGGCAGCCGTGTGGAAGGGGTACTGGAGTTCGAGGACGACGCGGAGGTCTACGTCAGCGAGGAGGCGGAGATCGGCGGCGTAAAGGGCGTGCTGACCGCAGAGGACATCGTGCGCTTCGCCGGACCGGAGCCGAAGCTGCAGTGAAGCCGGACCAGCTCTCGCTGTTCGCGCGGCCGGCACCGGCGGCCGTCGGCGACGATTTCGTAGTGCGTGAGAGCGCGCGGGCGCGCCGCATGTCCATCAAGGTGTTCCCCCGCGGCCGGGTGGAGGTGGTGACGCCCCGGCGTGCCCGGCCCCGGGACGTGGAAGCGTTCGTGCGGGAGAACCGGGACTGGATCGACCGCGCCCTTGCCGAGTTCGCGGCTCGCTATCCGGCCGCTGACCCGGCGCCGCCGGAAGAGATCGAGCTCGCTGCGCTGCAGAGCGCCTGGCGGGTGCATTACCGCGCCCGGGCAGGACGCAGCGTGCGCTGCCGGGACCTCGGCGACCGGCTGGTGCTGAGCGGGCGGG
>CAZRSA010000267.1:0-2593 GCA_964602525.1 uncultured Woeseiaceae bacterium
ACGCCCGCGTCGGTGAGCCGGCGCATCGCCGCCTGCACCTCCCGGTTGTGCTCGTCCGGGTCGTCGTCGCCGATCCAGGCCTCGAACAGGTCGCCCAGGATGTACAGCGCCTCGGCCTCTGCCGCCTCGGTCTCGAGGAAGCGGAAGAAGCGCTCGGTGATGTCCGGCCGGGCGCCCTGCAGGTGCAGGTCCGAGATGAACAGCGTCGTCATGGGTATGGGCCGGCTATTCCGGCGGCGTGTAGCCGGACGGGTGGTAGATCACGTCCTCGATGATCACCGGCATGGTCGGCACCTCGGCCGGGAACGGCCCGCCGGCGGCGGTGGGGGTGGTGCCGATGGCGTCCACCACGTCCATGCCGTAGATCACCGAGCCGAACACGGCATAGCCCCAGCGCTCCGGCTGCGGGTCCAGCTTCGGGCCGTTGTCCACCAGGTTGACGAAGAACTGGGTGTTGGCGGAATGGGGGTCGCCGGTGCGGGCCATGGCAATGGTGCCCCGCTCGTTGCTGAGACCGTTGCCGGACTCGTTCGGGATGGTATTGTCCGGCTCCTTCAGTTCGTACTTCGGCGTGTAGCCGCCGCCCTGGATGACGAAGTCCGGCACGATGCGGTGAAACACCAGCCCGTCGTAGAAATCGGCCTCGACCAGCGCTAGAAAGTGGGCGACGGTCAAGGGCGCGCGCTTGCCGTTCAGCTCCAGCACGAAGGATCCCTGGGTGGTGCGCACCTCCACCTGGGGGTAGGAGGGCACGTCGGCGCCGGCCGTGCCGGCGGCCAGCGCGAGGCCGGCGGCGACGCCGGCGCAGAGGCCTGTTATCGATCTCGTCGGTTTCATCGGTCTCCTCGGTCTGCTCCGTTTCGCGAGCTTCGTCCTGCTCCGTCGGCTGATGCGGTGGACGGCCGTTCCGCCGCCCCGTCAGTCGTCGGCGGCCTCGGCGGCCGCCAGCGTGTTGTAAATCAGCATGGCCACGGTCATGGGGCCGACGCCTCCCGGTACGGGCGTGATCCAGGCGGCGCGCTCGCACGCGACGTCGAACCGGACGTCGCCTACCAGACTGCCGTCCTGCTGGCGGTTGATGCCCACGTCGATCACGATCGAGCCCTCGGGCACCCAGTCCCCCGGGATCAGGCCGGGCTTGCCTACGGCCACCACCAGCACTTCGGCCCGCTCCACGTGCTCGCGCAGGTTGCGGGTGAAGCGATGGCAGACGGTGATCGTGGAGCCCATCAGCAGGAACTCCAGCGCGAGCGGCCGGCCTACGTGGTTCGAGGCGCCGACGATCACCACGTGTTTGCCCTTCGGGTCCACGCCGATGCGGGCCAGCAGCGTGACGATGCCGAACGGAGTGCAGGGGCGAAGCGTCGGGATGCGCTGGGCCAGCCGGCCGACCGTATAAGGGTGGAAGCCGTCCACGTCCTTGGCCGGGTGGATGCGCTCGATGACCTTCACCGCGTCGATCTGGTGGGGCAGAGGCAGCTGCACCAGGATGCCGTGGACGCTTTCATCGGCGTTCAGCTCGTCGATCAGCTCCAGCAGCGCCGCCTCGGTGGTGGTGGCGGGCAGGTCGAAATCCACCGAGCGCATGCCGGCGGCATCGCAGGCCTTGCGCTTGTTACGCACGTAGATCTGGGAGGCGGCGTCGTGGCCCACCAGGATCATGGCCAGCGCCGGCTGGGGCCTGCCCCGGGCCAACCGCTTCTCGACCCGCTCCCGCACCTCTTCGCGGATCTCTTCCGCGATGCCCTTGCCGTCGATGATCTTCGCCGCCATCCGCGCAGTTTACCCGCTAATTCCGGGGACAGTTAACTCGATTCGGAGTTGGGTCAACTGTCCCCGGAATTGGTTTCCGTCTCCGCGGTGGCGTATTATCTGCGGCCCGGCGGGGCATGGCGCAGTCTGGTAGCGCATCTGCTTTGGGAGCAGAGGGTCGGCGGTTCGAATCCGTCTGCCCCGACCAATGTTCGTGTTGCGGAGAGTGATTTTTCGAGAAAACGACGCGCCCGTAGCTCAATCGGATAGAGCATCGGCCTTTGAGTGAGGAGCCTGCAGCGGGAAACGGAACCGCTGCAGTGGACCGCACCGTAACGGGGAAACCTTAACAGGTAGTGCTGATGGCAATCCCGTGGAAACCTGCAAAGCGGCACATCGCGGGGCTCCGTAGAGACTATACGTGCGGCGCCTGAGATGGCGAAGAGATAGTCCAGACCACAAACCCGCGCTGCGGGGCCGCGAAAGCGGTAGCTGGTAAGCTAAGCCGAGGGTTGCAGGTTCGAGTCCTGCCGGGCGCGCCAAATCTCGAATTCCGGGTTATAATACCCGGCTGGAACAATGGTGGGCGTAGCTCAGATGGTAGAGCCCCGGGTTGTGATCCCGGTCGTCGTGGGTTCGAGTCCCATCGTCCACCCCAATCCGCCCACTCCGTTTCGCCGGGCGCTGGCGGCTGCCGCGGATTGATCTCCAGTGCCTGGCCGGCCCCTTGAGGTCGATCAGCCTGAGCCCCACAAATTGGCGTACGGGCCGTTAGCTCAATTGGCAGAGCAGTGGACTCTTAATCCATTGGTTGTAGGTTCGATTCCTACACGGCCCACCA
>CAZRSA010000268.1:0-2570 GCA_964602525.1 uncultured Woeseiaceae bacterium
GCCACCATGATGAAGAAGGCATCGCCCGATTCTTACGAGAGCGCTTCACGCTCGGGTGATCTTTCCTGCCATCCGCTCCGGATGCTTTCAGATCAGGAACCCGGTTGAAGGAGCGCTCACGGTGCCGGACGGCGGGTAGCGAGATTTACCAGGACATCGTCGTATTGGTCGGGGTGAGAGGATTTGAACCTCCGGCCCCTGCCTCCCGAAGACAGTGCTCTACCAGGCTGAGCTACACCCCGATGCCGGTTCAATCGTCGGCCGCGGAAGGCCGACGGTGCCGTGCGGAGCGTCCGTAAGTGCCGGTTCGGGAGGAGACTTTCCAGTCTCCGTACCAGCGGGCAGCTGCCGCAGCGGGCGGGTAGTGTACTTGAGCGACTCCGCCGACTCAATCGGCGCGTGGCTTTCTCAGTCGGCGTCCTGCAGTCCCAGCATGGCCGCCCGCAGGCCGTCCAGGATGCGGTCCCTGTCGCTCTCGCCGGAGCCTTGCCCGTGCAGGGCTTCCACGCTGATGCCTTCGCCGTAGCGCACGGTGATGCGGCGGGGCCGCGGCAGCCGCGTGCCCCGCGGCCAGGCCTCGAAGGCGCCCGTGATCGCCACCGGCAGCACGGTGACGCCGGGCGCGTGCTCCAGCAGCATGCCGATGCCCGGCCTGAGCGGCAGCAGTTCCCCGTCGCGGGAGCGTTCGCCCTCGGGGAACCACACCAGGATGCGGTTCCTGTCCAGCGCCGCCTTGGCGAAGGCGAGGCTGGAGACCATCGTGCGCTTGGGGTCGATGGGGATGACGCGGCCCAGTCGGCTGAAAGCGCGGAACAGGGCATTGCGATAGGCCCATCCGGTCCAGCCGCCCCAGAACACGTTCAGGCGGAGGTCGGGCGGCAGCGCTGCCGCGAGAACGAACGGGTCCAGGAAACTGGCGTGGTTCGGCGTGATCAGGAGCGGGCCGGACTCCGGCGGACTCTCGCCCTCGCTGCGGACACGGAAGGCCATGCGCATGAGGCCGCTGTTCACGGCATAGCCTGACCGTGCGGCAATAGCGCTGCCCGTGGAGCGGGGCTCCAGCCACTCTTTCTGCTCGTCGGTGAGAACGCTGTCCGGGTCCTCCAGGGGCGTGTGCAGTTCCTCGACGGACTCCTCCTTCTCCGCAACAATCGCCAGCATGTCGCGCACGGTCTCGATCTCCGCGATGTCGTCCTCGCGCAGTTCGGCACCGGTGCGCCGGGCGATGTCCATGCTGAGGTCCAGCCAGCCGAGGGAGTCGACGCCGAGTTCGAGCTGGAAGCTGGTGTCCGGCGTGAGGCTCGTGCTGCGGTAGCGTTCGGCAAGCAGCTCCCAGGCCTTGCGGGCGCGCTCGTTGCGGAGCAGCCCGCGGTCGTCGGGCTCCATCTCGTCGACGGCGACGGGCTCGCCGCCCGACTCGTCGCTTCCCTCCGCGAGCTTCTCGTAGCGTTCCTCGAGCTTGTTGCGGCGGATCTTGTCCAGCCGGGTGCGGTCCAGCGGCTCGCTGGTGATGCGGTAGCGGTCGAGGCGTTGGTAGGAGGGCAGGCTGCGGGAGCGCTCGCGCACTGCGTCACCGATGGCGTCGCCGGCCGAGCGGGACTCCCGGCGCAGGGCCTCGGGGTCGGGGTAAATGACCGCGGCCAGCTGTTCGCCGTCCTTCAGGATGCCGATCTCGGCGATGAGCGGATGCTTCGCATAGGCCTCTTCCAGGCCCTCGGTGCGGATGTTCTCGCCGGAGGCAGTGACGAGCATCGTGCTCTTGCGGCCGAGTATGTGCAGGTAGCCGTCGTCATCGATGTAGCCGAGATCGCCGGTACGGAACCAGCCGTCCCCGGTGAAGGACTCCCGGGTTTCCTCCTCCCTGTCGAGGTAGCCGGAGAAGACGCCCGGGCCGCGGGCGAGGAGTTCGCCGGCGTCGCCCTCGCTCGCCGTCGGCACCGAGCGGTCGATGCGCAGTTCGATGCCCTCGATGGCCCGGCCCACGGTATCGAGATGACCGCGGCCGGGCATCTTGATGGTGAGCAGCGGCGAGGTCTCGGTGAGGCCGTAGCCGATGGCGACGTTCCAGCCGATGCCCTCCAGCCGCCGTGCGGTGGCCGGGTCCAGCGGCGAGCCGCCGGAGGCAAGCATGCGAAGACTCGGGCCGAGCTGGCGGTGCAGCGGGCTCAGCAGCAGGCGGCCGGCGTTCAGCCCGCTCGCCGAGCGCAGGGCGGTGGAGGCCCGGATCAGGCCTCGCAGGATAAGCCGCACCGGCGCCGCGAGTCCTCCGATGCGGGCATCCACACCGTCGAGCAGTGCGCCGTAGAGGCGGGGCACGCCGAGGATGATGGTGACGCCGTGCTCCCGGATGGCGCGGATGATGTCCGGGCCGGTCAGGCTGGCCGGGATGACGATGGGGATACCGAGGGACAGCGGCGCGAGGGTGCCGATGACCAGCGGATAAACGTGGTGCAGGGGCAGCGGCTGGAGCATGCGGTCGCCGGCTGCCACCAGGCCGGTCTGTTCGACGGCGCGTACCTGGAAGGCGAGGTTGCGATGGGTGAGCGGCACGCCCTTGGGCGGGCCGGTGG
>CAZRSA010000269.1:0-2557 GCA_964602525.1 uncultured Woeseiaceae bacterium
GGACCCGCTAGGCTGGAATCAGAGTCGCAACAGGATCGCTACCCCCATGAATCTCGAACACGCACTCGCGGATCCCTCCAGTGAATTCGAATCGCCGGAGGCCGTCCTGACCCGGGAGAATCTTACCGAGGAGCAGAAGAAGGCCATCCTCGAGCGCTGGCGTCAGGACGCCGAACTGCTGCAGCAGGCCGAGGCCGAGAACATGGCCGGCGGCGAGCCCAACCTTCTCGACCGCGTGCAGCAGGCGCTGGCCCGGCTCTGACCGGCCCCGCGCCGGGCCCGGCTACGGCGGTGCCGGGTCGCCCGTGCGATACAGCACCCGGTACAGCACCGGCACCACGCCCAGGGTCAGCACCGTGGCGAAGGCCAGCCCGAAGATGATGGCGATGGCCATCGGCTCCCACATGGGACCGCCGCCGATCCACAGCGGAATCAGGCCGCCGATGGTCGTGGCGGCGGTCAGCAGTATCGGCCGCGCGCGCTGACGCCCCGCGGCCACTACGGCCTCCGCCTCACCCAGACCGTTCTCCTCCTGCTCGATCCGTATGCGGTCGAGCAGGACGATGGCGTTGTTGATGACGATGCCGGCCAGGGAGATTACGCCGAGCAGGGTCATGAAGCCGAAATAGGAGCGGGCGATCAGCAGCCCCGCGATCACGCCGATGAACGCCAGCGGGATCGTGGTGAGGATGATGACCGGCTTGCGCACCGAGTCGAACTGAACCACGAGCAGCAGGATGATGAGCATGACCGCAAACGGCAGCTTGGCCATGATGGAGGCGTTCGCCTCGGCCGACGTCTCGGCCTCGCCGCCCAGGCTCCAGGTGATACCGAAGGGCCAGTCGGCGGAGACTTCGCGCAGCCAGGGTTCGATGTTCGCGATGACCTCGCTGGAAGTGTAGCCGGGTTCCAGCAGGGCCTCCGCCGTCATCGTGCGCTGGCGGTCCCGGCGCTTGATCACCCCCGGCTGCCAGACGATCTCCGGCACCGCCACCTGGCTCAGCGGCACGGTGCGGGAGCCGCCGTGCGCGTAGACGGCGATGTTGCCGAGGCGGTCCGGCTGCAGGCGCTCGTCGGCGGCCGAGCGCAGCACGATGGGTATCAGGTCGTCGTCCTCGCGGAACTCCGTCGTCTCCAGCCCCGACAGGTAGGTCTGCATGGCGATGGCCACGTCCTGGTTGGTGACGCCGGCCTGCTGCGCCCGGGTCTCGTCGATGCGTACCTCCACCTTCTTGGTGCGCGCGCCCCAGTCGTCCGTGACCTGGGCTGCGCCCGGGGTCTCGCGCAGCCTCGCCTTCACCTCGTCCAGGAGTGCGTACAGCCGCTCCGTGTCGCGTCCCTTCAGCCGGATGGCAATCGGCGGCCACGCCGGTTCGCCCAGGGGCAGGGGCCGCACCGTGACCCTGGCGGGCGGGAAGCGCTCGAGGACGAAGGACTCGATCTCCGGCACCACCCGCCGGTCGATGGTGGCGCGCTCGCCGGTATGCCCCAGGATCAGGGCGTAGCTCGGGTTCGGCGGTTCGGGGTTGTACGGCAGGATGAAACGGGGGGCGCCCTGGCCCACGAACGCGGCCCACTGCTCGACGCCGTCGCGCTCCGGGCTGTCTGCCAGTTCCGTGGCGATGAACGACTCGAGCTCGGCCATCATGGCGTCCGTCGCCTCGATGGGGGAGCCCACCGGCAGCTCCAGCTCGGCGGTGAACGTGGTCCGGTCGTTCGGCGGGAAGAAGATGTCGGGCACCCAGCGCAGCGCATAGAGAGACAGGGCGAAGACCGCCGCCACCGCGGCCAGCGTCATGACCGGACGGGCTAGCACCGCGCGCAGCACGGCGTCGTAACGCCGCATGGCCGGGCCGTCCGGCTCGTCCGGGTCGCGCCGGCGGATGCGCAGGAAGGTGATGCAGAGCAGCGGTATCAGGGTGAGGGCGATCACCCAGGAAGAGAGCAGGGTGATGGTGACCACCTTGAACAGCGGTGCGGTGTATTCACCGGTGGAGGACTCCGCCAGGAAGATCGGCAGGAACGCCGCGGAGGTGGTGAGCGAGGATATCAGCAGCGGCGTGCGCAGTTCCCGGGCCGAGGCGAGTGCGGCCGCCTTGCCGTCCTCGCCGTCGCGCATCCGCACCATGATCGACTCGGACATGACGATGGCGTTGTCCACCAGCATGCCCAGCGCGATGATCAGCGCCGCCAGCGACACCTGGTCCAGGCCGATGCCGAACACGCCCATCAGCGCGAAACTCGACAGGATGGCGGCCGGCACGAGGCTCGCCACCACCAGGCCCGTGCGCACGCCGAGGAACGCGAGCATCACCAGAGCCACCACCAGCACCGCCTGCACCAGGTTGGAGACGAAGTCGTCGATCTTGTCCTCGACCACGTCCGGCTGGAACTGCAGCACGTCGAGCTCCAGGCCGATGGGGTAATTGCCGCGCACCCGCGCGAGCACCTCGCGGACGGCCTCGCCCAGCTCGATGATGTTGCCGCCCTCGCGCATGGAGACGGCCAGGATCAGGCTGGGCTCGCCGTTGTAGCGCACCCGCTGCTCGGGCGGGTC
>CAZRSA010000270.1:0-2544 GCA_964602525.1 uncultured Woeseiaceae bacterium
TCGGGCCGTGTCGTCCAGCGCACGTGGATCGGGATCTGCGCCCGGCGCACCGGCGGCACGCAGCGCGGATGCAGGACGCTGCCGCCGGTGGAGGCGATCTCCTGGGCCTCGTCGTAGTGCAGCGCCGTCAGCAGCCTGGCCGACAGCACCGCCCGCGGATTGCCGCTGAACATCCCGGGCACGTCGGTCCAGATCTCCAGCCGGCGCGCGCCCAGCAGGGACGCGAAATAGGCGGCGGAGGTGTCGGAGCCGCCCCGGCCGAGCAGTACGGTTTCGCCGTCGCCGTTGCGGGCGATGAAGCCCTGGGTGAGCACCGCGCCGACACCCGGTCCGAACCGTTTCGGGAAGTCCGGGTCCCGGTCGTGCGCGCAGACGGCGGTCAGGAAATGCTGACGTTCGTTTTTGTTGGGCTGTTCCGTCGCCGCCAGATGATCCCGGGCGTCGGCCCAGGCCGCGTCGATACCCCGCGCGCTCAGCCAGGCGCAGCCGAGGCACGTGCTCATGAGTTCGCCGAGCCCCATGAGACGCGCCTGCACCCGGGGGCTCGCCTCGCGGATCAGGCGGATGCCCGCCGCCAGCTGGCGCAGCTCGTCGAAGTACTCCCCGACCACGGCCTCCGCATCGAGCTCCAGCTCTGCCGCGAGCCG
Source organism: uncultured Woeseiaceae bacterium (assembly GCA_964602525.1). GTDB lineage: Bacteria > Pseudomonadota > Gammaproteobacteria > Steroidobacterales > Woeseiaceae > Lentisalinibacter. Next base: position 648 of record CAZRSA010000270.1, read on the forward strand.
CCGGTGACGCTCCAGTATCTCGCCGAGTACCGGTTCCGGGTCGCCGCGGATCGCCTGCTCGATCAGGGTCTGCAGGGCATTCGACACCCCCGCCAGCGCAGAACACACCACCAGCGGCCGCAGTCCCGCCCGCATGCGGTTGCCGAGCAGTGCGGCGACGCGCTCCCAGTCCTCCCGGGAGGACACGCTGGTGCCGCCGAACTTCATCACCACCCAGGGTGAATCGGCATACTCGGCTGGTGCCCCGAGTTCCCGTGCGTCCTCGAAGGGTGCCTCTGCCAGCACCGTGACCGTCGTGAGCGCCATGCCGCCGCCCTCAGTTGTCGTCGAAGCGGTCGGTCACGGCTCCGAGAGAGGCGGAGCTGACCTGGCGGGCGTATTTCGCGAGCAGGCCGCGGGCCGGCGGTTGCCGGGCAGCCACCCAGTCGGCCCGGCGTGCCTCGAGTTCCTCCGGCGACAGGTCCGCCTCGATGCGGCACCCGGCGGCATCGATGGTGATGCGGTCGCCGTTACGCAGCAGGCCGATGGGTCCGCCTACCGCCGCCTCCGGCGTGACGTGCCCCACTACGAAGCCGTGGCTGCCGCCGGAGAAGCGGCCGTCAGTGATCAGCGCCACCTTGTCGCCGAGTCCCTTGCCCATGATCGCGCTGGTGGGGCTCAGCATCTCGCGCATGCCGGGCCCGCCCACCGGACCCTCGTAGCGCACCACGACGACGTCGCCGGCCTGCACCTCGCCGTCCAGGATGGCCTGCAGGGCCTCCTCCTCGGCGTCGTAGATGCGCGCGGTCCCGGTGAAACGGGTGCCCTCCTTGCCGGAGATCTTCGCCACCGCCCCCTCCGGCGCCACGTTGCCGTACAGCACCACCAGGTGGCTGTCGGCCTTCAGCGGGTCGTCCAGCGAGCGGACGATGTCCTGACCCTCCGGATAGGCGCCGGCGTCCGCCAGGTTTTCCGCCAGCGTGCGTCCCGTCACCGTCAGGCAGTCGCCGTGCAGCAGGCCGGCATCGAGCAGCGTCTTCATCAGCGGCTGGATGCCGCCGATGGCCACCAGATCGCTCATCACGTAACGGCCGCTCGGCTTGAGATCAGCGAGCACCGGCACGCGGCGGCCGATACGGGTGAAGTCGTCGAGTGCCAGCGGCACGCCCGCTGCATGGGCGATGGCCAGCAGGTGCAGCACCGCGTTGGTCGACCCCCCCAGCGCGATCACCACGGTGATGGCGTTCTCGAAAGCCTCCCGGCTGAGGATGTGCGAGGGCCGGATGTCGCGCTCCAGCAGCTCGAGCACCGCCTGTCCGGCGCGATGGCAGTCGCCGATCTTGGCGTCGGAAACGGCCTCCTGGGCAGAGCTGTCCGGCACGCTCAGGCCGAGGGCCTCGATCGCCGAGGCCATCGTATTCGCCGTGTACATGCCGCCGCAGGACCCCGGCCCCGGTATGGCGGTGCGCTCCACCTCCTCGAGTTCTTCCCGGCTGACGGTGCCGGCGGAGACGCCGCCCACAGCCTCGAAGACCGAGACGATATCGCGGCGTTTCGGACCCGGCTGGATGGTGCCGCCGTAGACGAATACCGAGGGACGGTCGAGCCGTGCCATGGCCATGACGCAGCCCGGCATGTTCTTGTCGCAACCGCCGATGGTGACCAGCCCGTCGAACCCCTCCGCCGCGGTCACCGTCTCGATGGAGTCGGCGATCACCTCCCGCGACACCAGCGAGTAGCGCATGCCCGGTGTGCCCATGGAGATGCCGTCGGACACCGTGATGGTGTTGAACAGCACGGCCTTGCCGCCGGCACCGTCGGCACCCTCGGCGGCGGCGCGGGCAAGCCCGTCGATGTGCATGTTGCAGGGCGTGACCATGCTCCAGGTCGAGGCGATGCCGACCTGGGGCTTGGCGAA
>CAZRSA010000271.1:0-2516 GCA_964602525.1 uncultured Woeseiaceae bacterium
TGATCGGCGTGGAGGCCGGCGGCAAGGGCACGGGTCTCGGCGAGAACTCGGCCACCCTGTCCACCGGCCGGCCCGGCGTGCTGCAGGGCTGCTACACGATGATCCTGCAGGACGAACACGGCCAGGTGCAGGAGACCCATTCCGTATCCGCCGGCCTCGACTACTCGGGCGTGGGCCCCGAGCACGCCTTTCTGCAGGCCGTCGGCCGGGTGGAATACGAGAACGCGAGTGACGACGAGGCGCTGGATGCCCTGGCCGAACTGTGTGCCGCCGAGGGCATACTCACGGCGCTCGAGACCGCCCACGCCTTCGCCGCGGCGCGCAAGTGGGCCGCGCGTCATCCCGGTGCCCGCATCCTCATCGGCAACTCGGGCCGGGGCGACAAGGACATGCCCACGCTCACCCAGTACCCCATCGGAGGGAGCCGCGATGCAGCCTCATGAGACCATCAGCCGGGCGCTCCGCGCAGCGAACGAGGCAGGCCGCGTGGGACTCGTGCCATTTCTGACGGCCGGCTATCCCAAAGCCGATAGTTTCAAGGATGATCTCCCCACGATCGCGGCCGTTGGCGATGTCGTCGAGGTCGGCGTACCGTTCTCGGATCCCATGGCGGACGGCATGACCATCCAGCGTTCCAGCCGGGGAGCGCTGGAGCAGGGCGTGAGCCTCGGCTGGATCTTCGACCGCCTGGAGGAGGCCCGGGGCGGGATCGACGCGCCGGTGGTCCTCATGTCCTATCTGAATCCCCTGCTGGCATACGGCTACGATCGCGTGGCCAGCCGGGCGCTGGAAGCGGGCGTGGCCGGGTTCATCGTGCCCGACCTCCCTTGGGAGGAGAGCGAGGAGTTCGGCGCGCCGCTGGCCGAGGCAGGGCTCGCCCTGGTGCAGCTGGTCACCCCGGCCACGCCGGACGCCCGGCTGTCCCGGCTGTGCGCCGCCAGCCGGGGCTTCGTCTACGCGGTGACGATGCGCGGCATCACGGGCGGCGAGTCGGGCCTGCCCGCCGATACCAGCGCCTACCTGGACCGGGTACGCGAGGCCGCGGCGCTGCCGGTGTGCGCCGGCTTCGGTATCCGCACCGCCGAACAGGTGGCCGAGGTCGGGCGTCACGCCGACGGCGTCATCGTCGGCTCCGCGCTGGTGGAAGTGCTGGAGCGGGGCGATGACCCGGCGGCATTCCTGGAGACCCTGGTATCCGCCCCCGGGTGAGCGCGTGAAGAAGGTCTACGCGGCCGATTCCCTGGTGACCGTCGCCCATTACCGCAACCTGCTGGAGGGCGCGGGCATCGAGTGCTTCCTGAAGAACGAGCACATGGGCTCGGTGATGGGCGAGATCCCCTATGCCGAGATCTGGCCGGAACTGTGGGTGCGCAACGACTTCGAGGCGGCGCGGGCCGAAGAGATCATCCACGAGGCCCGCCGGGCGGAAGCGGACGAGGGACCCCGCTGGCGCTGCCGGCGCTGCGGCGAGGAGAACGAGTACCAGTTCGCGGTCTGCTGGAACTGCGGCCGTCCCCAGACGAGGGACCCGGTCTGACACGACCCCTTATGTAAAACGCCTCCGGAATGCCGTTCTGTGATGAGGGTCCGGGTACGGGCCGTGGCGGTAGCGGTACCGTCAGCGCTCCTGTCACCGGTGAAGGGGCGGATCATGGGAACGAAACGGCTGCTGACGGCGGTGGCGGCCCTCGCGCTGGCCGGCTGCGCCGGCATGAGTGCCGAGGAATGCCTGGTCGCCGACTGGGAGGCCATCGGTTACGAGGACGGCGCCCGGGGCGCCGCGGCCGACACCATCGGCCGTCATCGCAAGGCCTGCGCCAGCGCCGGCATCACACCGGACTTCCGCGACTACGAGCGCGGCCGCCAGGCCGGGCTGCTGGAGTACTGCCGGCCGGCCGTCGGCTACCGCGTGGGCGCATCCGGGGGCGGTTACGGCGGCGTCTGTCCGCCGGACCTGGAGCCCGACTTCATGGCCGGCTATGCCGAAGGACGCGAACTCTACGAACTGCGGTCCGAAGTCTCGCAGGTCGAAGCGCGGATCCGTGCCCACACGAACGAGCTGGAGGAGCTCCGGGCCGACATGGCGGCGACGTCCGCGCGGCTGATCGCCGGCGAGGCCACGGCCGAGGAACGGGTGCGGATGCTGATGGAGACCCAGGAGATGTCCCGGCGCGAGGGCGAGCTCGAGGCCGAGATCGCCACACTCGAGCGCGAGGCCGGCGTCGCGCGCGCCCGGCTCGACGACTACGAGGCGCGCGCGGCCAGCGCCTACTGAACCGCAGCTAGCCGGCGCCGGGCCGGCCGGCGATGCCCACCAGCGCGGATGCGCCGATGGCGCCCCAGCCCAGCCAGAGCGGCTGGCCGGTGGTGAGCAGTACCATGCCGCCGACGAAGACGGCGGCCGCCACGGCGAGCACGAAGCGCTGGCGCTGCTGCCGCGCCATGGAATCACGCAGCTCCCTCAGTTCCGGTGACTCGAACCGCACCCGCAGGTCGCCGGAGGCGGACTGCTCGGC
>CAZRSA010000272.1:0-2515 GCA_964602525.1 uncultured Woeseiaceae bacterium
CCGGGTCGTTGATGGAGCGCTGGTGGGGGAACAGCCCGTCCTCCATGCCGCACAGAAGCACCAGTGGGAACTCGAGGCCCTTGGCGGAGTGCAGCGTCATCAGCTGCACGCAGTCCTCCCAGGCGTCCGCCTGGCCCTCGCCGGCCTCCAGCGCAGCGTGGGCCAGGAAGGCGTCCAGCGGCGGCATGTCGGTGTCGCTCTGCTCCGGGTCGAAGCCCCGCGCCGCGCTCACCAGTTCCTCCAGGTTCTCCACCCGGGTGATTGCGCGCTCGCTCTTCTCCTTGCGGAAGTGCTCCACCAGCCCGCTGGCGCCGATGACGTGGTCCACCTGCTCGTGCAGGTCCAGGCCCTTCGTGTCCCGGTCCAGCACCTCGATCAGGTTCAGGAAGCCACGGATGGCGTTGGCGGCGCGCGCGTTCACGCCGTCGTCGCTGGCGAGCGCGCCCGCCGCCCGCCACAGCGAGCAGGCGTTGGCCCGGGCGTAGGAGCGCATGGCCTCGACGCTGCGCGCCCCGATGCCCCGCGTGGGCGTATTCACCACCCGCTCGAAGGAGGCGTCGTCGTCCCGGTTGGCGATGAGCCGCAGGTAGGCGAGCGCGTCCTTGATCTCGGCGCGTTCGAAGAAGCGCAGACCGCCGTATACCCGGTAGGGGATGCGCGCGTTGACGAGGCCCTCTTCCAGCACGCGGGACTGGGCATTGGAGCGGTACAGCACGGCCACGTCGGCGCGGGCGTTGCCCTGGGCCACCCAGTCGCGGATGCGGTTCACCACGAAGTCGCTCTCGTCGCGTTCGTTGAATGCGGCGTAGATGCGGATGGGCTCGCCCTCGCCGCCTTCGGTCCACAGGTTCTTGCCCATGCGGCCGTCGTTGTTGGCGATGATGGCGTTGGCCGCCTCGAGGATGGTGCCGGTGGAGCGGTAGTTCTGCTCGAGCTTCACCACCTTCGCGCCGGGGAAGTCCTTCTGGAAACGCTGGATGTGCTCGACGCGCGCGCCGCGCCAGCGGTAGATGGACTGGTCGTCGTCGCCCACCACGAAGGGGATGCCGCTGGTACCGGCCAGCATCCTCAGCCAGGCGTACTGGATGGCGTTGGTGTCCTGGAACTCGTCCACCAGCAGGTGGCGGAAGCGGCGCTGGTAATGGCCCAGCAGCTCGGGGTCGTTGCGCCAGAGTTCGTGGGCGCGCAGCAGCAGCTCGGCGAAGTCCACCAGGCCGGCGCGGTCGCACTGCGCCTGATACGCCCGGTAGAGCTCGATCATCCGGCGCCGGTTCGTATCACCGCCGTCGTCCAGGTGGTCGGGCCTCAGGCCTTCGTCCTTCTGGTTGTTGATGAACCACTGCACTTCCTTCGGCACCCAGCGCGACTCGTCCAGCTCCATACCCCGCAGCATGCGCCTGATCAGCCGCTGCTGGTCGTCGGCGTCGATGATCTGGAAGGACTGGGGCAGGCCGGCTTCGCGCCAGTGGCGGCGCAGCAGCCGATGGGCGAGGCCGTGGAAAGTGCCGATCCACAGGTGCTGCGCCGGCATCTCCAGCAGGCTCTCGATGCGGCTGCGCATCTCGCTGGCCGCCTTGTTGGTGAAGGTCACCGCCAGCAGGCTCTGGGGCGCGACCCCGCCCACCCGGATCAGCCAGGCGGCCCGGTGCACAAGCACCCGGGTCTTGCCGCTGCCGGCGCCGGCGATCACCAGCACGGGTTCGTCGGGTGCGGTGACCGCTTCCCGCTGAGCGTCGTTCAGCGGCTCGATGATGGGCGTGACATCCATGGATTCGCGTGGGTCGGTGCTGTGTGAGTGGTGGCCCGCCGGCGGCGATCGCCGGGAGCGGCCGCCGGGACCGGGAGTATAACGGATGAGCCTTCCGGTCAGGGCAAGCGCGACCGTCGCCGGGGCCGTGCGGCGCGGACCGCCCCGTGCAGGACACGGGGGCGTCCCCGGATGCGCGATGGTCCGGGAACGGGTACCTTTTGGCCCGGCATGCCGCCGCAGGCCGGGATCCGGGCCGCCGGGACGGGCGCCGGGCAGGGTGTGGCGGCGCGGCAGACACGAGTACGACGACGGCAAAGGGGCGCGCCATGGCCGTGCGCTGGCGGATCGCCATCATGCTGGCGGTCATCACCACCATCAATTACGTGGACCGGCTCAGCTTCGGCATGGTCATGCCCGTGATCAGGGACGAGTTCGGCATCACCGACCAGCACTACGGCTGGCTGACCTCCGCCTTCCTCGCCGCCTATGCCCTCGGCCAGCTGCTCACCGGGCCGGTCATCGACCGCCTGGGAACCCGGCTGTCGTTCACGCTGGCGGCCGCGCTGTGGAGCGTCTCGACCATGCTGCACGCGCTCGGCCGTGGCGTCGTGAGCTTCCTCGTGCTGCGCATCTCCCTCGGCCTGACCGAAGCGGCCAACTTCCCGGCCGCACTGAAGGCCGTGGCCCAGTGGTTCCCGGCCAGTGAGCGCTCCACCGCGGTGGGCATCTTCATGCTGGGGGCGGGCGCCGGCTCCATCATCACGC
>CAZRSA010000273.1:0-2514 GCA_964602525.1 uncultured Woeseiaceae bacterium
AGAAGGGAGCCGCCGAGGGCAGCGCTCAGAAGAAGCGCCGCGGCAGCCGCGGCCGGGGCCGCCGCCGGCGCAGCTCCCGGCAGGACGGCCAGCAGCAGACCCAGCAGGCCGGCTCCGGCGAGGCCGCCCGATCGGGCGGTGAATCGTCGGGCGGCAGCGGTGGCGCCCAGGGTGGCGACGGTGGCAATGGTGGCACCGGTGGCGACGGCAAAGAGGACAAGAGCCGCCGGGACCGCGGCTCGCAGCAACGCCCCCGTGGCGATCAGCCGCCCCCCGCCGAGGCGGCGAAGGACGCGGCCGAGCCGAAGGCGGAGAAGCCCGCTCCCGCACCGCAGCCGGAGAAGTCCGCCGCCGCACCGCAGCCGGAGAAATCGGCGGGCGCGCCGGCTGAACCGGCGCCGGGCGGCAAGGCGGCGAAGCCCTCGGCAGACATTTCTTCCGATCGGCCCGCGGCGTCCGACAGACTCGCGCCCCGCGAAACGTCGCCCGCGCAGCCGGCAGACTCCGGAGGCGGCAATGGCCGCAAAGGCAGCCGTGCCGGAGGCGCCGGCAGCGACAAGGCCGGGCGCGACGGCGACCGCACTCCTGCGGCAGCGGCCGCCGGGCAGTCCGGCTCCGCCGCGTCCGGCGGCGACAAAGCGAAGGGGGCGGACAAGCCGAAGGCGGCAGACAAGCCGAAGAAATCCGCCCAGCAGGACCGGCTCCTGCCCTGGGAGATGCCCGTGCGCTCCGACCCGGACAAGCGTTACACCGTGTGGTCGTCCACACCGGAGGACGACGGCGACAAGCCCTGAACCGGCGCGCCGCCCCGGGCGGACCGGGGCGGCCTCTTTCCTTCAGGCAGGTGCAGGTCTCCGGCGGCGTTCAGGCAGCGCCGAGCCGCCCGCGAACGTCGCGCAGCAGTCCCCGGGCGGCGTCCTCCACCAGGTCGAGCACGCGCTCGAAGCCCACGGCCCCGCCGTAATAGGGGTCCGGTACCTCGAGACGGGAAGGGTCGCTGCCGAATTCCAGGAACAGACGCACGCGTTCGTGGTGATCCTCCAGCGCAGCCGCCAGCAGGATCTCGTGGTTGTCACGGTCCATCGCCAGCACGTAGTCGAAGCGCTCGAAGTCTTCTGCACTGACCCGCCTGGCGGTCTGGCCGGACAGGTCGAATCCCCGCCGGGCGGCCGCGGCACTCGCCCGCTGATCCGGCGGCTCTCCGGTGTGGTAGGCATGGGTCCCGGCCGAGTCGATGTGCACCCGCTCGGCAAGCCCGGCGTCGGTCACGAGTTTGCGGAACACGCCCGCCGCCGTGGGCGAACGGCAGATATTGCCCATGCAAACGAAAAGTACGCTTACGGGTGATTCTGTAGTCATAAGTATATGTTCAGCCTAATTTTCATGTGTGGGCACGCCCGCCGAAAGCCGGGGGTATCCGGCGAGTGTCTCAGCCAGAATTGTACCCAAAAGCAGGTTCCGCAATTTCGAAGTCAACGCCGTTACTCGAACGACTCGGGCCATTTTCTGGACGTATGATAAACGCTCAAGATCTGGATATCTTTCCACTTGATACGATGCGGAACGATATGCGGGACGCCGTGGATGGTGAGTTCGCGTGTCCCCCGCACTCGTCCTTTCCGACCCGTCTTGGGATGATCCTGCAGTTGAGCCACCGCGACGCGGATGTGTTGCGCGACCCTAGACGCCGAACGTGGATCGCCTCTCGCGATTTATTCCTGAATTGCGAGCAGAGCACTGGCAGCCGGCGTCGTCCAACGAACGCGCACGATCAGCCATCTTTGTACTTGTCGAATATCGCGTCCATCTCAACATCTGAGACAAATCGACCTGCATCCGCGGCTTTAATGCCTTCCTTGATGCGCTCATCCTGCCACGCCAGCAGTTCCAGATATTGGTCGATCGCCTGATTTACCAGGTAATTTCGCGACCGGTCCTGGTGCTCGGCCAGCTTATCGAGCTTCCTGATTTTTTTGGGGTCAGTTCGAATACTGAATGCTTCCGTGGTCATGTCCCATTGCCCCTGCGGTTCATCACGATTCACTAATTCACTATGATTATAAAGTAATCATCATGCAAAACCGCTTTGAAGCGAGCGCAACTGGCGCGGTGATTGGAGAATTGAGGGCAGCTAAAGTTCTGACAAAGGCTTCGAATGGTTCTTCAGCCGACTGTGCGGATAGTACGTTAAGGGGCCATTATGTCAGGAGCGGAACCGTCGGAGCGATCTGAAACGGCTGAGACCGGGCCGACGACGGCAGATCGAGGCCGCCATCTGGCGGAGCCGGTCCGATCCCTCGTCATTCAGGCGCGTGAATCTTCCCCTTTCACCCGGAAATACCGGCGCCTCGCGGCACGAGCCAACACCCGCCCGTCCCTGCACGGGGGCACGGGTGGTGACGAACAGGACGAAGCGGTCAGACCAAGCGATCGCCCCGCGGCGGCGCTCGGCTCGGAACCGCCGGATCGACGGGCTCCGCAGTGTGGCCGAGATGTTCCAGAATCCGCTCGATG
>CAZRSA010000274.1:0-2509 GCA_964602525.1 uncultured Woeseiaceae bacterium
TCGCGCTCGACTACCTGTTCCGCTGAGCGGCCCGCGCCGCGGCCACCACGCTGACGCGGGCACAGCCGGCGTGGCGCAGCAGGGCGGCGATCTCCCGCGTGGTCGCACCGGTCGTCACCACGTCGTCCACGATGACGGCATGGGTGAACTGCGCCGGCCCGCGCAGCCGGAAGGCGCCGGCCACGTTACGCCGTCGCGCCCTGGCGCTGAGCGCCGACTGCTCCCGGGTGGCGCGGGCCCGCAGCACCAGTCCGTCGTCCAGCCGGCAGCCCAGGCACCGGGCCAGGGGGCGGGCGATCTCGAGCGCCTGGTTGTAGCCGCGCGCCGCCAGCCGGCGGCGGTGCAACGGCACCGGGATCACCACGGCGGCGGCCGGCGGCTCGGCCAGCACGTCGGCCAGCGCATCGGCCAGCAGGTCGACGATGATTCCGGCCAGCAGGGGCCCGTGCCAGAGGCGGGCGTTGAACTTCAGCTCGGTGAGCAGCCAGTCCGCCGGGAAGGCGTAGTGCAGAGGGGCCAGCGTCCGGTTCATGGGCGGGGCATGGCGCCGGCAGGCGATGCACACCGCGCCGGAGGCGAGCGGTTCGGCGCAGCGGCGGCAGGCGCTGCCGAGCACGGGCAGGTCGGCGCGGCAGCCCGGGCACAGGTCGGGGCCCGCGCAGGGCTCGCCGCACAGGGCACAGCGCGGCGGGAACAGCCACCGGGCGAAGGCGTCGAGGGCTTCGCGGCCTTTTGGCATGAGCCCCAGTGTCCCGCTTACGGACTCCGGGAGCAGAGGCGCTTTCTGTCGGCGGCGAGCACTTTTGCCGTAAGCTTGCCGGGCCCATGAGCCCGCCGGATCGACCAGCCTTCTCCGCCCCGCGCCGCCGGGACGTACGCCGCCGCGCCGATGCGAGCGTGACCGGTGCGGACGACTTCCTCTCGGCGCGCACCCGGGAAGAGCTCCTCTCCCGCCTTGCGCTCACCAGCATCCGCCCGCGCCGCCTGCTGGATGCCGGCGCCGCCACCGGCCGCGCGTCGGCGGAACTGGCCCGCCGCTACCGGGGCTGCCGGGTGGTATCGCTGGACGTCTCGCCGGCGCGCCTCGCGGCAGCCCGCCGTGGACACAGCCGCTTCGCCCGCCGCGACGAGGTGGCCGGCGATGCCGCCCGCCTGCCGTTTCGCGACCAGGTCTTCGACATGGTGTTCGCCAACCTGCTGCTGCCCTGGTTCGCCGATCCGGGGCCGGTGCTGGCGGAGACTGCCCGGGTGCTGCGCCCCGAAGGTCTCTACACCTTCTCCAGCCTCGGCCCCGACAGCTTCCGCGAGCTGCGCGACGCCTGGCGCGCGGTGGACGACCGGGACCACGTCCATGCGTTCCTGGACATGCACGACCTCGGCGATGCGCTGGTGCGGGCCGGGCTGCGCGACCCGGTGCTGGACGTCGAGCGCGTCACCGTGACCTATGCGGAACCCGCGGCGCTGTGGCAGGACCTGACCGCCGCGGGCGCCCGCAACACGCTGGCAGGCCGGAACCGCGGCCTGACCACGCCGGCAACCCTCCGGCGCCTGGCGCAGGCCTGGGAGCGGGAGCGCCGGGACGACGGCCGTCTGCCCCTCACCCTGGAGCTGGTCTACGGCCACTGCTGGGGCGGCAGCGGCCTGCCCGGGGCCGATGCGAGCGGGGAGGTACGCATCAGCCCGACACGGATAATGAGACGGTCCTGAGACGCCGTGACGGCATCTGTTGCGCGGGGTGCGGAGGCGCCGATAATCGAACCCGCAGCGAGGTTCAGTCCGGCCAGCGATCGTTCTCCATAGTTCCCTGATTTATAAAGATTAAATTGATATGAAAAGCGACTTGCGCAGTTGCACCCCGGACACCGTTTCTTTAGACTCCCGTGTCCGCGGTCCGGCGGTGCCGGGCCGGCGTACCGAGAACCAGGGAAATTCAGGATCAGCTGCGGGGTCTATCCAATTGCACCGCTTCGAGTTGAAGCCGAATTGTTCTCTGGACTCCCGCACGGCAATGCTCTTTTTCGTCTCGATTCTGGCGGTCTCCATGACGGTCGCCGGCGGCTTCGCGGCGATGGGTTACTGGCCGGTGCTGCCGATGGCCGGGCTCGAACTCTCGGCCCTCGGCGCAGCGCTCTGGCTGAGCATGAAGCGCGGCCGCGACCGTGACCTGATCGACGTCGGGCCGGACGAGGTCGTCGTCAGCCGCCTGCGGGGCCGGGAACGACGGGACCAGCGCTTCCTGCGTGCGTGGACGCGAGTGCGCTACGCCGCGGGCCGCACGGCCGGGGCACCCGGACGGCTGGAGATCGGTGCACACGGACGCTGGTGCGCGGTCGGGGAATTCCTGACCGACGCCGAGCGAAAGGGACTCGGCGCACGGCTGAGCAGTGTACTTGAGGAGTCGGCGACGGACGACGGCGGGGCGCGGCGTTGAGCGCACGGGTGACAGGACGGACGGACCGGCCGCGGCCGGCAGGATGACAGACCGATGATGCGAAAAATCTCCCTCTTC
>CAZRSA010000275.1:0-2476 GCA_964602525.1 uncultured Woeseiaceae bacterium
ACATGGTGCGCTCGGCGCGTATCCGCGAACCGGCGCCGGCCCGGCTGGCCGCCGGGGGCGAGTGAGGCCTCAACCGAACGCCGCCTCGAGGGCCTCGGACAGGCGCGAGACCGGGACCGCCTCGATGCCCTCCAGCGGCCGGCGCGGCGCGTTCGCCCGCGGCACGATGGCGCGCCGGAAACCCTGCTTGGCGGCTTCGGCAAGCCGCTCCTCGCCGTAGCGCACGGGACGCACCTCCCCTGCCAGACCGATCTCGCCGAAGCTGACCGTACGCCGGTCCAGCACCCGGTCCCTGAGGCTCGAGACGACCGCGAGCACGGTCGGCAGGTCGGCCGCCGTCTCGGCAATGCGGATGCCGCCGACCACGTTGACGAAGACGTCGTCGCCCGCCAGCGACAGCCCGCCGTGGCGCTGCAGGACGGCAAGCAGCAGGTTGAGCCGGTTCTGGTCCTGGCCCTGGGACAGCCGGCGGGGATAGCCGCCCGCGCCCTCCGTCACCAGCGCCTGCACCTCCACCAGCATGGGCCGGCTGCCCTCCCAGGCAACGGTCACTACGCCGCCCGCGGTCTGTGCCGTGTCCCGGGACAGGAAGATGGCCGACGGGTTCTTCACCTCGCGGAAACCCTCCGGGCCCATCGCAAACATTCCGATCTCGTTCACGGCCCCGAAGCGGTTCTTGACCGCCCTCACGATGCTGAACCGGCTGGCCGGATCACTCTCGAAATAGAGCACGGTATCCACCATGTGCTCCACCACACGCGGACCGGCGATGGCGCCCTCCTTGGTCACGTGCCCGACGACGAACACGGCCACGTCCCGCTCCTTGGCCAGGCGTACAAGGCGGGCGACGCATTCGCGCAGCTGACTGACGCTGCCCGCCGCGGAATCCAACTGGCCGGACGTGATGGTCTGCATCGAGTCCACCACCAGCACCGCCGCCCGCGAGCGGGTGACTGCATCCAGCATCACGTCGAGGCGGGTCTCCGCAAGCAGGTGCAGATCGCTGTCCGCCACGCCGAGCCGTCGGGCCCGCTGAGCCACCTGGCGCAGGCTCTCCTCGCCGCTGACGTAGAGCACCGGCAGCGAGTTCCGTAACCGGGCCGCCACCTGCAGCAGGAGCGTCGACTTCCCCACTCCCGGGTCGCCGCCCAGCAGCGTCACTGCGCCCGGCACGAGACCGCCGCCGAGCACGCGGTCGAATTCGCCGAAGCCGGTGGTCGTGCGTTCCCGTTCATCGGCGCCCAGCCGGGACAGGTCCGCCAGCGCCGCCAGGTCGGCGACGGCGCCGGTGTCGGCCGTGCCGCCGCCGGGCGCGAGTCGCGCCTCGCTGAGCGTGTTCCAGTCGCCGCAATCGGCGCACTGACCCTGCCATTTCACGCTGTGGGCACCGCAGGAGGAACAGACGTAGGCGGTCCGTGTCTTCGCCATGATTATTGCGACAACCGTCTTGCGACAATGGCGCCGGCCGCGTTGCCGGTCCGGCAAGAGCCGGCATGATAGCATCGCGCCCCGCCCGGGTTCGCACCACAAAATGGTAACGGTATCTCAATAATCCGCCGGCGCCTGACCTATACTTTGCGGCGGGTGACTCCACGATGAAGATGACCACGACCCACAGGACCGGGGGCGCGGCTCGCCGGGCCCGTTCCCCCTGCGCGAGCGCCGCGCGGCGGCGGCGCCCGGGTGCGGGTCGTTCCGACTTATGTTCAGTTGGTGTTACCCTTGCCGGATCGGCGCAGGGAGCGTTCCCGATCGAGGCACCCGCAATGTTGGACCCGATGGCGGACCCGGGAGATATGGGCCGGCGGCGGCACGCGGGCCGCAGGTATGCCGGCCGTGCCGCGGGACGAGGCGACCCGGGGAGGAAACCGAGAGAGGCGCTTGCCAGGGAACCGGAACCGGCGCGCGGCCACGTCACCGGATCGGTGACGTCCGGCGGCGGGAACCACAGCACGCATATTCTGGACCGGTAGACAGGCAAGCAGAATGAGCCTCAAGGGGAAGATCCGATTCTCCGAGATCACGGACACCGGCAAGGTGCGGGATCACAACGAGGATGCGATCGCCACCCAGCCGGACATCGGCCTGATGGTGCTGGCCGACGGCATGGGCGGCTACAACGCGGGCGAGGTGGCCAGCGGCATCGCCGTCAAGACGGTCTTCGACCTGGTCGGCGAGGCCACCATTCGGGAGGACCGGACCGAGGTCGAGCCCACCTCCGGGCTGATGCGCCAGACCATCGTACTGCGCGACGCCATCTCCCGCGCCAACAAGATCATCTACCAGACCGCGCAGAGTCAGCCCCAGTGCGAGGGCATGGGCACCACCATCGTCGCCTGTCTGTTCTACGACGACCGGGTTTCGGTGGCCCACGTCGGCGACTCCCGCGCCTACCGGTTGCGGGCGGATCAGTTCCAGCAACTGACGCTGGACCACTCGCTGCTGCAGGAACTGGTGGACCGGGGCTTCTACTCAC
>CAZRSA010000276.1:0-2472 GCA_964602525.1 uncultured Woeseiaceae bacterium
GGGGTGAGTTCCAGCTATTTCGGGCCGGCGTCGTCCCGGCCCATCATCCGCGGCCTGGGCGCCTCCCAGGTCATCATGCTCTCCGACGGCATCTCGTCCATGGATGCCGCGGATGTGAGCGCCGATCACGCGGTGACCATAGAACCGCTGCTGGCCGAGGCCATCGAGATCATCCGCGGACCGACCACGCTGCTGTACGGCAATTCGGCGGCCGGTGGCGTGGTCAACGTGATCGACAACCGCATCCCGCGGCGGCCCGCCGAGGCGCCGGTTACGGGCGCCGTGGAGGTGCGGGCGGACACCGCCGCCGAGGAGCAGGCCCTGGTCGGCCGCCTGGACGGCGGCACGGGCGGCTTCGCCTGGCACCTGGATGCATACACCCGCGACACCGAGGACGTGGAGATCGACGGCTTCGCGACGGCCGACCCGGACGACCGCGAGCCGGACGAGGTCTCCGGCATCCTGCCGAACAGCTTCTCCGAATCCGACGGCTACTCCGCGGGCGCTTCCTGGGTGGGCGACCGGGGTTTCCTGGGCTTCTCCTGGAGCGGCTCGGACATGACCTACGGTCTCCCCGGCCACAGCCACGAGCACGAGCACGAGGAAGAGCACGGCGAGGAGGAACACGGCGAGGAGCACGGCCACGAGGAGCACGGCGAGGAAGAGGGCGGACCATTCATCGACCTGGACCAGTCCCGCTTCGACGTGCGCGGCGAGTACGCGCTGAATGGTGCGTATTTCGAAGCCGTCAAGTTCGCTTTGGGCACCAACGACTACGAGCACGCCGAGATCGAGCCCTCGGGGGAGATCGGTACGCTGTTCGAGAACGATGCCTGGCAGGCGAGGGTGGAGGCCATCCACGCACCACTCGCCGGCTGGCGGGGCGCCTTCGGCCTGCAGCTGGACGACCGGGACTTCTCCGCCGCGGGCGAGGAGGCTTTCATCTCGCCCACGAAGACCGAGTCGCTCGGCCTGTTTCTGGTGGAGGAGCGCGACTTCGGCTGGGGGCATGCGCATCTCGGTGGCCGGGTGGAGTTCCTGGAGCACGACAATGCGCTCGCGCCGGACTACGACGACACGTCCGTCTCGCTGGCGGCCGGCGTCGACTTCGAGGTCTCATCCGCCCATACTCTGATGGTCAACGTCTCGCGCACCGAACGGCTGCCGGCGGCCGAGGAACTCTATGCCAACGGGGCCCATCTGGCCACGAGCCAGTTCGAACTGGGTCTCGCAGTGCTCGGTATCGACCCCGACAAGGAGGTCTCCCTCAACTACGACATCGGGATGCGCGGCCGCGGCGGGCGTCTGCGCTGGGACGTGCACGTGTTCTACAACCGGATCGGTGACTACATCTTCCAGAACCTGACAGGTGCCGAAGAGGACGGCCTGCCGGTGGCCGAGTACGCCCAGGGCGATGCGGATTTCTACGGCGTCGAGGCCGAGGCCACGCTCTTGCTCGGGCGGCTGGGCGCCTTCGAGGCGGAACTCGGCCTGCTGGGCGATTTCGTCTACGTGGAACTGGAAGAGGGCGCCTACCTGCCCCGCATTCCGCCGATGCGGCTCGGCACGGAGTTCACGCTGCGCAGCGATACGCTGACCACGTCGCTGGATGTGCTCTGGCATTCGGAGCAGGACAATATCTCGTCGTTCCGGACCGACAGCTACACGATGGTGGACCTCTCCGCCGTCTACGCCATGACGGTGCAGGAGACCGAACTGGACCTGTTCGTACGCGGCACGAACCTGCTGGACGAGGCGGCACGGCGGAGTACTTCCTTCCTGGCGCCCTACGCGCCGCTGCCGGGGCGTTCGTTCCACGCCGGCGCGCGCCTGCGCTTCTGACCGGCGGAGGCCGCGCCGCCGCCCGGCGGCGGCGCGGCCTCCCGCTGCCGGCGCCGCGGGCGGCCGGGGCTATCGTGTATATTGCTGGTGTATATTCCCGGTCAACGCAAGGAGACTCTTCATGCAGCAACTGACCGGCCTCGACGCCTCGTTCCTCTATCTGGAGACGGCCGCGACGCCCATGCACGTGGGCAGCCTGTGCATCTACGACCAGTCCACGGCGCCCGGCGGCCACGTCACGTTCAAGCAGATCATCCGCTTCTTCGAGGAGCGCCTGCACAAGGCGAAGACGTTCCGGCGGCGGCTCGCCAACGTCCCGCTGGGCCTGGCGCGGCCGTACTGGATCGAGGACCCGGACTTCGACCTGGAATTCCACCTGCGTCACATCGCGCTGCCCAAACCGGGTGACTGGCGCCAGCTGTGCATCCTGACCGCGCGGCTGCTCGCCCGTCCGCTGGACCTGAACCGGCCGCTGTGGGAGACGTGGGTCATAGAGGGACTGGACAACGTGGACGGCGTGCCGCCGGGCAGCTTCGGCCTCGTCACCAAGATCCATCATGCGGCCATCGACGGCATCTCCGGTGCCGAGATCGCCGCCGCCATCCACAGCCTCACGCCCCGGGATCAGCC
>CAZRSA010000277.1:0-2470 GCA_964602525.1 uncultured Woeseiaceae bacterium
GGACCGGCATGGCCTGGTGGCGCTCCTGGCTGTACGTGCTCATCAGGCGCAACACGCGGCGCACCACGCTGTACTTCGACCTGCCGCCGGAGCAGGTGTTCGAGGTGGGCGTGCGCATGCGCATCTGAGCGCGCCTCACCGCTTCGTGCGTTCGAACAGCTCCACCAGCTCCGCGAATTTCCTGCGCTGATCGGCGGGGTCGTCCGCCCGGAGCGCCTCCTCGACGCAGGTGTCCGCGTGGCCTTTCAGCACCAGGGTTTCCACCTTGTTCAGGGCGGAACGCACCGCCTGCAGCTGGTGAAGAATGTCAATGCAGTAGCGGTCCTCCTCGATCATCCTCGAGATACCGCGCACCTGCCCCTCGATCTTGCGCAGGCGGCGCCTGGCCGCATCCTGGTCGGGTATACGCACGTTGACTATATACTCCATGGGGGTATAGGGTAATTCTAATGAAAGCGATTCGGCAGGGCAACAGGCCTCCCCATGAGTGACGCCTGGGTCACCTACGGCGAGGCGGCCAGGACGGCGGCCGGGTTCTTCTGGAAATCCGGCTGGGCCTTCGTGCTCGGCTACTCCATCAGCGCCGCCATCCAGGCCTTCGTGCCGAAGAAACGGCTGACCGCCCACATGGGCGCGGCGGATGCAGGCAGCGTCAGCCTGGCCACCGTCTTCGGCGCCATCTCCAGTTCCTGCTCCTTCGCCGCGCTGTCGGCCGCGCGGGCGCTGGTGCAGAAAGGCGCGCACTTCGTGGCCGCCGTCGCCTTCATGTTCGCCTCCACCAACCTGGTGATCGAACTCGGCATCCTGATACTCATCTTCCTGGGCTGGCAATTCCTGGCGGCCGAGATTATAGGCGGCATTGTCCTGATCGCGATCAGTTCCATGCTGATCCGGCTCACCTATCCCCGCCGCTGGCTGCAGGACGCCCGGGAAAAAGTGCACGAGGAGGCGGGCGGCGGGGAGGAGGACTTCGACTGGAAGCAGCGCATCACGAGCCTCGAGGGCTGGTGCCGGGTGGGGGACAACTTCGCCGCCGAGTGGGGCATGGTCTGGCAGGAGATCCTGATCGGATTCACGCTGGCGGGCTTCATCGCGGTGTACGTTCCGGACGCCTTCTGGCAGGCCCTGTTCCTGTCCGAAGCCGCCGCGGCCAACCCGGACAACTTCTGGATCGTGCTGCAGAACGCCGCGGTGGCGCCGTTCGTGGCCGCGGCCACCTTCATCGGCTCCATGGGCAACATCCCCCTGGCCACGGTGCTGAACTCCGGCGGCGTGCTGTTCGCCGGCATCATGGGCTTCATCTACTCCGACCTGATGGTGCCGCCGCTGGTAAAGGTGAACGCCAAGTACTACGGCTGGCGCGTCGCCCTGTACATCGCCGGTATCATGTACGTGAGCATCATCACCACCGCCATCATCCTCCACTACGGCTTCTACTGGCTGGGCGTCATGCCAGAGAGCAGCCGCGAGGCGGGAGACGTCGCGCAGTTCGAACTCGATTACACTTTCTACCTGAACCTGGCCGCCGTCGCCCTCGCCGCCGTCATGCTGTGGCTGCGCCGGGGGCACCGCCGGCTGGGCGGCGGCGGAGGCGCGCACGAGCATCACGGTAACGGTGGCCCCGGCGTGCAGGACGTCGTCACCGGCGTGTTTATCCTGGTACTGCTGGGCGGCGGCGTCGCCCTTCTGGTCAGCGAGGCATCGACAGGAACCGTATGAGCGACAAGAGCGACAAGTGCGAGCATCACGACACCGGGGGTAACGACCGGCAGGATCAGCCGGCCTGCCACGAGCCGGCTGCCGCCACGCCGGCCGGGACCGCGGAGGAACACCACTGCTGCGCAGGCAGCGGACATGCCGCTGCCGCCGACGGGGACAACCCCTACGACACCGTGCCTCCCGGCTACGAGGGCACCGTCTACGTCTGCCCCATGTGCGAGCCGGTGCGCCAGACCGAGCCGGGCGCCTGCCCCATGTGCGGCATGGCGCTCGAGCCCGAGGGCGTGGTGCCCGGCGAGGAAGACCAGAGCGAACTCCGCGACATGACCCGGCGTTTCTGGGTGAGCGCCGCATTCACCCTGCCGCTGTTCGTCTTCGCCATGGGCGAGATGCTGCCGGGCCAGCCCTTCCACGATCTGCTGGCGCCCCGGCTGTCCCAGTGGCTGCAGCTGGCCCTGGCCACGCCGGTGGTGCTCTGGGGCGGCTGGCCGTTCCTGGTGCGCGGCGTGCAGTCGGTCAGGACCATGAACCTCAACATGTTCACCCTGATCGGGCTCGGCGTCTCGGTGGCCTACGTTTTCAGCGTGGTGGCCACCCTCGCCCCGGGCCTGTTCCCCGCCTCGTTCCGGGGGCCGGAGGGGCGCGTGGGCGTCTATTTCGAGGCCGCCGCCGTGATCACCACGCTGGTGCTGCTGGGCCAGGTGCTCGAACTGCGCGCCCGGCGCGCCACCTCGGGCGCGCTGCGCTCGCT
>CAZRSA010000278.1:0-2468 GCA_964602525.1 uncultured Woeseiaceae bacterium
CTGCTCTCCACCTACAATCGCCAGGAGATTCAGGACCTGGACGACGACGGCTGGATAGACATGCCGGGCTACCGGCGCTGGTCGGCGCGCCCCCGCCTCTACTGGAACGGCACCGATGGCTCCACTGCCTACCTGACGGCAGGCGCCATGACCGAGGAGCGCGAGGGCGGCACGTCGGGGGGTGCGCTGGCGCCGGACGGCCAACCGTTCCCGCAGAACCAGGACACGGATCGCTTCGACGCCGGTCTGGTCTACGAGCGGCCGGTCGGCGGCTGGAGCTTCGCGCAGGTACGCGCCTCGGCCGTCAGCCAGTCCCATGATCACCGCTTCGGCAGCCTGCTCGAGACGGACCGACACCGGACCCTCCTGACCGAGGCCTCCCTGTCCGGCGAAACGGCGGGGATGACCTGGGTAGGCGGACTGGCCTACCAGGCGGACGATTACGACTCCGATACGTTCCCGGCATTCGACTACAGCTACGAGGCGCCCGCGGTGTTCGCCCAGGTCGATCGCGACCTCGGCACGGATGTGGTCATCGCGGCCAGCGCACGCTGGGACGACCACAGCGAGTACGGCGGCCAGTTCAGTCCCCGGCTGTCACTCCTGTACCGGCCCGGACCCTGGACAATCCGCGCCTCCTGGGGCCGGGGCTTCTATGCGCCGACACCGTTCGTGGAGGAGACGGAGGCCGCCGGGCTGTCGCGTCTCGAACCGCTCAGCGGCCTCGGAGCCGAGACGGCACACACGGCATCGCTCGACTTCGGCTACGCGGCGGGCGGCTGGGAGACCGGCCTGACGCTGTTCGGCTCCGAGATCGACGACGCAGTGCGGCTCGAGACCGTGGCGCCGGACCGGGTGCGGCTGATCAACGTCGAGGGCGTCACCCGCACCCGGGGTCTGGAAGGGCTGCTTCGCTGGCGCCGCGGGCCGTACGTGCTGACCGCCAGCTATCTCTATGTCGACGCACGCGAACCGGCCGACAGCGGCGCGGGCAGGCGCGCGGTGCCGCTGACACCCCGGCACTCGGCCGGGCTGGTTGCCATGTGGGAAGAGCACGACCGCGGCCGCATCGGCCTGGAGGTCTATTACACGGGCACCCAGCCGCTGGAGGACAACGCCTACCGCACGGAGGGCAAGCCGTACTTCGAGCTCGGCCTGCTCGGGGAGATCGTACTTGGCCGTTATCGGCTGTTCCTGAACCTGGAGAACCTGCTCGACGTCCGCCAGACCCGGGAGGACCCGCTGCTTCGCCCCGCCCGCGCACCCGACGGCCGGTGGACGGTGGATGCCTGGGCACCGCTGGAGGGTTTCGTCGCCAACGCCGGGGTCCGCATCCGCTTCGGCGAATAGCGCGGCGCGGTGCGCCGACGGGTGAGCGCCCGCTGGCGCTCCGCTCAGCCCTCCAGCGCTTCGGCCCGGCGCACGATCTCGCGCACGGCGCTGCCGACCAGCGGACCGTAGAAGGGCAGGTGCCCGTACCAGTACAGCAGCCCCCAGATGCCGGCGGGATGCCAGTAGGCGCAGGCTTCCACGATCCGCCTGCCGTCCCGCTCGCGGATGGTGAATTCCTGCAGGCCCGAGCCCGGCGCGCGCATCAGCATGGAATACGTGATGCGCTCGTTCGGCTCCATTCCCATGACGCGCCAGCCGTCCACGACGTCGCCCATGCGCACGCTGTCCGGGTCCCGCCGGCCCGTGCGGAAGCTGGGCCCGCCGATCAGCCAGTCGAAGGCGCGCCTGAGCCACCAGAGGAAGCGGTAGGAGAAAAAGTCGCCGTCCCTGCCGAAGGTCTCCAGTACGCGGAACACAGACTCCCGGCTCGCCGTCGTCTCCGCCTTGCGGCAGTAGCTCTTGGCGTAGAAGGAGTATTCCGGGTTCCAGTCCCGGGCCGCAATCGAGCCCTCCACCCAGCGGGCCGGCACGTCGTGATTCTTCTCCGCCTCCAGCGTGGCGGCCACGGATTCTCGGAAGGTGAGCAGCCGCTGGGGTACCAGCTTGCGCATCTCGGTGTCGTCGCCTACGTAGTCGTGGGCCAGGCCCTCCACCAGCGACATCGCCGTGGTCGGCGGCACCGAGGTCACCAGATACAGCCAGTAGCTGGAGAGCCTGGGCGTGAGCACCGGCACCGGTATGACGAGCGGATTCTTGCCGACGAACTCGCCGTAGATATCCATGATCTCCTGGTAGGTGAGCACGTCCGGTCCCGCCAGTTCGAAGGTGCAGTCGCCCTCCAGCGGCAGGTCCGCGGCGGCGATGGTGTAGTTCAGCACGTTCTCCAGCGCGATCGGCGTCGAGCGTCTGCGCACCCACTTGGGCGTGATCATCAACGGCAGGTAGTTGACCAGGTCGCGGATCACCTCGAAGGCGGCCGAGCCCGGTCCCACGATCATCGCCGCCTGCAGCTCGATGACCTGGATGGAGCCGTCGCGCAACGCATCGCCCACCACCGCACGGCCCTCCATGTGCCG
>CAZRSA010000279.1:0-2462 GCA_964602525.1 uncultured Woeseiaceae bacterium
GACCTTTTGTCGGGAGCAAGACGGATGCCCCCGCAGGGCGGCCGTGAAAGAAGGGCTGGGATCTGGAGTAGCCGGCTCTGAAGGCCCTCCTGACTGGTTATTCTTTCTTCTGGCCCATCATCTCCTTCGCCTTCTCCATGAAGGGGCCGATCAGGTCGAGGGGCAGGGGGAAGACGATCGTGGAGGACTTCTCGCCGGCGATCTCGCGCAGGGTCTGCATGTAGCGCAGCTGCAGGGCGAGGCGCTCGGACTCGAGGGTCTTCGCCGCGTCGGCCAGCTTCTGGGCGGCCTGGAACTCGCCCTCGGCGTTAATGACCTTGGCGCGCCGGGCACGCTCGGCCTCGGCCTGCTGGGCGATGGCGCGGATCATGCTCTCGTCGAGGTCCACGTGCTTGATCTCGACGTTGGCCACCTTGATACCCCAGTTGTCGGTGTGCTGGTCCAGGATCAGGCGGATGTCGGAGTTGAGCTTGTCGCGCTCGGCGAGCATGTCGTCCAGGTCGTGCTGGCCGAGGACCGACCGCAGCGTGGTCTGGGCCAGCTGGCTGGTGGCCTCGAACACGTTCGCGACCCGGATGATGGCTTTCTCCGGATCCACGATGCGGAAGTAGATGACCGCATTCACGCGCACGGAGACGTTGTCCCGCGAGATTACGTCCTGGGTCGGAACGTCCATCACCACGACGCGGAGGTCCACCTTGGTCAGGGTCTGCAGGAAGGGGATCAGGATGATCAGTCCCGGCCCCTTCACCCTCTGGAAACGGCCGAGGAAGAAGACGACGCCGCGTTCGTATTCCTGCAGAATGCGGATGGCATTGAACAGGAACAGCAGGACGAGGCCGACTGCGATTCCGATATAGAGCATCATGATGGTATTCCCTCCGTCGCGTGTTCAGTCCGTGTTCTGCTGGCCCTCGACCGGCGATACGTGCAGCACCAGCCCGTCGATGCGCTCCACCCGGAGCTTCTGACCTTTTTTCACCGGCGCGCTCGTGCGTGCCGTCCACATCTCGCCCTCGAGCATCACCTCGCCCTCATTCGCGAAGTCTTCGCGGGCCAGGGCGATGTCCTTCAGTATCTGCTCCTGGCCGCTTACGGCCCCCTTACTCCGCAGGCGTACCAGGTAGGCGATGACCCACATCAGCAGCAGACCGAAGACGCCCACGACGATGATGACAAACCAGGGCGAAATACCGAAGCCCGGCACCCCCGTATCGAACATCATGATGGCTCCCATCGCGAAGGCGGCGATCCCGCCGAAGCCGAGCGCGCCGAAACTGGGCACGAATATCTCGGCGATCATGAGCACGATACCGAGGATGATCAGCCCGAGCCCGGCATAGTTCACCGGCATCACCTGCAGCGCGTAGGCGGCGAGCAGCAGGCAGATGGCGCCGACGACACCGGGGACGATGGCGCCGGGGTTCCAGCCCTCGAACACCAGGCCGTAGATACCGACCAGCAGCAGCAGCAAAGCGATCTCCGGGCTCGCGATCACCGACAGGAGCTTCTGCCGCCAGGTGGGCTCCACGGTGTCCACGCGCATGTTGCCGGTGTCCAGCGTTACCGTGCCGGTGGTTGCCTCCACCTCCCGTCCGTCCATCTGTGCGAGCAGGTCGGCGGTGTCGGCGGCCACGATGTCGATGACGTTCATCTCCAGCGCCTCGCTGGAGGTGAGCGTCGCCGCCTCGCGCACGGCCTTCTCGGCCCACTCGGCGTTGCGGCCGCGGAGTTCGGCGAGACCGCGTATGTAGGCCACCGCGTCGTTCAGGACCTTGCGGCTCATGGCGTCGCCCGGGGGTCTCGGCGCCGCCTCGTCGCCGGCGTCCGGCTCCGCTCCCTGCTGACCGTCGCCACCGTCACCTTCGGCCGGCGGTTCGGCGGGAGCGCCACCCGTGCCGCCGTCGCCGCCGGGCAGGGGCTGGCCGCCGGGCAGGGGTGGCTCCGGCCGCTCGCCGCCGCCGGCCAGCGGCACCGGCGTGGCCGCGCCCAGGTGCGTGGTCGGCGCCATGGCCGCGATGTGACTCGCGTACAGGATGTAGGTGCCCGCGCTGTCGGCCCGCGCGCCGGCGGGGGAGACGTAGGTGGCCACCGGCACCTCCGAGTTCAGGATGGCGGAGATGATGTCCCGCATGGAGCTGTCGAGACCGCCCGGTGTATCCATGCGGATGATGACCAGGTCGGCCGCTTCCTCCTCGGCCTGGCGGATGCCGCCGGTGACGTAGTCCGCTGTCGCCGCGCCGATGGCGCCCTCGACGTCGAGCTGCAGCGCCCGTCCGCCGCCTTCTTCCTGGGAGACGAGGGGAGCCGCGAGGCCCAGGATTCCCAGACCGATCAGGAGCAGCCAGGGAGAGCGCATTCGGATCATCTTTTCCACCGCGTCATCATAGCAGCAAGGGGCCGGCGTTGATCCCGGCTGCGGCCGCCTATACCCTTCGATTCCTCTTCCGGCACAGGACGGC
>CAZRSA010000280.1:0-2438 GCA_964602525.1 uncultured Woeseiaceae bacterium
ACTCGCCGGACATGCTCTGGGTGGACCCGGACCATGCCTTCGGCGCCTTCCCTCGCCTCACCAAGCTGACCATCCCGGGGGCCGGCCACATGGTGCACTTCGAGCAGCCCGAGGCCCTAGCCGCGGCCATCGAGGAGTTCATGCTCGACTGAGGCGGCGCCCTCGACAGCTGGTGATCCATCCACTACTGTACGCTGATACAGTAACAGCCCATCCCGGCGCACGCCGGGCCTGCCCGATGAACGACACCGCCGCTGAAAACCCGGAGCCGGAAGCCGCCGCGGAGGCGCCGGCCGACCACCTGGCCCGCCTGAACCCGGCCCAGCGGGAGGCGGCGGCCTGGGGCGAGCGCGCCGACGGCGGTTTCCGCGCCGGCCCGATGCTGGTGATAGCCGGCGCCGGCACCGGCAAGACCATGACGCTGGCCCACCGGGTGGCGAACCTGGTGCTCGAGGGCGTGGACCCGGACCGCATCCTGCTGCTCACCTTCACCCGGCGGGCGGCGGAGGAGATGCTGCGCCGGGCACGCGCCATCGTGCGCCGCTCGCTGAAGCTCTCGGAGGACTCCCGGGCGGTGCGCTTCGCCTGGTCCGGCACCTTCCATTCGGTGGCCAACCGGCTGCTGCGCCACTATGCGCGCAACGTCGGCCTGGACCCCGCCTTCTCGGTGCTCGACCGCGGCGACGCGGCAGACCTCATGGACCTGGTGCGCCACGAGCTGGGACTGAGTGCGAAGGCGCGGCGCTTCCCGAAGAAGGACACCTGCCTCGCCATCTATTCGCGCTGCGTGAACGCCCGCGAGGACCTGGGCGACTGCCTGCGCACCTCGTATCCCTGGTGCGGCGACTGGGAGCAGGAACTGCGCGAGCTGTTCCGCCGCTACGTGGAGACCAAGCAGCAGCACCAGGCGCTCGACTACGACGACCTGCTGCTCTACTGGTATCACCTCGTGTCCGACGAGGAACTGGCGGCGGCCATCGGCGCGCGTTTCGACCACGTGCTGGTGGACGAGTACCAGGACACCAACGTGCTGCAGGCCGAGATCCTGCACGCCATCAAGCCCCACGGCGCCGGCGTGACGGTCGTGGGCGACGACGCCCAGTCCATTTATTCCTTCCGCGCCGCCGAGGTGGCGAACATCCTCGAGTTTCCCGGCCGCTATGCGCCGCCGGCGCGGGTGGTCACGCTCGAGCGCAACTACCGCTCGCTGCAGCCCATCCTGGATGCCGCCAACGCGCTGATTGCCGAGGGCGCGGCGCAGTACGACAAGCGGCTATGGTCGGAGCAGAACTCTGGCCAGCGGCCCCGCTACGTCACCGTCGAGGACGTGGACGCAGAGACCGACTATGTGGTGAGCCGGGTGCTGGCAAACCGGGAGGCCGGTCTCGAGCTGAAGCAGCAGGCCGTGCTGTTCCGCGGCGCTCATTCCAGCGACCGGCTGGAGCTGGAGCTCGTGCGCCGCAACATTCCCTACGTGAAGTACGGCGGGCTCAAGTTCCTCGAAGCCGCCCACGTGAAGGACATGCTGGCGGTGCTGAAGTGGGCGGACAACCCGAAGAACCGGGTGGCGGCGTTCCGCGTGCTGAAGCTGCTGGAAGGCATGGGCCCGGCGCATGCGGGACGCTGCTTCGAGTACGTGGCGGCGGCGCACTATTCCCTGGCCGCGCTGGAGGCGTTCCGCCCGCCGCCGGCGTCCCGGGAGGACTGGCCGTCGCTGGCAGGGCTGATGCGCTCGCTGGCCGGGCAGCCGGCGGCCGGCGCCTGGCAGACCCAGGTGGCCGAGGTGCGGCGCTGGTACCAGCCGCACCTGGAGCGCCTGTACGACGCCGCCGAGCCGCGGGCGGCGGACCTGGAGCACCTGGAGCGCCTTGCCGGCAAGTACACGACCCGCGAGCGCTTCCTGTCGGAACTGACCCTGGATCCGCCCCAGTCCACCGGGGATCTGTCCGGCGATCCGCTGCTGGACGAGGACTACCTGATCCTGTCCACGGTGCATTCCGCCAAGGGCCAGGAATGGGACTCGGTGTTCGTCCTGAACGTCTCCGACGGCAGCTTCCCCTCGGAGTTCTCCACGGCGAGTCCCGAGCTCATCGAGGAGGAGCGCCGTCTGCTGTACGTGGCCATGACCCGGGCGAAGCGCGACCTGCACCTGATTGCCCCGCTGCGCTATCAGGTGACCCAGCAGCACCGCCACGGCGACCGCCACGTCTACGGCGCGCGCAGCCGCTTCCTCACCGACGGCGTGCTGGCGGCGCTGGAGCCCGTGCTCCATGCCGCACCCGGCGCGGGGGAGGGCGGTGGTCTCGGCGTGAGCGACCGGCGCGTCGATGTGGCGGGCCGTCTGCGCGGCATGTGGTGAGACAGCGGCCGGACACCCGGTCCGGCGGCGGCAACCCGGAGGGCTTCGGCTGCAGGCCAACTGTTCACTGGTAGACTAG
>CAZRSA010000281.1:0-2437 GCA_964602525.1 uncultured Woeseiaceae bacterium
GCGTGCGGCCTTTTTCTTGTCCGCCTTTCTTGTGCCTGCCGGGAATCGCGCTAACATGCCGGAGCCATGGAATACCCACCTGTGAAGGCGATAGCCGGCCTGGGCAATCCGGGAGACCGCTACTCGGAGACCCGCCACAACGCCGGTTTCTGGTTCGTCGACGAGTTGGCCCGGCGCCACGGCGGCAACTTCAGTTACCAGAAGCGCTTCGACGCCGACGTGTGCCGGGTGCGCGTGGACGGCGGCGAGACCTGGCTGCTGAAGCCGCACTCCTACATGAACCGCAGCGGCGGACCGGTGCGCGCATTCATGGACTACTACCGTCTTGCGCCGGGTGAGATCCTCGTGGCCCACGACGAGCTGGATCATCCGCCCGGAACCGTGCGGCTGAAGGAGGGCGGCGGCCACGGCGGGCATAACGGCCTCAGGGACGTCACCCGGCACATCGGCCCGGAATACCCGCGGCTTCGCATCGGCATCGGCCACCCGGGCCATCGGGACGAGGTCACCGACTACGTGCTGCGCCGCGCGCCTGCCGGCGAGGAGCGACTGATCCGCGATGCCGTGGACGAGGCCGCCGACGTGATGCCCGTGCTGTTCGAGAAGGGCATGCAGCAGGCAATGAACCGGCTGCATACGAAGACGACGGGAAAGTCCGCTGAGGCCGGCGGGGGCAGCGGCGATGAGCGGCCTGAGTGATTACTGCCAGGGGCCCGGAGTCCTGCGGCTCCACGGCGGCGTGCAGCACTATGCCTGGGGCAGCACGGATTTCATCCCGGACCTGATCGGCGAGCCGAACCCGGACGGCGAGCCCTGCGCCGAACTCTGGCTGGGCGCCCACCCGGACCGGCCCGCCGAGGTGGGCCTGGGCGCCGCCAGGGTGGGACTCGACCGTCTGGTGGCCGCCTGCCCGGAGCGCCTCCTCGGCGAGCAGACGGCCCTGCGCTACGGGGAGCTGCCCTATCTCCTGAAGGTCCTGTCGGCGGCGATGCCCCTATCCATCCAGGCCCATCCCGACCGTGTCCAGGCGGAGGCCGGCTATGCCCGTGAGGAGGCCTCTGGTATCCCGCTGTCTGCGCCCCATCGCAATTACAAGGACATGAACCACAAGCCCGAGGCTCTTGTGGCGCTGACGGAGTTCTACGCGCTGCGGGGTTTCCGGCCCCTCGAGGAAATCGCGGCGCTGGCAGGCGAGGTGCCGGAGTTCGCGCCGCTGCTCGCGGAGTTCGAGGCCACGCCCGCCGGGCTGCAGGCGCTCTACCGCCGGCTGATGACGGCGGAGCAGGGGGTGGTGGACGCGGCGCTTGCCCCGCTTCTAAAGCGGCTGCGCCACGAGGCGCCGGCAGATCCGTCCGAGCGCGGCTACTGGACCCTGGAGGCGGACCGCCGGTTCTCACGGGACGGCCACCACGACCGGGGCCTGTTCTCGGTGTGGCTGCTGAACCTGATGCGGCTGGCTCCCGGCGAGGGCATCTACCTGCCGGCCGGTAACCTGCACGCCTACCTGCGCGGCACCGGCATGGAACTCATGGCCAACTCCAACAACGTGCTGCGCGGCGGGCTGACTCCGAAACACGTGGACGTGGACGAGCTGCTGGACGTGGTGACCTTCCGGGGCGGCGCACCGGCGGTGCTGCGGCCCGAGGTGCGCGGGCCGGAATCGGTGTACCGGACGCCGGCCGAGGAGTTCGAACTCCGCCGCATCGAGCTGCCCGCGGGCGGGGAATGGCACAGCGGCCCGGAGCACGGGGCGGACATCCTGATCGTCACCGCGGCGGACGCGGATCTCGTGGTGGAGAGCGCCGGCAGGCTGCTGGGACTCGCCCGGGGCGAGAGCCTGTTCGCGCCGGCAGGAGTGCCTTACTTGCTGCGCACGGAGTCGCCGGCGACGGTGTTCCGTGCGACGGTGCCGGACGCCCTCAGTCCGGGGTGAACGTGTTCACCACGTCGCCGGTGGCCACCGTGCCGGCGCACTCCAGGAACTCCTCCTCGGCCATGCGCGTGAGCAGCGCGGGGTCCGGTGGCGTGTTGGCGATGAAACGGGCCCCGTTTTCCTCCAGGCGGGCGATGACGATGCCGCGCTCGGCTCCCTCCCGGCCGAAGATCACCGTATACGTCTCGACGGTGCCGCGGCCGGCGGGCTTGTGCTCGCGGGCCGGGCTCTCCATGGCGTCGATTTCCTGCTGCAGCGGCGCGGCGTCCGGGCGTCGCCAGCCGTCCTGCACGGGCCGTGTCGAGTAGATCCCCATGGAGTGTTTGGTGAGATAGCCGCCGTTGCCGTTCACGAGTGCATACTCGCCCGGATTGTCTCGGCAGCGGCGCCAGGCCTCGGCGATGGCGTGCATGGTGTAGTTGTTGCCGGGACCGCCGAAGTAGGGCAGGCCGCCGGTCAGGGTGAGGCCGCGCCCGTCGTCCTCGGCGATCCCCAGCGCCTCGG
>CAZRSA010000282.1:0-2416 GCA_964602525.1 uncultured Woeseiaceae bacterium
CCGGCAGCATGAGCGGCAACCAGGAGGCGGTGGACTGGGCGCTGTACTGGCAGGCGGGCCAGGGTGACCAGGGTGGCACCGGCGTGGCCGAGTCCTACGTCAACCTCATCCCCACCCTGCAGGGCGGCACCCATGTCAACGGCCTGCGCACCGGCCTCACGGACGCCGTGCGCGAGTTCTGCGAGTTCCGCAACATCCTGCCGCGGGGCGTGCGCCTCGCGCCGGAAGACGTCTGGGACGGGGTCGACTACGTGCTCTCGGTGAAGCTGGAGGACCCCCAGTTCTCGGGGCAGACGAAGGAGCGGCTGTCGTCCCGCCAGTCGGCGGCGTTCGTCTCCGGCGTGGTGAAGGACAGCTTCGGGCTGTGGCTGAACCAGCACCCGGAGACCGGCGAGAAGATCGCCGAACTCGCCGTCGGCAAGGCCCAGCGGCGCCTGAAGGCGGCGAAGAAGGTGGTGCGCAAGCGCGTGGTGTCGGGGCCCGCACTGCCCGGCAAGCTCGCCGACTGCACGGCCCAGCAGCCGGAACTCTCCGAGATCTTCCTGGTGGAGGGCGACTCCGCCGGCGGTTCGGCCAAGCAGGCCCGCAACCGGGAGACCCAGGCGGTGATGCCGCTCCGCGGCAAGATACTCAACACCTGGGAGGTGGACACCGCGGAGATCCTGGGCTCTCAGGAGGTGCACGACATCAGCATTGCACTGGGCGTGGACCCGGTCAGCGGCGACACCGGCAACCTGCGCTATCACAAGATCTGCATCCTGGCCGATGCCGACTCCGACGGCCAGCACATCGCGACCTTGCTGTGCGCGCTGTTCCTGCGCCACTTCCCGGATCTCGTGGCGGCCGGCCACGTCTACGTCGCCATGCCGCCGCTCTACCGCATCGACGTGGGCAAGGAGGTCCACTACGCCCTGGACGAGGGCGAGCGCCGGGGCATCCTGGATTCACTGGCCGCGGAGAACCGCAAGGCGAAGATCTCGGTGACCCGGTTCAAGGGCCTGGGCGAGATGAGCCCGGCCCAGCTGCGCGAGACCACCATGAACCCGGACACCCGGCGGCTGGTGCAGCTCACCGTCGAGGGCAGGGACGACACGGGTCAACTGATGGACATGCTGCTCGCCAAGAAGCGCGCCTCCGACCGGCGCCGCTGGCTGGAGCAGAAGGGCAACCTGGCGGACGTCTGACGGCGCCCGCCCTTCCCCGCAGGGGACAGGAGAGACATGCAGAACACCCTGAACCTCGAGGGCGTGGAACGCCAGCCGCTGAAGGAGTTCACCGAGAAGGCGTACCTCGACTACTCGATGTACGTCATCCTGGACCGGGCGCTGCCGCGCATCGGCGACGGCCTGAAGCCCGTGCAGCGGCGCATCATCTACTCCATGAGCGAGCTGGGGCTCTCGGCGGCCTCCAAGCACAAGAAGTCGGCGCGCACGGTGGGCGACGTGCTCGGCAAGTTCCATCCGCACGGCGATGCCGCCTGCTACGAGGCCATGGTGCACATGGCCCAGTCGTTCTCCTACCGCTATCCGGTCATCGACGGCCAGGGCAACTGGGGCTCCACCGACGACCCCAAGTCCTTCGCCGCCATGCGCTACACCGAGGCGCGGCTCACGCCCTATGCCGCGCTGCTGCTGGCCGAGCTGGGCCAGGGCACCGTGGACTGGGAGCCCAACTTCGACGGCAGCCTGGACGAACCCCTGGTGCTGCCGGCGCGGCTGCCGAACCTGCTGCTGAACGGCACCACGGGCATTGCCGTGGGCATGTCCACGGACGTCCCGCCCCACAACCTCACCGAGGTGGCCGAGGCGCTGATGCTGCTGCTGGACAAGCCCCGTTCCGCCATCAGCGACCTCATGCAGCATATCCGCGGGCCCGACTTCCCCACCGGCGGCGAGCTGGTCTCGTCGACGGCGGACATCGAACAGATCTACGCGACGGGCGGCGGCACGCTCCGGCTGCGCGCGGCCTGGCGGGAGGAGGGCGAGCACGTCGTGGTCACCTCGCTGCCCCACCAGGTCTCCGGTGCGAAGGTGCTGGAGCAGATCGCGGCGCAGATGCGGGCGAAGAAGCTGCCCCTGGTGGAGGACCTGCGCGACGAGTCCGACCACGAGGAGCCGACCCGGCTGGTGATCACCCGCAAGTCGAGGCGGGTGGACAGCGAGCAGCTCATGTCCCACCTGTTCGCCACCACCTCGCTGGAGCGAACGCTGAGGGTGAACCTGAACGTCATCGCGCTGGACGGCC
Organism: uncultured Woeseiaceae bacterium; assembly: GCA_964602525.1. Classification (GTDB taxonomy): domain Bacteria; phylum Pseudomonadota; class Gammaproteobacteria; order Steroidobacterales; family Woeseiaceae; genus Lentisalinibacter. The sequence continues at coordinate 2,245 of CAZRSA010000282.1, forward strand.
GCCCCCGGGTGTTCGACCTGAAGTCCCTGCTCGCCGAGTGGCTGGAGTTCCGCAAGGCCACGGTGACCCGGCGGCTCGAGTACCGGCTGAAGAAGGTCACCGAGCGCCTGCACATCCTGGAAGGCCTGCTGATCGCCTACCTCAACATCGACGAGGTGATCGCGATCATCCG
>CAZRSA010000283.1:0-2396 GCA_964602525.1 uncultured Woeseiaceae bacterium
AAGCCGGACAGCCGCTCGGCGGTATCGGGTATCTCGAAGACGGTGCCGGCCTCGAAGGCCAGGCCGGCGCTGAGCGTGCGGTCTTCCGTGTCCCGGTAGAGCACCTTGTAGGCGGCCATGACGTGAGCGCTGTTGTCGAGTATGCGGCTGAGCACCGAGTCCACCAGGTCGTCCAGTTCCGCGGCCGGCACACAGTCGTTGGCGAGACCGATCTCCGCCGCCTCCGCGCCGGAGATACTGCGGGCGGTCAGCGACATCTCCTTGGCACGCGTAATGCCCACCCGCCGCGGCAGCCGCTGGCTCATACCCCAGGAGGGACGCACACCCCACTTCGCATGGGTATCGCCGAGTTTCGCCTCGGCGGCCGTGTAGATGAGATCGCAGCCGAGGGCGAGCTCCAGCGCACCGGTGAAGCAATGGCCGTTCACCTTCGCGATGACCGGCTTCGATGCGATCTCCATGAAGCGGATGGCGCGTCGGGCCGGGATGTCGAGGATGTCGCCGACGCTGCCGTTGATGATCGGGCGGTCCCCGAGTGCCTTCAGGTCGACGCCCGAGCTGAAGGCGCGCCCCGCGCCCGTGACAACGATGGCGCGTACGTCGTCGTCCTCGCCTGCGGCCTCCACCGCGTTACCCAGTGCCTCCAGCATGCGGGGCGTCAGCGCGTTCAGCGCATCGGGCCGGTTAAGCGTGAGGGTGGCGATACCGTCTCGCGTTTTCGTCAGCAGTTCCCTTTCTTCGGCCATGGTGCGTGCCCCGGTCGTCTCTCACATGTTGCGGCGGTACTCGCCGCCCACATCGTACAGTGCGCGGGAGATCTGCCCCAGGGAACTCGTCTTCACCGTCTGCATGAGCTCCTCGAATATGTTGCCGCGGGCGCGTGCCACTCTCCTGAGGCGCTCCAGCGCCTCACTGCGGTCGCCGACGTGATTGCGCTGGAACGCCCGCACCGCGTCGATCTGGGCCTGCTTCTCCTCGTCGTTGGAGCGCATGAGTTCGAGGGTCGCCACCTCGTCCTCCTGGCCCTCGGGCGGCAGGAAGGTATTGACCCCGATGATGGGCAGGCTGCCGTCGTGCTTGCGGCTCTCGTAGTACAGGCTCTCGTCCTGGATCTTGCCGCGCTGGTACATGGTGTCCATGGCGCCCAGTACGCCGCCGCGCTCGGAGATGCGCTCGAACTCCCGGTAGACGGCCTCCTCCACCAGGTCGGTCAGCTCGTCGATGATGAATGAGCCCTGCCAGGGGTTCTCGCAGTAATTCAGGCCCAGTTCCCGGTTGATGATGAGCTGGATGGCCACTGCCCGGCGCACCGACTGTTCGGTGGGCGTGGTGATGGCCTCGTCGAACGCATTGGTGTGCAGGCTGTTGCAGTTGTCGAACAGGGCGTAGAGCGCCTGCAGCGTGGTGCGGATGTCGTTGAAGCTGATCTCCTGGGCGTGCAGGCTGCGCCCGGACGTCTGGATGTGGTACTTCAGCATCTGGCTGCGGCGGCTCGCGCCGTAGCGCTCGCGCATGGCCCGCGCCCAGATGCGCCGTGCCACCCGGCCGATCACCGCGTACTCCGCATCCATGCCGTTGGAGAAGAAGAACGACAGGTTAGGCGCGAAGTCGTCGATGTCCATGCCGCGGGCCAGGTAATACTCGACGATGGTGAAGCCGTTGGACAGTGTGAAGGCCAGCTGGCTGATAGGGTTCGCGCCGGCCTCGGCGATGTGATAGCCGCTGATGGAGACGCTGTAGTAATTGCGCACGTCGTGGTCGATGAAGTACTGCTGGACGTCGCCCATCATCTTCATGGCGAACTCGGTCGAGAAGATGCAGGTGTTCTGGGCCTGGTCCTCCTTCAGGATGTCGGCCTGCACCGTGCCGCGCACGGTGGCGAGCGTCTCCGCCTTGATGCGCGCGTAGGTCTCGGCGTCCACCACCCGGTCGCCGGGGATACCGAGCAGGCCCAGCCCAAGGCCGTCGCTGCCCTCCGGCAGCTCGCCGCGGTACTGCGGCCGCTCCTTGCCCGCGAACCAGTCGTCGATGGTCTTCTGCGCGGCTTCCCACTGCCCGGTCTCGCGCAGGTGCTTCTCCACCTGCTGATCGATGGCGGTGTTCATGAAGAACGCCAGGATCATGGGCGCCGGCCCGTTGATGGTCATGGAGACCGACGTGGACGGGTCGCACAGGTCGAAGCCCGAGTAGAGCTTCTTCATGTCGTCGACCGTGGCGATGGAGACGCCGGAGTTGCCCACCTTGCCGTAGATGTCCGGGCGCTCGTGGGGGTCCTCGCCGTACAGGGTCACCGAATCGAAGGCGGTGGACAGCCGCGCCGCGTCGTGGCCGCGGGACAGGTAATGGAAGCGCCGGTTGGTGCGCTCGGGCGTGCCCTCGCCGGCGAACATGCGGAT
>CAZRSA010000284.1:0-2375 GCA_964602525.1 uncultured Woeseiaceae bacterium
CTCGGTGCAAGCACCATAACCATCTGCCGCCCTTCCATCTGCGGCATCTGCTCCACGGTGGCGAGTTCGTCGAGATCGTCGCGCACCCTGGCGAGCAGTTTGGCGCCGAGTTCCTGGTGGGCCATTTCCCGACCGCGGAACCGCAGCGTCACCTTCGTCTTGTCGCCGCTGGTCAGGAACCGCGTGAGGTTCCTGAGCTTCACCTGGTAGTCACCCTCGTCCGTGTTCGGCCGGAACTTGACTTCCTTGACCTGCACCTGCTTCTGCTTGCGCTTGGCCGTCTGGGACTTTTTGTTCTGCTCGAAGACGTACTTGCCGTAATCCATGATCCGGCAAACGGGCGGATCGGCGTTCGGCGACACTTCCACCAGATCCATGTTCTGACCGGATGAAAGCTCGAGTGCTTCGGACAGTGGCAGTACGCCGATCTGATCCCCGTCGGCTCCGATGACTCTGACCGTCGACGCATCGATTTCGTCGTTGCGTCGGACGCGTTTTGGTGCAGCGATACGAAGTTCCTCCAATAAACAACGGCCGCGGCCCGCGACCCGCGTGCCGGCCCCGCAAGGCCGACCCGGTCGAGCGCGTGCCCACGGCCCGTGTCGAACACGGACACGGACGCTCTCGCCATCGCCCGTATACCGCTCGCAGATTGCCGAATTTTATCGCCCGCCCCGTCGTGAGACAAGCCCGAAAAGACCGCCGCAGGGCCGGTTTTGCCCGCCGCAACAGTCTCTTGGCGCTCCCCGATTGCGGCGGTCGCTATGCGACTGGTGGGCGATGGTGGGATCGAACCACCGACCTCCACGATGTCAACGTGGCGCTCTACCCCTGAGCTAATCGCCCTCCGCCCCCTCGCAGGGGTGCGCAAAGATACCGGATTGTCACTGAGCCAGGCAAGCGAATCACCCGGCCGCGACGTCGTCCAGGCCCAGCCCGGCCCGCCGGATCCGTTCGATCTCGTCCCGGAGCCTGGCCGCCTCCTCGAACTCCAGGTCGCGGGCGTGACGGTACATCTGCTGCTCCAGCCGGTTCGCCTTGCGCAGCAGCTCGTCCTCGCTCATGCCCTCCCATTCCGGGTGCTCCTCGGCGACACGCCGGCGCCCCCGGCCCCGGCCGGGTGCCGCCCGGGCGCCCTCCATGATATCCGCCACCTGCTTGCGGATGGTCTGTGGCGAGATGCCGTGCTCGGCATTGAATGCCTGCTGCTTCGAGCGGCGGCGCTCGGTCTCGTCCAGGGCCCGCTGCATCGAGCCGGTGATCCGGTCTGCGTACAGGATCGCCCTGCCACGCAGGTTTCGTGCCGCCCGGCCGATGGTCTGGATCAGCGATCCCTCGGAACGCAGGAAACCCTCCTTGTCCGCATCCAGGATGGCCACCAGCGAGACCTCGGGCATGTCGAGCCCCTCGCGCAGCAGATTGATACCCACCAGCACGTCGAACTCGCCCAGGCGCAGGTCGCGGATGATTTCCGTGCGCTCGACGGTGTCGATGTCGGAGTGCAGATAACGCACCCGCACGGAGTGCTCGGCCAGGTACTCGGTCAGGTCCTCCGCCATCCGCTTGGTCAGGGTCGTGATCAGCACCCGCTCGTCGCGCTCCACGCGCTCCCGGATCTCGGAGAGCACGTCATCGACCTGGGCGCGCACCGGGCGCACCTCCACCGCCGGGTCCACCAGTCCGGTGGGCCGTACGACCTGCTCCACCACGGCGTCGGCATGCTCGTGCTCGTAGGGCCCCGGCGTCGCGGAAACATACACGGTCTGGGGTGCAAGCGCCTCGAATTCGTCGAAGCGCAGCGGCCGGTTGTCCAGCGCCGAGGGCAGGCGGAACCCGTATTCCACGAGGGTTTCCTTACGGGAACGGTCGCCCTTGTACATCCCGCCGAGCTGGGGGATGGTCACGTGGCTCTCGTCCACGACCAGCATTGCGTCCGGCGGCAGGTAGTCGAACAGGCAGGGCGGCGGCTCCCCCCGCGCACGGCCGGAGAGATAGCGGGAGTAGTTTTCGATGCCCTGGCAGTAGCCGAGCTCGGCGATCATCTCGAGGTCGAACTGGGTGCGCTGCTCCAGGCGCTGGGCCTCCAGCAGCTTGCCGTTGTCCCGCAGCACACCGAGCCGCTCCTTCAGCTCCACCTTGATGTCGTCGATGGCCGCCAGCAGACGCTCACGAGGCGTCACGTAGTGAGTCTTCGGGTAGATCGTCAGACGCGGCACCCGCGCGGTGACCTCGCCGGTCAGCGGATCGAACCAGGCCAGAGACTCGATCTCGTCGTCGAACAGCTCGATGCGCACCGCCTCGCGCTCGGATTCCGCCGGGAACACGTCGATCAGGTCGCCGCGCACCCGGTAGGTGCCCTGGGAGAGCTCCATGTC
>CAZRSA010000285.1:0-2373 GCA_964602525.1 uncultured Woeseiaceae bacterium
CGAACCTGCTGCAGAGCGCCTTCACCGGCTTCTGCCCGGCCGCCATGGTCATGCACAAACTCGGCATGCGCACCGAGAAGGAGCTGGCAACAGCATGACAGGCATGACAGGTGCCGGACCGAACTTTTGCAACTTTTCCAACTTTCTCACCCGGTGCGCCGGCCGTCTGACCGGCGCACTGGCCACCCTCACGCTGATCGCAGCCTGCGGAGGTGAGCAGCCACCGGAGCCGTCCTCGGCCGAAGTGTCCCCGGAGAGGGTGGAGCGCGCCCAGACGGCCGCCGCCGAACTCGGCAAGCGCCTGAAGGGCCGGCTGATGGAGACCATTGGCAGCGAGGGCCCCGTCGCGGCCATCCGGGTGTGTTCCGAGGAGGCGCCAGAGATCGCCCGCCAGGTCTCGGCGGATTCCGGCCTCACGGTGTCGCGCACCAGCCTGAAGGTGCGCAACCCGGACAACGCCCCGGACGCCCGCGAGCGCGCGGTGCTCGAGCTGTGGCGCAACAAGGTCGAGGCGGGCACGCCGCCTTCCGCGCTGGAGCCGTTCGCGAGCGACAGCGACGACTTCCTCTGGATGAAACCCATCGTCGCCGAGCCGCCGTGTCTCATGTGCCACGGCAGCGACGTGCCCGCGGCCGTGGCGGATGCGATCGCCGCGCGCTACCCACAGGACCGCGCGACCGGTTACAGTGCCGGAGACCTTCGCGGCGCGTTCGTCGTGCGCTGAGCGCGGCGCAGACCACCACTTCGACCCGGCACGCCGGGGCGGCAACGACAACACAGGAGGATCCGATGCCTGCAGGGAGAGTGCTGACCGTAACCACCGCGCTGGCGCTGGCGATGGCGATGGCGATGGGGATGGCCATGGCCGTGCCCGCGACCGTCCACGCGGAGACCACCCGCATCCCCGTCCATGTCCTGTCCCAGGACGCCAAGCTCATTGGCACCGGCGTCGGCGGGGTCTGGGTGACGGTTACCGACACGGCCACCGGCGAGCTGCTCGATCAGGGAGCCCACGAGGGGGCCACGGGCGATACCCGGAAGATCATGCGGCTGGATCCCCGGGAGCGGGACACCCGGCTGTTCGACACCGACGGTGCCGCCGTCTTCATGGCGGAGTTCGACCTGGACAAGCCCACGGTGGTGCGTATCAGCGCGACCGGCCCGCTCGGCAATCCGGACGCGGCCATGCGCGCGACGACCGAGATGCTGGTCACGCCCGGAGCCGAGGTGGGCGGAGACGGGGTCGCGCTTACGCTGCACGGCCTGAACATCGACATCCTGGAGGCCGCCGCCACCGACGCCGGTGAGCCGGTCCGCGTGCTGACCAACGTCGGCATGATGTGCGGCTGCCCGCTGACCCCCGGCGGGCTCTGGGACGCCGACAGCGTGACCATCACAGCGCGCCTGCTGCGCAACGGAGACATGGTGGCCGAGTCCGAACTCGCCTACGCCGGCGAGGCCAGCCGGTTCGCTGGCGAGGTCACGCCGCCGGAGCCAGGCGCCTATACGCTGGAGATAATCGGCGCACAGCCGTCGAAGGCCAACTTCGGCCACGCCCGCATGCCGCTCGCCATCAAATGAAATTCGGGGACAGTCGACTCGCAGTCGGGTCAACTGTCCCCGGAACTCAGGCGGCGCGGAGCACGCGGCCGCACTTCTCCGTGCCGAACGCCGGAGTATAGGCATCGCCCTGCCAGACGAGGCGTCCGCCGACGATCACCCAGGGCACCACGCCGTCCGAGCGGTTGACGAGCTGGCTGTGCTCGAAGTCCTCCCGGTAGATGCTGCGGATGTTGGCCTCGGCGTCGTAGGCCGCCAGCGCCTCCGGATCCACGATGGTGATATCGGCCGCGGAGCCCGGGTCGATGCGACCGGCCGGGATGCCGAAGAACCCGGCCGGGTCGCGGGTGAGCCGCCGCACCATGTAGGCCACGCCCTCGTCCCCGTCCGCCGAGGCCAGCTGCAGCGCCCGCAGGTTGCAGTCGTAGAAGGCCATGTTGGTGAGATGCGCGCCCGAGTCGTTGAAGCCGGGCAGCAGCTTCGGGTGCATGATCAGCCTGCGGGTCATCTCCGCATCCCGGTTGGCCGTGACCATGGACCAGTACAGGTCCGTGTCGTAGGTCTTCAGCAGATGCAGGAAGAAGTCCGCGTCGTCCCGGATGGGGTCCGGGAACCCGGCGAAGGCCTCGCTCTCCGCCTCCGACCGGGCCACCGCACGATCGCCGGCCTGCCAGCTCCTGAGCCGCTCGTGGATGTCGGACATGGCCTCGCCGGACCAGTTCGGCACCGGGCAGGTGTCCACCACCATGTCCTCCAGCGAGCGGCCGAAGGCCAGATCCTCGCGCTTCAGCCGCCGCTTGATCGCGTCCGGCC
>CAZRSA010000286.1:0-2368 GCA_964602525.1 uncultured Woeseiaceae bacterium
TACGGCGACCAGAACACCGACGGCTCGCGCTCCGTACGGCGCAATCTGACCCGCCTGCGTTATGCGGGCGCCGGCATGCGCCGGATGCTGGAGACGGCGGCGGCGAAGCGCTGGGGGGTACCGGCCGGAGAGTGCCGGGCGGAGCTGCACCGGGTCAGCCACGGGCCCAGCGGCCGCACGCTGGGTTACGGCGAACTGGCCGCGGACGCCGCCGAGGTGGCCGTGCCGGAGAAGGATGCAGTGCGGCTGAAGGAGCGCAGCGAGTGGCGCTACATCGGCAAGCCGGTCGACTCGCTGACCGTGCCCGACATCGTCGCCGGCAAGGGGACCTTCGGCATCGACGTGCAGGTGCCGGACATGGTCCACGCGGTCATCGCGCGCCCGCCGGTGGTGTTCGGCCGGGTGAAGAGCGTGAACGACGAGAAGGCACTGGAGGTGCCGGGCGTGCTGCGCACGGTGCGGCTGGATTCGCCGGAGCCGCCGGCCGCCTTCAAGCCGCTGGGTGGAGTGGCGGTGATCGCCGACAACACCTGGTCGGCCCTGCAGGGCCGTGATGCGCTGGAGATCGAGTGGGAGGCGGGCCCGAACGGCGACTACGACTCCGACGCCTTCCGGGAGCAGCTGCTGGAGACGGCCCGCAAGCCGGGCACGGTACGCCGCAGCCGCGGCGACGTGCAGAGTGCCCTCGATTCGGCCGCGCAGCGGATTTCCGCGGACTACTACATGCCCCACCTGTCCCAGTCCCCCATGGAGCCGCCGGCAGCCACCGCGCGCTGGGACGGCGACCAGTGCGAGGTCCGGGCGTGCGTGCAGGCGCCCCAGGCCACCCGGTCCGCCGTGGCCGGCGCGCTGGACGTCGACCCGGAGAAGGTGATCGTCACGCCCACCTGGCTGGGCGGCGCGTTCGGCCGCAAGTCGAAGCCGGACTTCGCGGTGGAAGCGGCACTGCTCGCCCGGCAGCTCGGCCGGCCGGTGAAAGTCACCTGGAGCCGGGAGGACGACATCAGGCACGGCTACTTCCATTCGGTCAGCGCCCAGCACCTGGAAGGCGGCCTGGACGAGGACGGGCGCTGCACCGCGTTTCTGCACCGCACCGTATTCCCGCCGATCCCGTCCACTTTCCAGAAGGGCGTCACGGAGCCCTCCTGGGGTGAACTGCGGCTTGGCGCGTCGGACAACCCGTTCATCGTGCCGAACCTGCAGCTGGAGACCGGGCCGGCCGAGGCGAAGGTGCGCATCGGTTGGCTGCGGGCGGTGGCGAACGTCTACCACGCCTTCGCCGTGCAGAGCTTCGCCGCCGAACTCGCCGCCGCCGCCGGTCGCGATCAGAAGGACTTCCTGCTGGAGCTGATCGGTCCGCCCCGGCATGTGGATCCGCGGGAAGAGGGCGCCGAGTACGACAACTACGGCGACCCCATGGACGAATACCCCATCGACACGGGCCGGCTCGCCAACGTCACCAAGATGGCCGCCGAGATGGCGGGCTGGGGCCGTACCCTCGGCAGCGGCGGCGGTCTCGGCATCGCCGCCCACCGCTCCTTCCTGGCCTACGTCGCCACCGTGGTCGAGGTGAAGGTGGACGACGAGGGCCGGCTCACCATACCGGGCGTCTGGTCCGCCATCGACGCGGGTACCGTGGTGAATACCCGCCACGTGGAGGCGCAGATGGAAGGCGGCTGCCTGTACGGGCTCTCCAATGCGCTCTATGGCGAGATCACGGCGAAGAACGGCGTCGTCCAGCAGGAGAACTTCCCCTCCTGGCGCATCATGAAGATGAGCGAGTCGCCGCGGAATTTCGAGGTGAAGATCATGGAGTCCGACGCGCCGCCCTGCGGCGTCGGCGAGCCGCCGACGCCGCCGGCCGCCCCGGCCCTGACCAACGCCATTTATGCGGCCACCGGCAAGCGCATCCGCCGGCTGCCCATCTTCGGGCCGAACGCGGACAGCCTGGACAGCCTCACGAACGGGAGTGAACAGTCATGAGCACCAAACTGACCGTCAACGGCGACGCCGTCGAACTCGATGTGCCGAGCGAGATGCCGCTGCTCTGGGCGCTGCGCGACCGGCTGGGACTCACCGGTACCAAGTACGGCTGCGGCATCGCCCAGTGCGGCGCCTGTGTGGTCTACGTCGACGGCAAGCCGCGACGCGCCTGCGTGACGCCAGTCGGCAGCATCGCCGGCGCCGGCGTCACCACCGTCGAGGGCGTCGAGGGCGCGGAGGCGGACGCGGTGCGGGAGGCGTGGAAAGCCATCGACGTGCCCCAGTGCGGCTACTGCCAGTCCGGCCAGATCATGTCCGCCGTCGATCTGCTGAAGAACAACCCGAAGCCGAGCGACGCCGACATCGACGAGGCCATGGACCGCAA
>CAZRSA010000287.1:0-2330 GCA_964602525.1 uncultured Woeseiaceae bacterium
CGCCCACCAGCAGGCCGCCGGCGGAGCCGCCGTAGATGATGGTCTCGTTCCTGCGCCCGTAGCCCCGTTCCTGCAGCCCCTCGGCCACGTCGACGAAGTCCGTGAAGGTGTTCATCTTCCTGCCCAGCTTGCCGTCCAGGTACCACTGCCGGCCCTTTGCCGCGCCGCCGCGGATGTGGGCGATGGCATAGACGATGCCCCGGTCCACCAGTGACAGTGTGTTGGTGGAGAAGTTGGCCGGCATGGTCAGGCCGTAGCTGCCGTAACCGTAGAGCACCAGCGGGGCGCTGCCATCGGTGGGCGTATCAGCCAGCCGCAGGATCGTGACCGGCACCTCCGCGCCGTCTCTCGCCTCCACGAAGATGCGTTCCACCTTGTAGAGTTCCGGCCGGTGGCCGCTCGGCACCTCCTGGGTCTTCCTGAGGGTGCGCTTGCGGCTGAACATGTCGAAGTCCCAGACCTGTTCCGGCGTGGCCGGGGACTCGTAGCTGAAACGTACCGTCTTCGCGTCGAACTCGTAGCCCTCCTCGAGGCCGAGGGCATAAGCCGCCTCCTCGAAGTCGATGGGGTAGCTGACCTCGCCCTCGTAATCCGAGACGACGATGCGGGGCAGGGCGTTCTCCCGCTCCAGCCGCACCAGCCGGTCGGCGAAGGCGACGAAGTCCACCAGGTAGGTGCCCGGCCGGTGGGGCAGCCAGTCCTCCCAGTTGTCACGGCCCGGGTCGGCGACGGGCGCGCGGGCGATCTTGAAGTCCACGGCACCGTCGGCGTTGGTGTGCAGGTAGAAGTGCTCACCGTGATGCTCCGGCTGATAGATCTCGTCGTCGCGCCGCGGCGCGATCAGCACTGGTTGGGCGCCCGGCGGCGCGTCGGCGGGCACGAAGCGGGCCTCGCTGGAGTCCACCTTGGAGGAGGTGATGAAGATGTACTCGCCGCTGAGGCTCTTCGAGACGTCCAGGAAGAAGCTGTCGTCCGGTTCCTCGTAGACCAGCCGATCGTCCGCCGGGTCGGTGCCCAGCACGTGGTGCTTCACCCGTTTCGGGCGCTGATGGTCGTCGCGCTCGATGTAATAGAACGAGCGGGAATAGGCGGCCCACACCGCGCCGCCGTCGGTGGAGGTGATGGTCTCGTCGAACTCCTCGCCGGTGGCGATGTTGCGCACGCGGATGTCGAAGTACTCCGAGCCGGTGCGGTCCACGCCGTAGGCGATCCACTGATGGTCCGGGCTGTGCTCCACCGAGCCGATGTCGAAGAAGTCCTCGCCCTCGCCCTCCTCGTCGCCGTCGTAGAGCACGGTCTCCGCGCCGCCCTCCCGGGGCGTGCGCACGAACACCGGGTACTGCCCGCCTTCCCGGTAGCGCACCGAGTACGCCCAGGGGCCGTCGGGAAGGGGCACTGAGCTGTCGTCCTCCCGGATGCGGCCGCGCATCTCCGCCACCAGCGTCTCCCGCAAGCCGTCGAGATCCGCCGTGGCCGCTTCGTAGTAGCGGTTCTCGGCCTCGAGGTGGGCGCGGATGTCCGGGGATAGCTTCGAAGGGTCGCGCAGCACCTCCTGCCAGTTCGCGTCCCGGAGCCAGGCGTATTGGTCGGTGCGGGTCTCGCCGTGCTGCCCGATGGTGACCGGGCGCTGCTCGGCGGCCGGGGCCGGGTTATCGGTACCGATGCGGAAACGGGTTCGGTTGGAAGTCATGGTACTCCGGGGTCGGTCGGGTTCTTCGAAGGTGCCGCGTGCCGCGCGATCCGGTGCGTCGCCGCCGCAACCGGCTGCCGTGACGCACAGGAAGGTCAGCAGGGCGGTTGTTCGGCGGCACATCGGTTCGCGAGCTCGAGCGTGGTGAACAGGGCGGCAGATTCTACCGGATTCCCCGCCACCCTTACCCGCCCGATGGCAGGCCAACGCCAGTAGAAAGCCGGATACAGCTGAGGCGCGATCCTTGAACGGCGTCACAGACTCGGCTGCGACGCCGCGCCAAGCTTCACCATTATGTCCAAGGCGGGCTGCGGCTCGCGCGGAGGAGAGATGGGTTCCCAGAGAGGACTGACTGCACTGGAGCTGCTGGTGGTCGTTGCGGTGATCGCGATGCTGGCCGCCGTGGCCGTGCCGCGTTTCTCCGTGCTGGACCGCGAGGCGCGGGAGCAGGCGGTGATCTCGCTCGCCGACGGGGTGAGGAGCGCAGCCGAGATCACTCACCGCGTATGGTCCGCCGCGGGGCGCCCCGACAGCCTGACCTTCCACGGCGAGGAGCTGCGCTTCGTGCATGGTTACCCCGCCGAACAGGCGATCGCGCGTGCGGTGATCGGGCCCGGCGGCTTCCGTCACGGCAACGGCA
>CAZRSA010000288.1:0-2317 GCA_964602525.1 uncultured Woeseiaceae bacterium
CGTTCGTCTACCTCGTTTGACAATGTAATGTAATAACGTACCATTTCCCGGAATCCCTGCTTCGCTTCGGGCACGTGCAGGGACTGATGCAACGATCAAGCGGGAGTACTCAATATGAGCACGGCAGAACGACTCTTCGCGGCAGCGCTGGCCGGTCTGGTGGCCGGGTCGGTCCAGGCGCAGGAAGTCGATCCGGCGGAGCGCGAAGAGGTGATCGACGAGATTGTGGTGACCGGGACCCCGCTGTCCCAGAGTACGTTCACCTCACCAGCCGATGTCGACGTGGTTACCGGCGAAGACAAGGCCCGGCAGCAGCGGCCGGGTCTCGGGGCCAGCATCGAGCGCCTGCCCGGGGTGAGCACGCTGGCGACCGGGAGCCAGGTCGGCAAACCCGTGATCCGGGGTCTGTCGGGCAACCGGATCCGGGTGCTGAGCAACGACGTGGCGCTGAATTTCCAGCAGTACGGCGTGCGGCATCCGCCGAATCTCGACCCCTATGTCAGCGATCGCATCGAGCTCGTCCGCGGACCGATGAGCGTGCTGTACGGCAGCGATGCGATCGGTGGAGCCGTAAACCTGATCAGCACCGCGCCGTTGGCTGCACCCGACGGCGATATGCTGCTCCGCGGCGGCGTGCTGGGCGAGTATTCCAGCGCGTTCTCCGAGCGCACCTTCGTGGCCGAGGGCGAGCTTGCCCGGGGCGGTTTCGGGGTGGGAGCCACCCTGGTGAGCCGGGAGAGTGACGGCCTCGAGGTGCCGGATGAGCCGACGGCGCTCGAGACCGGCGACCCGACCGGTCCTCTGGTGACCGGTGACGTCCCGTTCACCGACTTCGAACAGACCAATGGCGAACTCCAGCTCGGCTGGGACGCCGACTGGGGTCTTGCCACGCTGCGTTATGAGGGCTTCCGCAACGAACACAACTTCGTGGTACCGGATCCGCCGCCGCCGGACGGTGACCCCCTGCAGGCGGGCGGCGTCGGCCAGGACCTGGAGAACGACATCGTGCAGCTCAAACTGACGAGCGATCTGTCCCCCGACCTCACCATCGAGCCGAGCCTGACCTGGTACCGCAACCAGCGCGTCTCGAATCCCGGTCCGCCGGAGCCGTTGCCGCGCAGTTTCCTGCCGGATGCGGCGGTCATCGATATCGAGCGCCAGGCGCTCATAGGACGCTTCGTGCTGCGCCACGGCGAGATCGGGCCCGCCGGCTTTTCCGGCCAGATCGGCGCCGAGTTCCGGCGCGAGGAGCAGGAATCCACAGGCTCGACTATGCTCTCGCCCGGCGGTGACATCGACAACTACGCCCTGTTCGCCTTCCAGACCCGGGATTTCGGTGCGCTGACGGTGAACGCCGGCCTGCGCTTCGACCACTATCGCCAGGAGGCCGATCCGGGCGAGACCCGAGAACCGTCCAGTCTGCCGGATGATCCCGACCTCCTGGAGCAGAGCTACGACGTCGTCACCGGCGGCGTCGGGGCCAGCTATCGCATCTCCGAGGAGCTGGTCGTGGCGGGCAATCTGACCAGCGGCTTCCGGGCGCCGACCCTGTTCGACCTGTTCGCCTCCGGCGTGCACGGCGGCGTCGCGGCCTTCCAGCAGGGCGATCCGCTCCTGGACGAGGAAAGGGCACTGTCCACCGACCTGCAGCTGCGCTGGCGCGGTGAGCGCTGGCGCGCGAATGCCACCGTGTATCGCTACGACATCTCCGACTACATCTTCCTGGGCGGTACCGGTCAGACGAACCCCGCGGGACTGCCGGTTTTCCAGGTCTCCCAGGACGACGCGGAGTTCCTCGGGGCCGATCTGGAAGTGGGTTTCCGGGCGAATGCCTGGCTCGAGTTCTCCGCAGTCTATGAAACCGTGGACGGCGAACTCGATGCGGCGGGCGTCGATGCGCCGCTGCTGCCGGCCGACAGCCTGCTGGCCGAGGTCACGTTCACGGCCGGCCGGCTGGGTGCGCTGGAGGATGCGTATCTGACCATCGGCAGCCGCTGGGTCAGCGACAAGGACTCCGTCGGCCTGCTCGAGCCGTTCGGTCAGTTCGATACGCCGCCGCCGCCCTTCGGTACGGGTTCCACGGATAGTTACAACCGCATCGACGTGAGTGCCGGGTTCACTCTGGGCGCGGCCCGGATTCGGCTCGCCGTCGACAACCTGACGGATGAGGTGTATCGGGATTTTCTGGACACCTACAAGAACATCACTCTCAGCCCGGGACGTGACATCCGGCTATCGGTGGCATTCGGGCTGTAGGGACACGGGCACGATGGGATTCGGCCATGTCTTTTGGTGCGCCGGTGCCGACGATAGCTAG
>CAZRSA010000289.1:0-2313 GCA_964602525.1 uncultured Woeseiaceae bacterium
CGGCCCTTCAGCCGGCCGAACGGCTCCTCGGAGGTGATGGGGTAGTCCGCCAGGATGGACGAGAGTTCGGCGATCAGGCGGGTGAGATCCTCTTCCTGGCGGCGCAGCCTCGCCACCTCGTCGCCCCGGGTGGCGATCTCGGTCTCGATGGCGGCCACGAGCCGTTTCCTTTCCCGGCGCGCGGCCGCCAGCCGGTCGAGTTCCGCCCGTTCCTCCGCGGCGAGGTCCGCGAGCTTTTCCTGCTCGGCCGCTTCCTGGCGGCGCAGCGCCGCCAGCGCGTCGAGCTGGCCCCGCACCTCGCGGATGTTCTCGCCGCGTACCCGGTTCAGGTAGCCGTAGTAGGCCAGCAGCCGGCCGAGTTCTGCCGGGTCCTCCTGGTTCAGCAGCAGCTTGATGCGCTCCTGACGGCCGCTGGTGTAGGCTGCGCGGAGCTGGCCGGCCAGCCGCTCCGTCTCGGCGCCGAGCTCGCCCCGGCGCTCGGCCTGCTGGCGCGCGATGTCGTCGAGGCGGGCACGACTCTCGCGGACCTGGGTCTCCATCTCTTCCAGCCGGACCCGGACGCGGCCGATGGCCGCCTCCACCTCGCCCAGCTCCGCGCCGAGTTCGTCCCGCCGCCGGGTCTGGCGCTCGATCTTCTCCGTGAGCTCCGCGATGCGCTCGCGCACCTCGGCCAGTTCCTGCTCCTTGATGCGTGCGCGGTCCTTGTCGTCGGCAGCGCCCGCGAGCGGCAGCACGGAGAGTACGGCGAAGAGGACGATGCGGCGCATCCGGCAAGGATAGAGCGTGGACGCCGGGGACGGAACAGCCCGTCATCACTGGTATACTGCGGCGCTCCGCGGCAACCGGCCCCCTGCGGCCCCCCGGCACCTGGATCCGCAGCAATGGACAGACTGATCGAATTCTCCGGCAATCACCCGATCCTCGTGCTCGGGCTCATGGCCAGCTTCTTCCTGCTGGTTTTCACGGAGATCCGCCGCAAGCGCCAGGGGCTCACCGATCTCGGTCCCCTCGATGCGGTGCGCCTGATCAACAACGACGCCATCGTGGTGGACGTGCGCAACCCGGAGACTTACGCCAAGGGCCATATCGTCAACGCCCGCAACATCCCGGCGGACCAGCTCGCGCGCGAGCGCCTCTCCGACGCGGGAGAGCAGCCGGTGCTCGTGGTGGACGACAACGGGCTCGGCGCCGGACGTGCGGCGGCGAAACTGCGCGGCGCCGGCCTGGAGAACGTGTACAGCCTGCGCGGCGGTCTCGCCGCCTGGCAGCAGGAGAGCCTGCCGCTGGTGACGGGCCGCAAGAAGAAGTGAAGGGTGGATGATGACGACGACCGGTACACCGCAGCCTGCCCCCGTGCGCATGTATGCCACGGGCTGGTGTCCCTACTGCGTGGCGGCCAGGGACCTGCTGCGGGCCAAGGGCGTGAGCGTGGAGGAGATCGATCTCGCCAGGGATCCGTCACGGCGCGCGGAGATGGAGTCGCTCAGCGGGCGCTCGAGCGTCCCCCAGATCTTCATCGGCGACGAGCACATCGGCGGTTACGACGACATGGCGGCGCTCGATCGCGGCGGCCGCCTGGACCGGCTCCTGGGTATCACCACGGAGCGCAGCGACTGACAGGACGGGACACTGGTATGGAAGGACACGGGTATGAGTGAACAGGGCAGCAGCGAGCAGGCAGGCGGACAGGTCACCCTGCAGAAAATCTACGTCAAGGACCTCTCGTTCGAGTCGCCGAACGCGCCGCAGATCTTCGCCGGGGAGCTGAAACCGAAGACGCAGCTCAATCTCCGCTCCGGCCACCGGGATCTGGACAATGAGACCTACGAGGTGGTGCTCACTGTCACGGTGGAGGCGAAGGCGGAGGAGAAGACGGTCTTCCTGATCGAGATCCAGCAGGCGGGCCTTTTCCGCCTGGCAGGCATCAGCGAGGAGCACCGCTCGATACTGCTCGGCAGCTTCTGCCCGGGCGTGCTCTATCCCTATGTGCGCGAGGCGGTGGCGAACGTGGTGCAGCGGGGCGGATTCCCCGAGTTCCTGCTGCAGCCCATCGACTTCGACGGGCTCTATGCCCAGTCGCGCCAGGAGGCCGGCGGCACGCCGGCCGAACAGCAGAACTGACGGCGGCGTACCATGAGCGAGGGGGGAGCCGCAGCATCGCCGCCGGCAGCGCCGGACCCGGTCGCCGTGATCGGCGCCGGCTCCTGGGGCACGGCGCTGGCCATCCAGTACGCACGCACCGGCCGCGAGACCCGCATGTGGGGCCGCGAGACCGACGAGGTCGCCGAGATGCGCGAGCTCAGGGAGAACCGG
>CAZRSA010000290.1:0-2307 GCA_964602525.1 uncultured Woeseiaceae bacterium
CGACAGAGGGTTGACAGGAATCCCTTCATAGAAGGAGGGCCTTCAGGCCCGACTCCTCCAGTCCCGCCCGCCCCCTTCTTTTACGGCCGCCCTGCGGGGGCATCCGTCTTGCTCCCGACAAAAGGTCGCGGCGACGGATACCCCCGCACGACGGCCACGACTGCGACGGCATGAAGGGGCTGCCAGTCAGCGGCGCCTGCTGACCGGTGCCAACCTCTTCGTTAAGGGGCCCGTCAGCGGGTGGGTAAGGGTGGCGGGGGCGTCCGGGCCGACTGGAGCCAGGACGGCGGGAAGGAGGCCCGGCCGAAGCGAAGGAGGACAGGACGTCCGACTGAGCGTCCCCGACACCCTTACCCACCCGATGGCGGGCCTGCGCCAGGAGAAAGCCGGTTCGGGTCTGGAGGAGTCGGGCCTGAAGGCCCTCCTACCCCTCCTTTCGGCCCAGGGTGGTGGCGATGATGCGCCAGACCACCGGGTTGAAGCCCAGGCCGAGGTGGGAGCCCGGCACGCGGACGTTGCGCGCCTGGGGGTTATAGCGGTCGATGGAGGCGCGCCAGGAGACCACGCCGTCAGTCTTGCTGTAGATCGAGGTGACCGGGCAGCGGATGCCTTCCATGTTGCGCTCGTGCACTGCAATCTCAAAGCGGTCCAGGTCGAGGTTCTCGCGTCTGGCGAACTGCTCGCCCACCCGGGTGTACTTGGGTCCGCCCACGATGGGCGTGCCCATGGTGATGACCTCACGGACGAGCTCCGGTGCCTCGCGGGCGATCTCCCGCATTACCACACCGCCGAGACTCCAGCCGACGAGAGTGACGGTCTGCCCCGTTTCCCCGTGCAGTTCGCGCACGCGCTCCTTCAGCATGGCCACGTAGCGGGTGACCTGGCCCCGGTTACGGCCGATGCCCCAGTGGTGCACGTCGTAGCCGAGACATTTCAGGTAACGGAGCAGCGGATACATCGAGGCATCGCCGGCGCCGTAGCCGGGTGCCAGCACCACGGGGCGGCCGTCGCCGCGGGGGACGAAGGCAATCCAGGGCCAGAGGGCGGCGAGGCCCAGGCCCTCGAACGGTGCCCTGGCTTCCAGCAGTCCGAGCAGCGGCGGCGGTGGTGAGATGGTGGTCTGATTCATGGGCTTCCTCGTCGCGGGGCGCCGTATTCGGCGCGTCCCGGCCATCATACTGTCATCGCTCAGCCGGCACCCGTCAGCCGGCTGCCCAGCGCCTTCAGTGCCTGGATGATGATCCACAGGAACGCCAGCGGCAGGAGGATGGTCTGCAGCACGAAGATCACGATGAGATTCACGATGTGCTCGCTGGCGTTCGAGACACGTGCCTGGAGGTCGTCGAGCCTCTGCTTCACGTTCATCGACTCGAGCGAGTCGTCCAGCATCGCGCCGAGGCGCCCCATCATCGTGTCCGCCTCGGGTGCCGGCGGCGCCGCCTCCTCGTTCAGCTCCTCGATCTGCTCCCGGGTGGTCTCCAGCGCCAGGGTCGCCGCCTCCTGCTCCGCCGCCAGGAAGGTGTCGAACACCGCATTGGTGCCCAGCACCAACAGCGGCACGGCGAAGCGCAGAAACAGCATGATGAGCAGGATACGCACGGCGGGCCCGTCCCAGCGCCGCGCCTGCTCCGACGGCCACCAGATCACCGCCAGCGCCACCGCGACGGCGCCAATCAGCGCCGCCGTAGTGCCCCACCAGCCCGTCATGCCCAGCAGCACGTTCTGCAGACCGAGGGAGGTGGAGGCCACGAGCATCACGCCGGCGAACTGTTCCACCAGGTCGTTGATCGGGTCCAGTATCTGACCCACGCTGAAATTGACGCCGACGCCGGCCGGCTCCACGGCCACCTCGGTACCCTGGGCCACGGAGATGACCCCGTTCAGCGTCCGGGCAACGGCAAACGTGAACAGTGCCCGCTTGAAGGCCTCCTGCGCCTGCTCGTTGCCTGCCGCGTCCAGCGTCCCGCCGAGGGCGGCGAACACGGCGAGCACCGCGAGGGCGGTGAGGAGGAGATTACGTCTCAACATGGATCGTCACCGGCGGACGGCCGGCGCTCAGTGTAGGGAGCCGGAGGGCAAAAATACAGTGGCCGCCGGCGCGCGGCCTGCCCGTCCGGCGGCCCGGCCTTCTGCTATTCTCGCCGCATGGCCGAGTTCATCGAACTGCCCTGCCGCGCCGCGGACGGGGCCACGTCCACGCTCGTCGCCCACGAGCCCGACGGCCTCGCCGCCGACGCGCCGGCGTGAATACTGAGCTGACACTGCTGTTCGCGCTGCTCGTCGGCGTGCTCGCGATGCTGATCTGGG
>CAZRSA010000291.1:0-2299 GCA_964602525.1 uncultured Woeseiaceae bacterium
TTCGCCGCGGTGGAGGGCGAGCCGGTGATCTACGATCCCGCGGTCTACTACGGCGACCGGGAGACGGACATCGCCATGACCGAGCTGTTCGGGGGTTTCGGTCCGGAATTCCGTGCCGCCTACGCGGAGGCCTGGCCGCTCGATGACGGCTACGCGCTGCGCCGGGATCTCTACCAGCTCTATCACGTACTGAACCACCTGAATCTGTTCGGCGGGGGCTATCTTTCCCAGGCACGAGCGCTGCTCGGCCGGCTCCTCGCCGCCTGATACCGCGGACCGCCGGCTCTCTCCGGGGGAGCAGCCGGCTCCGACGGCCGGTCGGCCGTCTCAG
This sequence comes from uncultured Woeseiaceae bacterium, assembly GCA_964602525.1. Taxonomy (GTDB): domain Bacteria; phylum Pseudomonadota; class Gammaproteobacteria; order Steroidobacterales; family Woeseiaceae; genus Lentisalinibacter. Next base: position 332 of record CAZRSA010000291.1, read on the forward strand.
TCGGACCAGTAGTCTGCCTTTAGCAGAGCGATGTCGGTGCCTTCCGGCGAGCGAATCGTGCCCCAGCTCTCGCCCGGCAGGTCCGGGCCCGCACCCGGGAAGGTTTCCAGCCGGTCGAGGGCGGTCTGCAGCGTTGCGGCATCGGCGACCCGGTAGACGAGCATGGGCCGGTTCAGCGCCGGGCGGGCGCCGAGCCCCAGCACCAGGCCGTCCACGGCCAGGCGGAAGCGGGGCTCCGGCTCCTCCCGGTGTGCCACCAGCCGGGGCGCCAGTGGCGCCCAGAAATGTGCCGCGGCCAGGGCATCGCGCACCGGCAGCGCCAGCTCCAGGCACTCGCCAAGCAGCGACGCGGGCGGCGTTTCCGGCGCCGGGGAATAGGTGCGCGCCTCCACCAGCATCACCGAAACTCCGTCCGGGTCGTGCAGCACCGCCAGATTGAATTCGTCCTCGCCGAGGCGGGTTTCCTCGAACCGCGTCCCGGCGTCCTGCAGCGTCAGCACGTGCTGGCGCAGCGAGGGCTGCACGAAGGTGATCACCGGGCTCGCCACCGCCTCGCCGTGCAGGCCGATGAAGATCCTGCCGTCCGTGACCACGGCGTATTTGTGCGGCCAGACCTCGCCGACGGCGAGTTCGGTGAAACCCAGTGTGTGGTAGAAGTGCAGCGATTCCAGGAGGTCCGGCGCAGCAATACCGAACTCAAGGAAGCGCCCGGCCACCCTCAGTCCCCGGCCCCCATGGCCCGGGCGAGGTCGGCGCTCTTCAGCGGGTCCCGGGCACTCACGTGACTCGCGGTTTCCGGCCAGCCGGAGGCGTGGCGGAGCACCAGTTCGGTGAGGCATTCGATGTGGTCTTCCCGGGCGTTCAGGCAGGGGATGTAGGACAGCCGGCCGCCGCCCGCCTCCTCGAACAGCTCCCGGTTCTGCATGGCGATCTCCTCGAGGGTCTCGAGGCAATCGGCCGAGAAGCCGGGGCAGACGACGTCCACGCTCTCCAGCCCTTCCTCGCCCCAGGCCTGCAGCGTCTCGTCGGTATAAGGTCTGAGCCACTCCTCCCGGCCGACCCGGGACTGGAAGCTCAGCAGCCATTCGTCCGGCGCCAGGCCGAGTTCCTCGACGACCAGCCGCGCGGTCTTCTGGGACTGGCAGTGATAGGGGTCCCCGCCCAGGAAGTAGCGCTGGGGGATGCCGTGGAAGGAGAACAGCAGCCGCTTGCCCGCGCCGTGTTCCTCCCGGTGTTCACGGATGGACCGGGCCAGCGCCTGTATGTAGGCGGGCTCGTCGTGGTACTGGTTGATGAAGCGGAACTCCGGCACCCAGCGGCGGTTCTGCAGCACCCGGGTGACCCGGTCGAACACGGTGGCGGTGGTGGTGCCCGAGTACTGGGGATACAGCGGCAGCACCACCAGCCGGCGGACGTTCTTCTCCCGCAGCCGTTCCAGCGCCTCCGGGATGCCCGGCGCGCCGTAGGACATCGCCAGCTCCACCGCCAGCTCTCCGTCGATACGCCCGGCGAGCTTCTCCTCCACCCCCTTCGCGATAAGTTCGCTGTTGAGCAGCAGGGGCGAGCCGGCTTCGGTCCAGATCTTCTCGTAGGCCTCGGCGGAGCGCGCCGGCCGGATCCGCAGAATCACGAGGTTCAGAACCAGCCACCAGAACAGGCGCGGCGCCTCCACCACCCGGGCGTCGCCCAGGAATTCGGCGAGATAGCGGCGCACGGCGGAGGTGCTCGGCTCGCCGGGCGTGCCCAGGTTGACGAGCAGCAACCCGAGTCTGTCGGGTGCGGCGTGGCTGAATCCGGTTTCGCCCTGAAATTTCGGCATGACTACTGGCGTACTGGCGGCGAACAAGCGACAAGGCCGGCTAAAGTACCAAGCCCGGATGCAGGAGGCTATAGTCGGCGCGGTGACCGGCTGTTCGCCGGGGGAGGCGATACCGATGCAGGAACCCATGCAGGACGACGCCGGAGAGG
>CAZRSA010000292.1:0-2291 GCA_964602525.1 uncultured Woeseiaceae bacterium
GAGACGCCGTGCTCGCGCTGCAGCCGGGCGATGACGTTCAGCACCTGGGACTGCACCGAGACGTCCAGCGCCGAGACGGGCTCGTCGGCGACGATGAAGCTCGGGTTCAGTGCCAGGGCCCGGGCGATACCGATGCGCTGGCGCTGGCCGCCGGAGAACTCGTGGGGATAGCGTGACAGCACCTGCTTCCTGAGGCCGACGATGTCCAGCAGTTCCTCCACCCGCCGGCGGCGCTCGCCGGGTGTGCCGATGCCGTGCACGTCCAGCGGCTCCTGGATGGTCTGGCCGATCAGGCGCCGGGGGCTGAGCGAGGCGTAGGGGTCCTGGTAGATGATCTGCATCTCCCGGCGCTTCGCCTTCATGGCGTCCGGCGAGAGCGCCAGCACGTCCTCGCCGTTCAGGTGCACGGCGCCGGCGGTGGGCTCGGTCAGGCGCAGGACCGCACGGCCCAGGGTGGACTTGCCGCAGCCGGACTCGCCCACCAGCCCCAGGGTGCGCTGGCGCTGCAGCTCGAAGCTAACGCCGTCCACGGCCCGCACCCAGGCCTGCACCCGGCGGAACAGCCCGCCGCGCACCGGGAAGTGCTTCTTCAGGTCGACGACTTTCAGCAGCGGGGCGGACACGGCGTGCTCCTCAGGCCAGCGGGTGGAAGCAGGAGACGGCGGCGGGCGAACCGGGCCCGCCGTCCAGCACCGGGCGTTCCCGCCGGCAGTCGTCGGCTGCCCGCGGGCAGCGCTCGGCGAAGCGGCAGCCGACCGGCAGGTGCGCGAGGTCCGGCACCATGCCCGGGATCACCGGCAGTTCGGCGAGCTTGTCGTCGCGCAGTCGCGGGATGGAGTCCAGCAGCCCGCGGGAATACGGATGGCGGGGCGTCTCGAACAGGCGGTCGATCTCGGCCCGCTCGATCACCTCGCCGCAGTACATCACCAGCGCCCGGTCGCAGGTCTCGGCCACCACGCCCAGGTCGTGGGTGATCAGCACCACCGCCATGTGGAACTCGTCCTGCAGCTTCACGATCTGCTCCAGCACCTGGGCCTGGGTGGTGACGTCCAGCGCGGTGGTGGGCTCGTCCGCGATCAGCACCTTCGGGTCGCAGGACAGCGCCATGGCGATCATCACCCGCTGGCGCATGCCGCCGGACATCTCGTGGGGATACTCGTCGATGCGCTTGTCCGGCACCGGGATGCCCACCCGGGCCAGCATCTCCACGGCCACGGCGCGGGCCTGGCCCCGGGTGTATTGCTTGTGCCGGCGCAGCACGTCCACCATCTGGCTGCCCACGGTCAGCACCGGGTTCAGCGCCGTCATGGGCTCCTGGAAGATCATGGAGATCTCGTGGCCGCGCAGATCGCGCAGCTCCTCCTCGGGCATGCGCGCCAGATCCCGCCCGCCGAGCCGTATCTCGCCGGAGACGATGCGCCCGGGCGGCGAGGGGATGAGCCCGAGTATGGACAGCCCGGTCACCGTCTTGCCGCAGCCCGACTCGCCGACGATGCCCAGGGTCTCGTTGGGGTAGACGTCGAAACTCACGCCGTCCACGGCGCGCACCGGCCCGTAGCGGGTGGAGAACTCCACCACCAGCTCGCGCACGCTCAGCACGGGCTCGCGGGTACTCACGACTCGGCCACCTTCTTCGGGTCCAGCGCGTCCTGCAGCGCATCGGAGAACATGTTGAATGCCATCACCAGGCCGAACAGGAACACCGAGGCCCAGATGAAGTTGTTGAAGAAGCCCGCCAGTACCTCCAGCGTGGACTCGGAGATCATCAGCCCCCAGCTCACCCCGTCCTGCACGCCGAGGCCGAGGAAGGACAGGATGACCTCGGACTTGATGGCGGCCACGAACACGATGGTGGCCTGCACCAGCAAAATGTGGAACGTGTTCGGCACGATGTGGCGGAAGATGACGGTGATCTGGGGTACGCCGATGGCCCGGGAGGCCTCCACGAACTCGAAGTTCCTGAGCTTGATCACCTCGCCGCGCACGAGCCGCCCGGTGGTGGTCCAGAACACCGACACCATGGCCACGTGCATGGACCAGGGGTTGCCCTCAAGCGCGAAGGCCACGGCGGCCACGAACAGGTAGAAGGGGATGGAGTCCAGCACGCCCTTCATCCACAGGATGATCTCGTCGATCCAGGTGCCGCTGAAGAAACCGGCCAGGGCGCCGAACAGCGCCCCGATCAGCGTAGAGAGCACCGCCACGACCAGGCCGATCTCGAAGGCCGTCTTGGTGCTGTAGACGGCCCGCTGGAAGATGTCCTGGCCGATGATGTTGGTGCCGAACCAGTG
>CAZRSA010000293.1:0-2291 GCA_964602525.1 uncultured Woeseiaceae bacterium
AGCAGCGGCAGATAGCCCTCGGCGGTCAGCCACAGCGTCGAGGCCGCCGCCACCAGGTGCAGCCCCACGTAGATGCCCGCCGTCGCCGCGGGGCCGAAGCGCACCGGCAGGGTCGCCTTGCCCACGGCGGCATCGGCATCGATGTCGGGCACCTCGTTCATGAGCAGGATGGCGGCCACCCACGCACTCACGGGCAGGGCGAACACGAGGAGCGGCAGGTCCAGCGTGCCGGTCTGCAGCCAGGCGGCACCGCTCACCGGCAGCACGCCGAAGGCGACGGCGACGGCGAGTTCCCCGAGGCCCAGCGAGGACAGGCGCACCGGGCCCAGCGAATACACGATGCCGAGCGCGATGCCCGCCAGCCCGAACCACAGCACGCCGATGCCCCGCAGCGCGATCAGCGCGAGGCCGATCAGCCCGGCGAGCGCCAGCAGCTGGATGCCCCAGCGGGCCATCTCCGCGGTAGACATGATGCGGTTCTGGATGAAGCGCGAGCCGCCCGTATAGGGGTAGATACGGGCCGTATTGCGCCGGTCGCTGCCGCCGGTCTCGTCGCCCACGTCGTTCAGGACGTTGCCGGCACCATGCACCAGCATGGTGGCCGCAAGCGCAAGCACGGCCACGACGATGTCGATGCCGCCCGCCTGCACCGCGCCCCAGGCCGTGCCTGCCACGACGGGCAGGACCGAGGCCGGGAAGAACTTGGGGCGGGTGGCGTGGAACAGGCGTTTGAGCCGGCTCTCGCCGAAATCGCCGGCGCGTGGCTCCATGACGGCCGTCTTGTCCGCGCTCATCGCCGAAACCTCGAAAAACACATCCAGTTTCTGCCCATCCGGCCGTCCTCCACACAAAATCGGGCCGCCGGGCCTCCCGCCCGGCGGCGCGGGGCACAGTGTAATGGATTTTGCTGTCTGGACCGGCCGGCATCAGCCCCCTCGGCCGCCGGAAAACGGGGAGAAGAGCTCCCGCTGCTCTGGTTGAGGTTAAGTTACCGGCCGCATCGCGTATTAGAATAGGCGTTATTACTTACGGTTGGCGGCGCCCGGGGTAGTTATCCTTCGCCACTCGGTGTGTTCTCGCGCCAACGGCAAGCCAGTACCGCGTGAAGGGGGTTTTACGCATGTGTCTCGCAGTCCCGATGCAGGTCCAGTCCGTCGAGGAATTCAGCGCTCGCTGCGAAGCGAAGGGCGTGGAACGCGAGGTGAGCCTGTTCATGCTCCAGGACGAGACCGTGGAGCCCGGGGACTACGTCCTCGTGCACGTCGGCTACGCCATCCAGAAGGTTACGGAAGAGGAGGCGGCCTCCAGCTGGGAGCTCTTCGACCAGGTGCTCGCGGCAGCCGATGCATGAGCTCTCCGTCTGCCAGGCGCTCATCGGGCAGGTGGAGGACATCGCCCGGCGGGAGTCCGCGGCCCGCGTAACCGCCATCCACCTCGCCATCGGCCCGCTGTCCGGCGTGGAGCCGGAGCTGCTGCGCCGCGCCTGGCCGCTGGCCGCCGGCGCCACCATCGCCGAGGAGGCGGAACTGCTCATCGACGCAGCTCCGATCCGGGTAGAATGCTCCGTGTGCGGCAGCGAGACGGATGCCAGGGCGAACCGCCTGCTGTGCGGCGAATGCGGCGACTGGCGCACACGGGTGGTCAGCGGCGAGGAGATGCTGCTGACACGCCTCGAACTCGAACGCACCGGCGCCGTCCAACAGGGAGACACCGGCGCCACCACGGAGGACTCCAGACATGTGTGACACCTGCGGCTGCAACATCACGGCCGGCAACCAGCACCTCATCCGCCCCGGCGGCAAGTTCGAGCGCACTGCGAGCGGCGCCGAAAGCGTGGACGTGCTGCGCGGGCTGCTGAGCGAGAACGACCATCAGGCCGCCCACAACCGGGAGCATTTCGACGGCAGCGGCGTGCTGGCGGTGAACCTGATGTCCTCGCCCGGCGCCGGCAAGACGGCGCTGCTGGAGGCCACCATCCAGGCGCTGGCCGGAGAGCTTCGCATCGGCGTCATCGAAGGCGACCTCGAGACGGAGAACGACGCCGAGCGCATCCGCCGCCACGGCGTGCCGGCCATCCAGATCGCCACGGGCACGGCCTGCCACCTGGACGCCCACATGGTGCACGACGCCGTCCACGGCCTGTCCCTGGCAGACCTGGACATCGTCTTTATCGAGAACGTGGGCAACCTGGTCTGTCCGGCCAGCTTCGACCTGGGCCAGCACCGCAACATCACGCTGCTGTCGGTGCCCGAGGGCGACGACAAGCCGGCCAAGTACCCGGTGATGTTCCG
>CAZRSA010000294.1:0-2291 GCA_964602525.1 uncultured Woeseiaceae bacterium
CGGTCCGGTACAGGCCCCCCGCGAGGGCGTCGAGGAACGGCCCACCGTCACGCTGGTGGGCGAGATGTTCCCGGCCGACCCAGTCGGTATCGGCATGATGCTCGAACCCATGGGTCTCGCCGCCGGGCCGGTCGTGCCGACCAGGGAGTGGCGCGAGCTGTATGCGGCGCTAGACTGCGCGGCGGCCGCGGCCATCCACCCGTTCTACACCGCCTCGTTCCGTGAATTCGAGGCGGCCGGCCGGCCGATCGTCGGCTCGGCGCCCGTCGGCCACGATGGCACCGCCGCGTGGCTGGAAGCGATCGGCGAGGCCTGCAACGCGCCTGCCGACCGCATCGCCGCGGCGAAGAACGCAGTGCTGCCCGCCATCCGTGGAGCGCTGGCCGAAGCGCCGATCGAAGGTCGCATCACCCTGTCCGGTTACGAGGGTTCCGAACTCCTGGTGGCCCGGCTGCTGGTGGAGAGCGGCGCCGACGTGCGCTACGTGGGCAGCGCCTGCCCGCGCACCCGCTGGTCCGACGCCGATCGGGAATGGCTGGAGGCGAAAGGCGTGCAGGTGCAGTTCCGTGCCTCGCTGGAGCAGGACCTCGCGGCCATGGCCGAGTTCGAACCCGACCTCGCTATCGGCACCACACCGGTGGTGCAGAAGGCGAAGGAACGCGCGATACCCGGACTGTACTTCACCAACCTGATCTCGGCCCGCCCGCTGATGGGTCCCGCCGGCGCGGGTTCCCTGGCCCAGGTCGTCAACGCGGCGCTGGCCAACAAGAGCCGCTTCGACGAGATGCGGGCGTTCTTCGAGGGCGTGGGCTCCGAACATGCCGCCGGCGTGTGGGAAGAGCAGCCCGCCGAACGGCCGGAGTTCAAGGAACGCTACCGGCGCCAGCTCGAGAGGCAGGCGAAGAAGAAGGCGGCGGAGGCGATGGTCTGATGCTGGTTCTGGATATGGATCGGGCAGGCGGCTACTGGGGGTCGGTGTATGTCTTCACTGCCATCAAGGGCCTGCAGGTCATCATCGACGGGCCGGTGGGCTGCGAGAACCTGCCCGTGACCTCCGTACTGCACTACACCGACGGACTGCCACCCCACGAGCTGCCCATCGTGGTGACGGGACTCGGCGAGGACGAGCTCGGCCAGCACGGCACGGAAGAGGCCATGAAGCGCGCCCATGCCACGTTGGATGCTGATCTGCCCGCCGTGGTGGTGACCGGCTCCATCGCCGAGATGATCGGCGGCGGCGTGACTCCGGAGGGTACGAACATCAAACGCTTCCTGCCGCGCACCATCGACGAGGACCAGTGGCAGAGTGCCAACCGCGCCATGCAGTGGCTGTGGACGGAGTACGGCACGAAACGCATCCGCAAACCGAAGAAGCGCAAGGAAGGCGAGAAGCCGCTAGTCAACATCATCGGCCCGATCTACGGCTACTTCAACACGGTCTCCGACCTCGCCGAGATCCGCCGGCTGGTGGAAGGCATCGGCGCCGAGGTGAACATGACCTTCCCGCTCGGCAGCCATCTCGCCGACGTGCAGAAGCTCTCGGATGCCGAAGTCAACGTCTGCATGTACCGGGAGTTCGGTCGGCTGCTGTGCGAGACGCTGGAGCGGCCCTACCTGCAGGCGCCCATCGGCGTGCACTCCACCACCAAGTTCCTGCGCAAGCTGGGCGAGCTGCTGGATCTCGATCCGGAGCCGTTCATCGAGCGCGAGAAGCACACCACCATCAAGCCGGTGTGGGACCTGTGGCGTTCGGTCACCCAAGACTTCTTCGGCACGGCGAGTTTCGCGGTGGTGGCCAACGAGACCTACGAGCGGGGCCTCAGAAACTACCTGGAGCACGAGCTCGGCCTGCCCTGCACCTTCTCGTTCGCCCGCAGCGCGGGGAAGAAGCCGGACAACGAGGCGGTGCGGGAGGCGGTGCGCGAGAAGACGCCGCTGATCCTGTTCGGCAGCTACAACGAGCGCATGTATCTGGCCGAGAACGGCTCCCGCGCCATGTACATCCCTGCGTCGTTCCCGGGCACGGCGATACGCCGCCACACGGGTACGCCGTTCATGGGCTATGCCGGTGCCACCTGGATCGTGCAGGAGGTCTGCAACGCGCTGTTCGATGCGCTGTTCCACATCCTGCCGCTGGCCACCGACATGGACAGCGTCGAGGCGACCCCCGCGCGGCTGCACGAGGAACTGCCGTGGGACGACGGCGCCAAGGCCGATATGGATCGGCTGGTGGAGAAACTGCCGGTGCTGATCCGGATCTCCGCGGCGAAACGCCTGCGCGACGCCGCCGA
>CAZRSA010000295.1:0-2255 GCA_964602525.1 uncultured Woeseiaceae bacterium
GTGCTGGGCGACAGCCTCAGCGCCGGCTACGGCCTCGCCGTGGAGGAGACCTGGGTGTCGCTGCTTGCCGCGCGGCTCGCGCAGGAAGGGTACGGGCATCGGGTCGTCAACGCCAGCGTGAGCGGCGATACCACCTCGGGCGGCCTGGCGCGCCTCGGGCGGGCCCTGGAGCGCCACGAGCCCGAACTCGTGATCATCGAGCTCGGCGGCAACGACGGGCTGCGCGGACTCCCGCTGGACGTCGTGCGTTCGAATTTCGAGGCCATGATCGAGCAGAGTCGGGAGGCGGGCGCCGAGGTGGTGCTGCTCGGCATGCGCATCCCGATCAACTACGGCCCCCGCTACGCGGAGAGCTTTCACGCCCTCTACGGCGAACTGGCCCAAACCTACGACCTCGAGTGGGTGGAGTTCTTCCTGGACGGCGTGGCGCTGGACGACGGCCTCATGCAGGCGGACGGCATCCACCCCAACGCCGGCGCCCAGCCGCTGATGCTGGACAACGCCTGGCCGGCGGTCGCGGCGGCGCTGGCGGACTGACGGGCCAGGGCCCGCGGCCGGCTTGCCCGTCCGTCCCGCCGCGTGTATAGGTAGCCTGATGTTTTTTCCTGTCGGCGCGCCACCCGCGCCGGCCACGCGATGGGGGATTCCGTGGAGAAATTCTGGCTGAAGGAATACGCGCCGGGCGTGCCGGCGGAAGTGGACAACGGCGGTTTCCGCTCGCTCCGTGACCTGATCGAGACGAGCTTCAAGGACTACGCCGCCCGGCCCGCCTACACCTGCATGGACGTCACGCTGAGCTATGCCGACCTGGACCGCCTGTCCCGGCACATGGCCGCCTGGCTGCAGGAGCGGGCGGGGCTCGCCAAGGGCGACCGGGTCGCCATCATGCTGCCGAACATACTCCAGTACCCGGTGGTGCTCTGCGCCGCGCTCAGGGCCGGCCTCATCATCGTCAACGTCAACCCGCTCTACACGCCGCGGGAACTGGAGCATCAGCTCAGGGACTCGGGTGCACGGGCCATCGTGATCCTGGAGAACTTCGCGACGACGCTGGAGAAGGTGATCGGCGAGACCCCGGTGGAGACGGTGGTCACCACGGGGGTGGGCGACCTGTTCGGGACGCCGAAACGCCAGATCGTGAACTTCGTGGTCAAGCGCGTGAAGAAGCAGGTGCCGGCCTACAGCCTGCCCGGCGCCATCCCCTTCCGCGACGCGCTGTACGGCGGCGGCAGCCTGGTATTCCAGCCGCCGGACATCGACCTCGGCGATCTCGCCTTCCTGCAATACACCGGCGGCACCACCGGCGTGGCGAAGGGCGCCATGCTGAGCCACCGCAACCTGGTCTACAACGTGGAGCAGTCCACGGCCTGGCTGGGCGCGAAGCTGGACGAGGACCAGGACATCGTCGCCGTCACGGCGCTGCCGCTCTACCACATCTTCTCGCTGGAGGGTAACTGCCTCGGCATCATGAAGCTTGGCGGCCACAACATCCTGATCCCGAACCCGAGGGACTTCGAGGGCTTCGTGAAGGAGCTGGGCAAGTACCCCTTCACGTACTTCACCGGCGTGAACACCCTGTTCAGCTCCCTGCTGAATACCCCCGGCTTCGACCAGCTGGATTTCAGCAGCCTGCAGATCACCGTGGGCGGCGGCATGGCCGTGCAGGAACCGGTGGCCCGGCGCTGGAAGGAGGTGACCGGCAACACGCTCACCCAGGCCTACGGACTCACCGAGACCTCCCCGGCCGCGGTCATCAACCCCATCACCGAAGACGCCGACTACAACGGCTCCATCGGCCTGCCCATTTCCTCCACGGAGGTCAGCATCCGCAACGACGCCGGCGACGAGCTGCCGCCGGGCGAGGTGGGCGAGATCTGCATCCGCGGACCCCAGGTGATGGAGGGCTACTGGAACCATCCGGAGGAAACCGAGAAGGTGATGCTCGAGGGCGGCTGGTTCCGCACCGGCGACATGGGCCGCATGGACGAGCGCGGCTACGTCTACATAGAGGATCGAAAAAAGGACATGATCCTGGTGTCCGGCTTCAACGTGTACCCGAACGAGATCGAGGAGGTGATCGCCGCGATGGACGGCGTCCTGGAGGTGGCCGCCGTCGGCCAGCCGGACGAGCGCGCCGGCGAGGTGGTGAAGGTGTTCGTGGTGCGCAAGGACCCGGCGCTGACCGAGAAGGCCGTCATCGACCATTGCCGGGAGCAGCTCACCGGCTACAAGGTGCCGAAGGTGGTGGAGTTCCG
>CAZRSA010000296.1:0-2241 GCA_964602525.1 uncultured Woeseiaceae bacterium
GCGGCGGCAACCCGGAGGGCTTCGGCTGCAGGCCAACTGTTCACTGGTAGACTAGTCCGCCTGTCATCGCATTCCGATCGAAATCGCCGGGGGACCAGATCATGCGCCTGAACCGACTTTCCTTCCTCGCCTTCCTGCCGCTGCTGCCCGCGTTGGCCAGCGCCGATCTCGCCGAGCAGCTGAAAGAGCAGGCCGTGGCCGCCGAGCCGCAGGTCATCGAGTGGCGCCGACATTTCCACGAGCATCCGGAGCTCAGCAACCGGGAGTTCGAGACGGCGGAGAAGGTGGCCGGGGAACTACGGGCCATGGGGCTCGAAGTGGAGACGGGCATCGCGCATACCGGCATCGTGGCGCATCTCGAAGGGGGCAAGCCGGGTCCGCTGGTGGCGCTGCGGGCAGACATGGACGCGCTGCCGGTCACCGAGCGCGTGGATCTGCCGTTCGCCTCGAAGGCGAAGAGCACCTACCGGGGCCGTGAGGTGGGCGTCATGCATGCCTGCGGCCACGACACCCATATGGCCATGCTGCTCGGTGCCGCCCGGGCGCTGACCGCCGTGCGCGAAGAGTTGCCCGGCTCCGTCATGTTCATCTTCCAGCCGGCAGAGGAAGGTGCGCCGGAGGGCGAGGAAGGCGGTGCGGAGCTGATGCTGAAGGAAGGTATCTTCGACGAGCGCCTGCCCGAAGCCATCTTCGGGCTGCACGTCACCTCCATGCTGCCGACGGGCATGGTGGGCTACCGGGCCGGCCCCACCATGGCCAGCGCCGACCAGTTCGAGATTACCGTGCGCGGACGCCAGACCCACGGCTCCCGGCCCTGGGGCGGCGTGGACCCGATCGTGGTCGCCTCCCAGATCGTGACGGCGGCGCAGAGCATCGTCAGCCGCCAGGTGGACATCACGGCGGCGCCGGCCGTGCTGTCCTTCGGCGTCATCGAGGGCGGCATCCGCAACAACATCATCCCCGACGAGGTGACGCTGATCGGCACCATCCGCAACTTCGACATGGACATCCGCCGGTCCATCCACGAGAAGCTCGAGCGCACCGCCCGCCTCACCGCCGAGAGCTACGGCGCCACGGCCGAGACCGTCATCGACCTCGGCTATCCGGTGACGGTGAACGACCCGGAGCTCACCGGGGAGATGCTCGACACCGTGGTGCGGGTCGCCGGGGAGGGCCGCGTGATCGAGGCCCCGCTCATCACCGGCGCCGAGGATTTCTCTTACTACGCCCAGCGCACGCCCGGGCTGTTCCTGTTCCTGGGCGTCACGCCGCCGGACCAGGACCCGATGACGGCGCCGTCGAACCACTCGCCGCTGTTCTACGTGGACGAGAGCGCGCTGGTCACCGGCGTGCAGCTCCTCATCGGGCTGACGCTGGATTTCATGCGCGACAACCAGACCTGATCCCCGGTAGGAGGGGCTTCAGCCCCGATCAGCGTGCTGCTACCCAAGCGAAGATCGGGGCTGAAGCCCCTCCCACAGTCAGCGAACCAGGCCTGAAGGCCCTCCTGCAGGGTTGTTGACGCATGGCGTCGGGCTCTGATTAATATAGACGCGGTTGCGTCGGCCGGAACTGTGATTCCCTTCACGTTGCCACGGGGGGCAGGCGTGAATCCGGTCACGACAACGGCCCGGTTTCCCGTCGAAACTGGGATTGCGCGGTTGGCTCGGGGGATGAGCCTTCGCTCAGGCCCTGCGCACAGCTCCGTGCGAAGCGGACGTGAAGTTCATTCGCCAGGCCGGCCGGTATCGTGCTTCCACGGCTCGAGGAGGTGTAGCGCATGCCGAAAAAGGGTAGGAGGGGCTTCAGCCCCGAAGGGGTTGGCTTCAGCCCGGAAGGTGTTCACGACGACCGCGGCAGGGTCATCCCGGTCAACAACCTTCAGCAGTACTTCCACGAGAGTATCGAGGAAGTGGTCTCCCGCCAGTCGGTGGAGATCGACCCCCACGCCACCCACTACGTGGTCAACCTCCTCACCCTGTATTCCCGTTCCGAGGCGCTCTACGAGGACGCCGGTGGCCATTACGGCCTGAAGCCGCTGGCCATCATGATGCGCGACGCCGTCGATGCGCCGACGCTGGAGGAGCGCCAGTTTGCCCTGCGCCGCCTGGGCGACGTGGCACTGTTTATCGCCGGCTGTTTTGCCGACAGCCTGGCCGAGAAACTGGTGGACCTGGACTACTACGTCTACATGGGCGGCAGCGCCTACGGCTCGCTCTCCGACGAGATGCGCGGCTCGGT
>CAZRSA010000297.1:0-2235 GCA_964602525.1 uncultured Woeseiaceae bacterium
CCGCCGGTCAGGGTGAGGCCGCGCCCGTCGTCCTCGGCGATCCCCAGCGCCTCGGCGGCGGCCTCGACGGCGGAGGGAAAGCAGCTGTAGAGGTCGAAGTAGCGGACGTCGTCGATGCCGATGCCGGCCATGGCCAGGGCCTCGGTGCCGGCCAGCCGGATGGCGGGAGAGCTGTGGTAGTTGACCCGCTCGCCCACCAGCAGCTTGTCGCGCAGGTCGGCGCAGCCGTGCAGGTAGACCCGGTTCTCCTCCGGGATGCCGAGTTCGTCGGCCTTGCCCGCGGAGGTGAGCACTAGGGCGGCGCCCTGGTCGACGCCGTCCCGGGCGTTCATGAGCAGCGTGTAGGGAAAGCCGATGAAGGGGTTCTCCGCCGACGGCGTGGCGATCTCCTCGGCGCTGCGCCGGCGGGGAAAATACGCGTAGGGGTTCTCGGCGGCCACCGCGGTGAATGGGCTCAGCAGCCGTCCCATGGCGGCCAGATGCTCGCGGACGCCGTGTCCCCGCCGGGCCCGAATGGCCTGCTCGAAGAGTGGATAGGTCTGCACCGGGAAGCCGATGCCGTGGGCGAGTTCGCGGGGGTCGACGAACATGACGCCGAAGCCCCGGTCGTCCAGCTCACCCTCCGCCTCGTCCTGCCAGTCGAGGCCGAGGCCCGCCCGCCTCGCCGCCTTCTCGGTCGCGATCGCCTCGCCGCCGGCGAGCAGCACCGCCTCGGCTTCGCCGCCGGCGATCGATTCCGCGTACTCGTTGACGTAGCGCTGGGGCACCTCGCCGCCGGCCTCGGAGTAGACGGCGCGGGCGGGGTCGGCGCCGATGTCCCGGGCGAGGCTGCGGGGCGGGTTCGTCGCCCGGCCGTGGTCGTGGCTGCGCCGGGGCGTGGAGTCGGAGAAGGTGCGGGTGACCGCAATGGTGTCCAGGGCGGCGGCCAGGTCGCCCTTCGCGCCGGCAGCGGCTATCGCGGAGCGGGCCGCCTCGGCTGCGATCCCGATGGGCGGAAGTGCCTCCTCGGGAGCCACGTCTCTCTGGGTGTACTGGCCGGCGCCGACGATGACGGGGGTTCTGTCCTGGGGCACTGTCTGCTCTCGCTCGTTCGGGGGCAGGGCGCAATGTTAGCTTATCGTTCGCCGGCTGCCACCGGCCGGGCGGCTGAAATGCCGCCGCCCGGGCGGTATGATCGGAGCAATCGAGGGGTATCAGGCCAGCAGGGCAACGGTGCCGTCGGCACCCGCCGCGGCCGCCCCGCCGCCGCAACAGGAGAGAATCCATGAGCGCCGTCGCAGACCAGATCCGTGCCAAGACCGCAGAGCCCACCCATGAAGACATGCTCGCCATGCTCGAGAAGCAGCGCAGCGCCTTTCTCGACGAGGGTTTCGTCAGCCTGGAGACCCGCATCGATCGCCTGAACCGCGCCATCGATCTCGTCATCGACAACAAGGACGAGCTGGTGGCCGCGATGGACGCGGACTTCGGCGGCCGGCCGCGGCCGCTGTCGATGATGACTGACATCATGTCCTCGGTGAGCGCGCTGAAGCATGCGCGCAAGAACGTGAAGAAGTGGATGAAGCCCGAGAAGCGCAAGCTGGATTTCCCGTTGCCGCTGCTGGGCGCGAAGGCGCGGGTGCATTTCCAGCCGAAGGGCGTGGTGGGCTGCATCAGTCCGTGGAATTTCCCGGTGAATCTCACCTTCATGCCGCTGGCCGGCATGTTCGCGGCGGGTAACCGGGTGATGGTGAAGCCGTCGGAGTTCACGGAGCGCACCTCGGCGCTGATGGCCGAGCTGGCCGGGAAGTACTTCGACGAGACCGAACTCGCCTTCTTCCTCGGCGGGCCTGAGGTGGGCAAGGCATTCTCGATGCTGCCCTTCGATCATCTGAAGTTCACCGGCGCCACCGAGGTGGGGCGTCACGTCATGGCGGCTGCGGCGAAGAACCTCACGCCGGTGACGCTGGAACTCGGCGGCAAGTCGCCGGTGATCATCTCCAAGACGGCGGATATCCGCCAGGCGGCGGAGAACGTGATGCTCGGCAAGCTGATGAACGCCGGCCAGATCTGCCTGGCGCCGGATTACATCCTGGTGCACGAGTCGCGCCACGACGAGCTGCTGAAGACGATGCAGGAGGTGGCCGTCGACATGTATCCGAAGATCCTGGGGAACGACGAGTACACCTCCGTGATCAATGAGCGTCACCACAGCCGGCTGCAGGGCTACGTCGCGGACGCGAAGGAGAAGGGCGC
>CAZRSA010000298.1:0-2192 GCA_964602525.1 uncultured Woeseiaceae bacterium
CGTAGTTCACCCGGCGGCCCGCCGCGAGTACCAGGCCGAACAGCGTCACGGTCTCTGCGGCCTCCACACGACCGCGGCGCGGATTCCAGCCCGGCTCCTCGTAGCTGCGCCGGACGAGGTGGGCCGCCACCTCAAGGATCGTATCCGGTGCCGTGGCGGCCGCCGTGCGACCGAACAGCCGGCTGGTGCGGACCAGCTCCATGGCGAAGACCCAAGCCGGCGGCTTGCCGTGCAGGGCGGACGAGGGATGCAGGTGAAAGCTCGTGCCCCGGGGACCGTCGTAGCGGCTGGCCTCGTCCCGCCGCCCGATGTGGCCGAGCAGACCGGCGAGCAGCGCCTTGTGCAGGGCCGCCCGATCCCCGGCGCCGTGGGCGACCGGCATGCCGGCATCCCGGCACAGCCCGGCGAGCTGGGAGTGGATCTCGCCCCACTCGCGCAGCCGGCGCGGCGACAGGTAGCGGGCCTCGGCCCAGCGCTCCGCCCGGCGCCGGCTGGTACCCCGCCGGGCCGCCCGCCAGGCCCGCCACAGCTTCAGCAGGGACAGGAAATCGGAGGCGGGATCGGCGAATTCCTCCTGAGCGGCCCGGGCCTTCGCGCCCTCGTCCGGCGGATACAGCCGCGGGTCCTGACCGGCCAGGCCGGCGACGATCACCAGTGCGTCCCGCAGCTCGCCCCGCTCCTCGGCGGCCAGCAGCATGCGGGCGAGCCGCGGGTCCACGGGCAGCCGCGCCATGTGCCGGCCGGCAGCGGTGATGTCGCGGGCGTCGTCCACTGCCTCGAGCTCGGCGAGCAGGCGGTAGCCGTCCTGCACGTAGCGCGCATCCGGCGGGTCGATGAAGGGGAAGTCCTCCATCTCGCCGAGCCGCGCGGCCGCCATCTGCAGGATCACGCTGGCGAGGTTGGTGCGCCGGATCTCCGGGTCGGTAAAAGCGGGGCGCGCGTCGTAGTCCTCCTCGTCGTAGAGGCGCACGCAGATGCCCGGCGCGACGCGTCCGCAGCGCCCGGCCCGCTGGTTGGCACTGGCCTGGCTGACCGGCTCCACCTGGAGGCGCTGTATCTTGCTGCGGTAGGAATAGCGGCTGATGCGGGCGAGGCCCGAATCGATCACCGCCATGATGCGCGGCACGGTGAGCGAGGTTTCGGCCACGTTGGTGGCCAGCACGATGCGCCGCCGCCTGCCGGGACGGAATACGCGGCCCTGGGAGGTCTCCGACAGGCGCCCGTACAACGGGAGGATCTCCCAGCCGGCATCGCCGCGGCGGGAGGCGAGCCGCGCCCGCTCCAGCGCCTCGGCTGCCTCGCGGATCTCGCGCTCGCCGGGCAGGAACGTGAGGATGTCGCCGTCGGGCAGCTCGCCGATCAGCCGACGGGCCGCCTCGGTGACCGCGTCCGCCAGTTCCGTGTCGCCGGCCGGCGCCTCGTAGCGCACCTCCACGGGATAGCCGCGGCCGGAGACCTCGATGACCGGGGCATCACCGAAGTGACGCGCAAAGCGCCCCGGGTCGATGGTGGCCGAGGTGATGATCACCCTGAGATCCGGGCGCCGCGGCAGCAGGCGCTTCAGGTATCCCAGGATGAAGTCGATGTTGAGGCTGCGCTCGTGGGCCTCGTCGATGATCAGCGTGTCGTAGCGGCTGAGGTCGTGGTCGAAGCCGAGTTCGTTCAGGAGGATGCCGTCGGTCATCAGCTTCACCCGGGTGCCGGGAACGCTGCGGTCGTCGAAGCGCACCTGATAGCCGATACCGCCGCCGAGCGGCAGGCGGGTCTCCTCGGCGATGCGCGCGGCCACCGAACGGGCCGCGAGCCGCCGCGGCTGGGTGTGACCGATCATGCCGTCGATGCCCCGGCCGAGCTGCAGGCAGATCTTCGGCAGCTGGGTGGTCTTGCCGCTGCCGGTCTCGCCGCAGACCACCACCGCCGGGTGATCGCGCACGGCCGCGGCAATCTCCTGCGCCCGCGCGGAAATCGGCAGCGCCTCCGGGAATTCCAGCTGCGGCACATGCGCCCGCCGCGCCTCGGCCTCCCGCTGCCGCCGGCCTCCCCTGCGCGCCGGCCCGCTCATCCCGGCGGCAGACGCACCGTCACCCGGGCGCCACCCAGGTCCGACCGACCCACCTCGACCCCGCCACCGTAGGCGTCGGCGAGTTCCACCACCACGCTGAGCCCGATCCCCTGGCCGGGCTTGCTCTCGT
>CAZRSA010000299.1:0-2176 GCA_964602525.1 uncultured Woeseiaceae bacterium
CCTCGAAGTGCTTCTGCGCCACGCCGCTCATGATCTGGTAGAGCGCGTCCTGGACGTGGGAGGGTTCCAGGCGCTCGTCGCGCAGTTCGGAGAGATTGCCGTAGACGCGCACCCGCGGCGGGTCCATGGCCAGAAAGTGCAGGTCGGAGCCGTCGCGCTCCAGCGCCTCCCGCAGGTAGGGGTCGATCAGATTGGTGCTTACGGGTTCCGCGCTCATCGGCCGCTCACGAGGTGGCGATGTCCAGCTTCGGCAGCACGTCCGTGTTGGTCACGAACCGCTGGAAGCGCTTCTTGTCGTGGGCGAAGCGGAATGCATCGTCCGGATCGACGGCCTTGGCGTCGATGGCCTCCAGCAGCGCCTGATCCATGGTCTGCATGCCGAGATCGCGGCCGGTCTGCAGCTGGGCCGGAATCTGGTGGGTCTGGTCGCTCATGATCAGGTTGGAGATGGCCTTGGTGTTGACCAGGATCTCCAGCACCGCCTTGCGCCCCCGCCCGCCCGGTGTTTTCGCCAGCACCTGGGTGACCACGGCGTTCAGGCTCTGAGCCAGGAAGCTCTTGGTCTGTTCGCGCAGCTCGCCGGGCAGGGCGTCGATGATGCGGTCGATGGTCTTCACTGCGCCGGTGGTGTGCAGCGTGCCCAGCACGAGGTGGCCGGTCTCGGCCGCCGTCATGGCCATGCTGATGGTCTCGGCGTCTCTCAGTTCGCCCACCAGGATCACGTCCGGGTCCTCGCGCATGGCCGAGCGCACACCGTCGGCGAAACTGCGCAGATGGGTGCCCAGTTCGCGCTGGATGACCTGGCAGTTCTTGCTCGGGTGCACGAATTCGATGGGGTCTTCCAGGCTGATGATGTTCAGGTTCCGGTGCCGGTTCAGGTGATCGATCATGGATGCGAGCGTCGTCGATTTACCGGTACCGGTGGAGCCGGTCACCAGCACCATGCCCTGGTGGTAGTCGCAGAACTTCTCGATCACCGGCGGCAGGTCCAGCGACTCCATCGTGGGGATGTCGGTGGGGATGTGGCGGAAGGTGGCACCGATGCCGGTGTCCTTGCGGAACAGGTTGACGCGGAAGCGTCCGCCGTCTTCGCTCACATAGGAGAAGTCCAGGTCGTGGCCGCTCTCGAACTTGTCCTGCTGGGACCTGGTCAAAATCTCGGCCACGTAGGTGTCGAGCTCGGCGTCGGAGAGTTCCCGGAACTTGATCGGCATGAGATCGCCGTGCATGCGCAGCATCGGCGGCACGCCCACCGCCAGGTGGACGTCGGAGCAGCCCTGGGCCAGGCCGAGTTTCAGGAATGCGTCTATGCGTGCCATGTCTGCGCCTGCTCGTATCGTGCGGGTTCGTGGGCCCCGCGCAGCCCTATGCTAGGGCCTAACGGCAACGATGGCCAGCGTCCGATGGCGACGACGGCCGGGGGCCGGCGGCACGCATGGCCGGTGCGGCTGCGGTCTCAGAGCGCGATGGCGTCGAGCTCGTCCTTCAGCTCGGCCATGGAGGCGTGGCGCTGGTTCTTGTCCACCGACATGGTGCGGTTGACCAGCGCCGCCAGGTCGTCGGGGATCTTCGGGTTGACCTCCTGGCATTTGCGGGCCTTGCCCTGGACGTGCTGGTACATAACCGACATGTGGTCGCCGCGGGTATAGGGCGGGGCGCCGGTCAGCATCTCGTACATCATGACCCCGAGGCTGTAGATGTCGGCCTTCTCGTCCACCCGCTTGCCCAGGATCTGCTCCGGGGCCATATATTTCGGCGAGCCGATGACGTAGCCCGTCTTGGTGAGCTGGGTGTCGCCGGCGGTAGCGGCGGCGGCCACGCCGAAGTCGACGATCTTCAGGACGCCCTCGTCGTTGATGAGAATGTTGGCGGGCTTCAGGTCGCGGTGGATGACGCCGGCCTCGTGGGCCACCATCATGCCGGTGGCGATGTCCTTCGCGAACTTCAGCGCCTTGGCGAAAGCCATGGGTTTCTGCGCCGCGATCTCGGCGCCCAGCGTATGGGAGGGGAAATACTCCATCGAGATGGCGTAGAGCCCCTGCACGCTCAGGAAGTCGTAGATGCGGATGACGTTGGGATGCGTGATCTTGCGCGAGAAGCGCAGCTCGTGGACGAAGCGCTTCATCATCTCCTCGTCCGAGGAGACGTTCGGGTTCAGGAACTTCAGGATCAGCCG
>CAZRSA010000300.1:0-2134 GCA_964602525.1 uncultured Woeseiaceae bacterium
CGATCACCGGCGAGCATCCCGTCGCCTTCGGACTGACGGAGCCGGAGCACGGCTCCGATGCGACCTGGATGGAGACCCGGGCCGTGCCGTCGATGCGTGACGGCGCGCCCGGCTGGCGGATCACCGGCGAGAAGATGTGGAACACCGGCATGCACATCGCCGGCACCGACCTCGTGTTCGCGCGCACGGACGGAGAGCACGGCGACGCCGACGGCATCACCTGTTTTCTGGTGCCCGCCGACGCCGACGGGGTCCGGATCGAGGAATACCTGTGGACCTTCAACATGCCCACGGATCATCCACGGGTCTCCTTCACGGACGTTTGGGTCGGTGAGGACGCCGTGCTGGGCGAGGTTGGCCATGGCCTGGCGGTGGCCCAGCACTTCGTGCACGAGAACCGCATCCGCCAGGCGGCCAGCAGCCTGGGCGCCGCGCACTACTGCATCGGCCGCGCCGTGGCCCGCGCGCGGGAGCGCAAGCCCTTCGGCAGGGCACTGGCCGCCAACCAGGGCATCCAGTTCCCGCTGGTGGAACTCGCGACCGAGGCGGAGATGCTGCGGGTACTGATCCGACAGACCGCCTGGCAGATGGACCGGCGGGACCGCCGGCGCATCGCCGCGGAGCTCTCGGACAAGGTGGCCATGTGCAACTACCGGGCGAACCGGCTTTGCTGCGAGGCCGCCGACCGGGCCATGCAGGTGTTCGGCGGCATGGGCTATTCCCGGCACGAGCCCTTCGAGCACATCTACCGCCATCACCGGCGCTATCGCATCACGGAGGGAGCGGAGGAGATCCAGATGCGCAAGGTGGCCGGGCACCTGTTCGGCTTCATCCGCGGCTAGCGAGGCGGCGTCTCCCTGCCGCCGGCGGCGCCGTCCTCGGCCGTGATGCGGGCGCCGGAGTAGCCCGGCTGGTCGATGGCCAGACGGTCCAGCGTGGTGCGTTCCAGGTGATCGAGCAGTGCCGCGTCGTCGATGCCCAGGCGGCCCGTGCGGATCTCGGCGCAGAGCGCCCGGTTGAGTTCTGCCCGCTCTCCGGTGTGGCCGAGCAGCGTGCCGAGGCGCGCGGCCTCGGCGGTCTCGGCGGCCGGTCCCAGCTCGAGCTCCCGGCGGGCGATGTCCACCACGTTGGCGGCCACCAGCGCATGGAAGGCCCGGTGGCCGCCGAGTTCTTCCCGTGCCTCTGCCAGGAAACCGCGCACGGCCTCGAGCAGCTCGCCGACGTCGGGCATCGCATCCATCAGTCCCTGCCCCGCAGAATGTTCAGCATGTCGATCTCCGCCTCGCTCACCCGCCGGCCGATCGCGGCGCGTTCCACCGAGCGGTCCAAGCCCCGCCGGTAGATATCGGCCATGGTCATGCACATAACGCCCCACTTCAGGCTGCCCATGAGCTGCCAGTAGCGCATCCGCCCCTCGTCCGCCTCGCCACCTCCCTCGCGGTAGCCCCGCAGCAGTTCCCTGCGCTGACCGAATCCGCCCACCGGTCGATGGCTCATGCCGAAGCGCCAGGAGTTGACGGTGATCCAGCCGAGGTCTTCCATCGGGTCGCCCCGGTGGGCGAGCTCCCAGTCCAGAATGCCGGCCAGGCCGCGCTCGTCCACCACCAGGTTGCCGTTGCGGAAATCGCCGTGGACGAGAACGGGGTCCGCCGGCTCGGGAAGGTTGTCGGCCAGCCAGCGGAAGGTCAGTTCGAACACCGGGCGGGCCTGGCCATAGGCGCCGTAGCGCTGCCGGTAGGCGGCCAGCACGTCGGCCACCTGCATCGCCGGCAGTTCGGCCCCCGTCTGCGTCCGCGCGGCATGGATCGCCGCAAGTGTGGCCCCGCACTGCCGGGCGAGGCGCCCGCGCGCATCGGCGTACTGGTCGCGGCGCAGGATCCGCGGTGCCAGGGTCTCGCCCTCGAGCCATTCCATGACGTAACCCCGGCCCAGGTCGTCTTGCGGCCGGAGTATGTGCACCACGCCGGCCACCGGCAGGCCGGCCTCTGCCAGCTCCGCGACCAGACGGCCCTCCGGCTCCGGGTCCAGGCCGGGCAGCTCCGTATCCGGGCTGCCGCCGCCATGGGCCCGGCGCAGAACGAGCGGCCGGCGGGCTTCGCCGATCACCCGCTCGAACGACCAGGTCTCCCGGCTG
>CAZRSA010000301.1:0-2105 GCA_964602525.1 uncultured Woeseiaceae bacterium
CAGGCGGACCGCTCGACCCGCGTGCCCGTGGTCTGGTGGCTGTCGTCCTCGCTGGTGTGGCTCCTGGTCGGCTCCGCGCTCGGCATGATCGCGTCGCTGAAGCTGCACATGCCGGAGTGGCTGGTCAGCGACGCGGCGCTCACCTTCGGCCGCATTCGCCCGGCCCACCTGAACGTGGTCGCGTACGGCTGGGCGTCCATGTCGGGTGTCGGCGTCGGCATCTGGCTGATCCCGCGGCTGTTCAAGGTGCGGCTCCAGGGCGCCCGGTATGCGACCCGGGGCGCGATCATCTGGAATCTCGGCGTGCTGGCCGGCACGGTCGCGCTGCTGGCCGGCTATACCGACGGGATGGAATGGCTGGAGTTCCCCTGGCCCATCGACATCGCGCTGGTGATCGGCGGCGCGCTCGCGGCGGTGCCGCTGATCCTCTCCCTGCTGGAGCGGCGCGTGCAGCACCTGTACGTCAGCAGCTGGTACCTGCTGGCGGCGCTGATCTGGTTCCCCATGCTGTTCGTCACCGCCAACATCCCGGACCTGTTCGGCGGCGTCGAGCAGTCCATGCTGAACTGGTGGTATGCCCACAACGTGCTCGGCCTGTGGATGACGCCGCTCGGCCTGGCCGCGGCCTACTACTTCATCCCGAAGATCGTGGGTTCGCCCATCTACTCCTACAGCCTGTCGCTGATCGGCTTCTGGGCGCTGGCCCTGTTCTACTCCCAGGTGGGGCTGCATCACCTCATCGGCGGCCCGGTGCCGACCT
The DNA here is from genome assembly GCA_964602525.1 of uncultured Woeseiaceae bacterium. Lineage (GTDB taxonomy): Bacteria > Pseudomonadota > Gammaproteobacteria > Steroidobacterales > Woeseiaceae > Lentisalinibacter. The sequence continues at coordinate 761 of CAZRSA010000301.1, forward strand.
GGGCGGTGACCATCTCCATCGTGCACAGCGTGATGATGGCCATACCGGTGCTGGCCGTCGCCATCAACCATCACATGACGGTGGCGCGGCACTGGCGGCTGCTGCTGTATTCGCCCACGCTGCGCTTCGTGACGCTCGGGGCCGTGGCCTACACGCTGTCATCCGTGCAGGGCTCGCTGCAGTCCCTGCGTGAGGTGAACACCATCACCCACTTCACCCACTACACGGTGGCCCACGCGCATCTCGGCCTGTACGGCTTCTTCTCGCTGATCATGTTCGGCAGCATCTACTTCATCCTGCCGCGTCTGACCGGGCGCGAGTGGCCGTACCCCCGCGCGATCGCGGCACACTTCTGGCTGGTGTTCGTCGGTTTCGGCGTCTACTTCATTCCGCTCAGCATCGGCGGCTGGCTGCAGGGGGTGGCCATGCTGGACGCCGCGCCGCCGTTCATGGAGTCCGTGAATCTCACCAAGCCGTATCTGTTCTGGCGCTCGGTGGGCGGCGGCCTGATGACCCTCGGCCACGTCGTATTCGTGGTGCACGCGGCGCTGGCGCTCGTGCGCGGCCGGCCGGTGCGCGACGAGGCGACGCTGTTCCGGCCCCTGCCGGCCGACGCCGCCGGGAGGACCGCGTCGTGACCCGCGCACTCGGCATCGTCGCCGCGGCCGCCATGATCCTGCTCTTCGCCGCGCTCATGATCGTGGTCATGCCGGCCATCCAGCTGCAGGGCACCGCAAGGGCGCCGGAAGGGCTGGAGCCCTACTCGGAGCAGGCCGCGCGCGGCCGCGAGGTCTACGTCAGCCTCGGCTGCGTGTACTGCCACAGCCAGCAGCCGCGGGATCCCTCCATCGCGCCGGACGGCGAGCGGGGCTGGGGCCGGGCGGCCGTGCCGGGCGACTTCGTCTACGACTCGCCCCACCTGCTCGGCTCGATGCGCACCGGCCCGGATCTCCTGAACATCGGTGCGCGGCAGCCGAGTGTCGACTGGCATCTGGCGCATCTGTACAACCCGCGTGCGGTGTCGCCGGGCAGCACCATGCCGTCGTATCCGTTCCTGTTCCAGATCGTGGAGGAGCCCGCCAGGGACGACGTTACCGTGCCGCTGCCGCCGGACTACGCGCCCGAGAGCGGCGTGGTCATCGCCAGACGCGATGCGCTGGACCTGGTCCAGTACCTCAGGGAGCTGGACCGGACCTATCCGGTGGACGTGCTGCCGGTCAGCGGGGAAGCCGATGAGTGAGCGGGACGACAAGGTCAGGCGGCGCGAACGCGACGAGCCGGAGGAGCTGGAGAGCCCGGTACCCCGCGAGCTGGCCATCGTCTCCATCCTGCTGCTGGCCTGGGG
>CAZRSA010000302.1:0-2098 GCA_964602525.1 uncultured Woeseiaceae bacterium
CTGCGCTACGGCTGTCACGTCGCGCGCGTGCTGACGGGCACCGATGGCCGGGCCGTCGGCGTGGAGCTGGACGGCGGCGAGCGCATCGAGGCGGACGCCATCGTCTTCAACGGCGACGCCGCGGCGCTTGCCGACGGCCTGCTGGGCGTCCAGGCCCGCCGGGCCGTCCCGGTGCGGGCCGCGCCGCCGGCCTCGCTCTCCGCGCTGACGCTCTCGATGCGCGCCCGCACGGAGGGCTTCCCGCTCGCCTATCACACGGTGTTCTTCGGCGACGACTATCCGGACGAGTTCCGCAGCATCTTCGTGCGGCGGTCGATGACGGCAACTCCCACCATCTACGTCTGCGCCCAGGACCGCGCGCCGGGCGCCCACCCGGACGCCGGCGGCGAACGAATCTTCTGCCTGGCCAACGCGGCGCCCGGCGAGATGGACGAGGCGGCCGTGGCCCGCTACCGCGACCGCGTCTTCGCCACCCTGGAGCGCCACGGTCTCGTGCTGGAACCCGTCGACGAGGCGCCGGTGACCACCGCCCCGCCGGACTTCGGTGCGCTGTTCCCGGCCACCGGCGGCGCACTGTACGGCCAGCCCACCCACGGCTGGCGGTCTTCCTTCGTGCGCCCCGGTTCCCGTTCCCGCCTGCCCGGACTCTATCTGGCCGGCGGCAGCGTGCATCCCGGACCGGGCGTGCCCATGGCGGCGCTCTCCGGGCGGCTCGCGGCCGCCAGCGTGCGGGCGGATCTGGGCCTGCCCCGAAGCTGACGCCGGCACCCCGGGCGCCGCCGTCTTTGACAGAGCCCCGACTGCGGCTGTTACCCTGCGCGTCTGTTTCGGCGGCATCCCGAATGCCACCCTTCCCCTGCGAACCAAGGAGCGTACCGACGCCATGTATGTGAAATCCGAGAATTTTCTATGTCCGCTGAACCTCTGCCGCGCTGCCGGTGCCGTTGCCGTGCTGGTACTCGGTGCGGTGAGCGTGAACGCCCAGCAGATGCCGGAAGGGCATCCGGGCGGCATGATGGCGCCGAAGTCCCAGGGTGGCCAGGGTAGCCAGGGCAGCGGGCTCATGCAGCAGGTGCAGCAGAAGCGCGCCGAGATCGAGCAGCTCAACCAGCAGCTGATGGAGATTCAGCAGAACACCATCGACGCGAACCCGGGTCTGGCCGCGCAGCGCGACGAGTTGATCTCCTTCGTGGACGAGAAGATGGCCGAGACCGGCTACGATGCGGAGGCAGCCCGCGGCCGTATCGAGAAGCTGCAGGGCGAGATGCAGAGCGGCGACCTGTCCGACGAGGAACAGCAGCAGCACCGCCAGCAACTGCGCCAGGAAATGACCTCCATGCAGCAGGCCCAGGGCGAGGTGATGCAGGACGAGGAGTTCCAGGCGAAGCGCGAGGCGCTGAACGAGGACCTCGTGGCGGCCATGCAGGAGCAGAACCCCCGGACCGACGAGCTGATCTCGCAGCTGCAGACCGCGCAGCAGGAATACCAGCAGCTTGCCCAGCAGGCCATGCAGCAGCACGGCGGCGGCATGGGTATGGGCTCGCAGCAGGGCGGCGGCTCGCCCAACTAGAACGCAGGAGGGCCTTCAGGCCCGATCGGCGTACGGCTACCCCGGGCGAAGATCGGGGCTGAAGCCCCTTCCACAGGAAGGTCGTGTCCGTCACGGGTTCGGGTCGGGGACCACCTCATCGAGCACCTTTGCCGACGAGATCACCCCCGGCAGGCCGGCGCCGGGGTGGGTACCGGCGCCCACCAGGTAGAGCCCCTCGACTTCCTCGCTGCGGTTGTGCGGACGGAACCAGGCGGTCTGCAGCAGGATGGGCTGCAGACCGAAGGCCGCTCCCTTCACCGACCACAGGCGGTCGCGGAAGTCCTCCGGCGTCATCATCCGTGACGTGACCACGTGCTGCTCGAGGTCCGGCAGCACGGTGTCCGACAGACTCTGCGCAATCGCTGCCCGGTAGCGCTCGGCCGTCTCCGACCAGTCGATGCCGCTGTCCAGATGGGGCACCGGCGAGAGCACGTAGAACGCGTCCCCGCCCTCGGGCGCCAGCGAGGGGTCGGTTGCCGTCGGCCGGTGCAGGTAGAGGCTGAAGTC
>CAZRSA010000303.1:0-2086 GCA_964602525.1 uncultured Woeseiaceae bacterium
CCCCCGTCCTTTCCCCTTTCAAACATGTGCGGCAGCCGTTAACCTGAGAGCGGCGGTTGTATATGCAAGCGGGAGGAGGTGCACACATGAGTAACGACCACGGGATACACTGTCCCCGGTGCAAACAGACCTTTGAGCCGACGATAGACCCCGCCCCCGGCGCGCTGCTGAAGTGCAAACAGTGCGGCACGGGCATCCTGGTGCTGCCCGGGGGCGACCTCGCCGTCCCCGACCGGGACACGGTGCACGCGCTTGAAGGCGCCTGGGGGAAGACGCTGACCGCCGACGGCCCGCCGGGGCGGACGATCAAGCCCGACGCCCCCGCCCCCGAAACGTCCCCGCGCCTGACGATCAAGCTGCGCAAACTCACCGCCCCCGACACCGACACGGATGCCGCCGGTGATGCCGCCCCGGACTACGAGCTTCTCGACGTGCTGGGCGAGGGGGGCATGGCGATCGTGTACGCCGGCCGGCAGTCGTCCCTGGACCGGGGTATCGCGATCAAGATGATCAGGGAGGATAAGGCGGCGCGGACCGCGACGAAAGACAAGTTCCTCTCCGAGGCGGCGATCACGGGGGAACTGGAGCACCCGAACATCGTGCCTATTTACGACCTCGGCGCCGACGACAGCGGCAACCTGTTTTACGCGATGAGGCGTGTCCAGGGGACCACCTGGCAGGAGACGATCGATACCGAGACCCGGACCCGTAACGTGGAGATCTTGCTGGGGGTTGCCGACGCGGTGGCCTTCGCCCACTCCCGGGGCATCATCCACCGTGACCTGAAGCCGGAGAACGTGATGCTCGGTGAATACGGTGAGGTCCTGGTGGTCGACTGGGGCCTGGCCCTGCCGCTGGTCGGCGAGGAACCGGACCGCCACGTGGCCGCAAATGCCGCCACGGGTGGGACGCCGGCGTACATGCCGCCGGAGATGGCGGCGGGCGATACCGCGCAGACCGGTCCGCGCAGCGACGTCTACCTGCTGGGGGCGATCCTCTACGAGATCATCACCGGGCGGTGCCCCCACGACGGCGAGACGGTCTCGGCGTGCCTGCTGAACGCGGCCGCCAACGAGATCGTGCCGGCCGGGGAGGAAGGTGAACTGGTGGCTATCGCGATGCGTGCGATGGCGACCGTGCCGTCCGACCGGTACCCGGCGGTCAAGGCGTTCCAGGAGGCGATCCGTGCCTACCGGGAGCACGCCGAGAGCCACGCGCTGACCGAGCGGGGCCGGGTGATCCTCGCGCGGGCGCAGGAGAGCGGCAACTACGACGACTACGCCGGGGCGCTGTTCGCGTTCCGGCAGGCGGTGGACCTGTGGCCGGCGAACAAGCGTGCGGCGGATGACATCGGGCGGGCCCGCCTGGGGTACGCCCGGTGCGCATGCGACCGGGGTGACCTGGACCTGGCCGAATCGCTGCTTGACTCGGCGAACCCGTCCCACGGCGAGATGGCGGCCCAGGTGGCGGGAGCGAGGCGGGAGCGGGAGGCGCACCGGCGCCGGCTGCGTGCGTTCAAGCTGGCGACCGCGGGCGGTGTGGCCGCGGCGCTGGTGATCTTGACCGTGGCGTTCTTCTGGATCCGCGGGGAGCAGGCCAGGACCCTGCGGCAGAAGAATCGCGCCGACGATAAGGCCGCCGAGGCCCTGCGGCAGAAGCACCGGGCGGAGGACGCGCTTGGCCGGTACAAGGCCGAGCGTCAGGATCGCCTGGCGGACCGGTGGGAGTCGGCCCCGTCCCTGGTCGATTCGGCGCGGCTGCTGATCGAGAACAAGCGGTTCGACGATGCCATGAAGATCCTGGAGACGGCGATCGAGTTCGATCCGGACCTGCCCGACCCGCACCTGCTCCGGGCACTGCTGCTGGTGGAGCGGGGTGAGCACGAGGCGGCCCTGGCGGCGGCGGAGCGGTACCGGGAGATGGCCGCGAACGAGGAGGCCCGCGCGGTGGTGGAGGCCTGCCGGGTGGTGGTGGATCGCGGCAGGGCGGAGGCCCCGCTGGCGCGGCTGGTCCCGGTCTGCGCCGCGGAGGGGCTGCTGCTGCTCGGGGCGCAGTTCACCGCGTCGGACAAGAAGCAACTGGAACT
>CAZRSA010000304.1:0-2085 GCA_964602525.1 uncultured Woeseiaceae bacterium
GTGGCCGCCTCGGCCGCCGAGGGCTACGCGCTGGCCTACCCGGAGCGGGAGTTCCGGCTCAGCCGGGAGGCAGCTGCGGCACCTGTGACCGGAGCGCCGGAACTCCTGGTGCAGATGCTGGACAAGCTGATCGCCAACGCCGTGGAGTTCAGCGCCGCGGGCGCGGAGATCGGCATCCGGGTGGCGACCGGGAGCGGCAGCGTCACACTGGCGGTGACCAATCCGGGGCCGACGCTGCCCGACCACATGCGCGAGAGCATCTTCGACTCGCTGGTCTCGGTGCGGCCCGACCGGACGGCGAGCCACCTGGGCCTCGGTCTGTACATCGCCCGGCTCATCGCCGAGTCCCACGGCGGGCGGATCAGCGCCGCCAACCTGCCGGACGGCAGCGGCGTAATCTTCTCGGTGGAGGTGCCGCTGGCGGCTCAGTCGGACGACAGGTAGTCGACGATGCCCTTGGCCGCCTCGCGGCCCTCGAATACCGCGGTGACCACCAGGTCCGAGCCCCGCACCATGTCGCCGCCGGCGAAGACCTTGGGGTTCGAGGTCTGGAACGGATAGCGGCTGCCGTTCAGCCACACCCGGCCGTTCGGACGGGTGCGGATCTCGAAGTCGTCGAACCAGTCCGCCGGCGACGGCCGGAAGCCGAAGGCGATGATCACGGCGTCCGCCGGCAGGATGTGCTCGGTACCCGGCACGGGCTCGGGCCGGCGCCGCCCGCCCGGGCCCGGCTCGCCCAGGCGCGTCTCGATCAGCTTCACGCCGCTGACCTGGTCACCGCCGACGATCTCGATGGGCTGCTGGTTGAACAGGAAGGTGACGCCTTCCTCCCGGCTGTTCATCACCTCGCGGCGGGAGCCCGGCATGTTCTCTTCGTCCCGGCGATAGGCGCACGTCACGCTGGCCGCGCCCTGGCGGATGGCCGTGCGGTTGCAGTCCATGCCCGTATCGCCGCCGCCGAGCACAACCACCCGCTTGCCGGCCATGTTGATGCGCGGCTCCGAGCGCCGGCTCATGCCCAGTTCCCGGTAGACGTTCGCTACCAGGTAGGGCAGCGCCTCGTGCACGCCGGGCAGGTCCTCGCCGGGGAAGCCGCCGCGCACGTAGGTGTACGCACCCATGCCGAGAAACACGGCGTCGTAGTCGGCGACGAGCTTCTCGAAGGGAATGTCCTCGCCGATGCGCGTCTCCAGTACGAACTCGACACCCATGCCCTCCAGGATCTCCCGCCGCTTACGCACCACCTCCTTCTCCAGCTTGAACGGCGGGATGCCGAAGGTGAGCAGGCCGCCGATCTCCGAGTAAGCGTCGTAGACCACGGAGGCGACGCCGTTCCTGGCCAGCACGTCGGCGGCGGCGAGACCCGCCGGCCCGGCGCCGACAATCGCCACCCGCCTGCCGGTGGGCTCCACGTGGGAGAGGTCCGGACGCCAGCCGAGCTTCAGCGCCTCGTCAGTGATGTATTTCTCGATGTTGCCGATGGCGACCGCGCCGAGGCCGTCGTTCAGCGTGCACGCACCCTCGCACAGGCGGTCCTGGGGGCAGACCCGGCCGCAGACCTCGGGCAGGGAATTGGTCTGGTGACTGAGCTCCGCGGCCGCCAGGATGTTGCCCTCGTCGATCAGCTTCAGCCAGTTCGGGATGTAGTTGTGCACCGGGCACTTCCACTCGCAGTAGGGGTTGCCGCAGTTGATGCAGCGCCCCGCCTGGTCGGCGGCTTCCTCGGCGGTGTACTGGCCGTAGATCTCCCGGTAGTGGGTGATGCGGTCCTCGGCCGGGATCTTGTCCGGGTCCCGGCGCGGGATCTCCATGAATTGCAGCGGACGTTCTACCATGGCATTTCCCTCAGGCGGCCTCGCGCAGCGACTCGATCAGCGAACCGAGTTCCGCCGCCTTCGGCTTGACCACCCAGAACTTCGGCAGCCAGGTGCGGAAGTCGTCCAGCAGCTCCTGACCCCATTCGCTGCCCGTGTAGCTCACGTGACGCTCGATGAGTTCCCGCAGGTGATGGAGATGCGCCTCCATGCTCTCGGGGGTGATGCGGTGGATGTCGATGAGTTCGTGGTTGTAGCGGTCCACGAAGTC
>CAZRSA010000305.1:0-2071 GCA_964602525.1 uncultured Woeseiaceae bacterium
TGCGTGCCGGGCTTCGTCTTTTCCGGCGGCCGAAATCCTGCGACTATGCCGCGCATGTTGCCCGCCGCCCTCCGACCGGCCGCCGTCTGTGCGATTGCAGCGCTCGCCGCGTGCGGGGGCGAGGCGCCGCACGGTCCGGACGCGAGCGGTGGCTACGTACGCGCCGCGGTTGTGGGCACGCTGCAGTCGCCGGCCATCGTGGAGGCGAGCGGGCTTGCCCATTCCCGCCGCCAGTCCGACACGCTCTGGGTGATCAACGACGGCGGCGAGGGGCCGGTGCTGCACGCGGTCTCGCCGGACGGCGATGCGCTGGGCACGGTGCGGATTGCGGGGGCCGAGAACCGGGACTGGGAAGATATGGCAGCCTTCAGCTACGAGGGCTCGCCCTGGCTGCTGATCGCCGACATCGGCGACAACGGCGGCATCCGCGATTATCTGACCCTCTACGTCGTGCCCGAACCGGACCCGGCCGACGGCGGGGAGGTAACGCCGGCCTGGAACATACGCTATACCTATCCCGACGGGCCCCACGACACCGAGGCGGTGGCCGTCGATCCCGCTGCCGGCAGCATCTACGTCCTGACCAAGCGGACGGAGCCGGCGGAGCTGCACCGGCTGCCGCTGCGGCCGGCCAACGCCGACGAAGTACTCACGTCGACCCTCGTCGCCGGGGTGGAAAGCCTGCCAGGCCGGGACGAGGCGGGCGGACTGCTGGCCGCCGCGGTGCCCTATCACTGGCAGCCCACGGGCATGGACATCGCGGCGGACGGCAGCGCCGTCGTCATACTCACGTACGCCGATGTCTATTATTATCCCCGGCGACCGGCCGAGACCTGGCCCGAGGCGCTGGCGCGCGCGCCACGCCCGCTCGGGATGCCGCTGGTCCCCATCGCCGAGGCGGTCGCTTTCGACGAGCGTGGCCGTTCCCTGTTCATCACCGCGGAAGGAAGACATGCACCGCTGCTCAGATTCGACCCGGAACCGCAAGCCGACTGATCTGCGGCTCATCGTCCTGGTGGTGGCCGCCCTGCTGCTGCAGGCCTGTGCCCGGCCCGGCGGCGAGTCCACCGAGTCCGCGGACACGGCGCCGCCGGGGGAGACGGTGTCGCTGATGACCTTCAACGTCGAGAACCTGTTCGACGCCGAGGACGACCCGGGCAGGGACGACCGCACCTATCTGCCCATCGAGGCCAAGCGCAACCAGGCCCACCGGGCCGCCTGCGCTGAGATCGACAACCCCTACTGGCGCGACCAGTGCCTGAACTGGGACTGGGACGGGGACGTGGTGGAGCGCAAGCTCGCCGCGGTGGCGGCGGCCATCCTGCAGGTGGAGGACGGACGGGGGCCGGACATCGTCGCCCTGCAGGAGGTGGAGAACATCGCCATCCTCGAGCGGCTGCGCAGGGAGTACCTGCAGCCGGCCGGCTACCGGCCCGCCATCCTGATCGAGGGCGCCGACGACCGTGGCATCGACGTCGCCTTCCTGAGCCGGCTGGAGGCGGTGGGCGAGGCCGAGCTGCACCACATCCCGTTCCGGGGCTTCCCCGAGGAGCGCATTGCGGATACCCGGGGCATCCTCGAGGCGACGTTCCGGCTGCCGGACGGCACGCTGCTCACCGGCTTCTCGGCCCATTTCCCGGCGCCCTACCATCCCTACGAGATGCGCATCCAGGCCTACCGGTTCCTGGCCGGGCTGCGCCGCGACCTGCCGCCCGGCCGTCCCGCTTTCGCCGCGGGGGATTTCAACACGCCCGGCGACGAGGACCGGGAGCAGGACATGCTGGGGCGGTTCGTGCGGCCCACCTGGCAGGTGGCCCACGAGGCCGGTTGCCCCGGTTTCTGCCCCGGCACCCATTACTACTCCCGCGGGGAGAGCTGGTCGTTCCTGGACATGATCCTGTGGTCCGACGGCGACGCCGGCTGGGAGCTGGTACCGGATTCCGCGCGCCTGGCCATCGAGGCGCCCGCGCAGATGACACGGCAGCGCCGCCCGCGCCGCTTCCGCATGCCGGAGGCGGAGGGCGTCAGCGACCACCTGCCGCTGGTAGTCAATATCGCCCGCAGGTAGGAG
>CAZRSA010000306.1:0-2069 GCA_964602525.1 uncultured Woeseiaceae bacterium
GACGGCTGCGACGACATCGAATTGTCCCTCGAGCATGTTACGGCAGGCCTGCAGCAGCAGCGTGTGATCGTCCGCAAGCAGTACTCGTGTGCGCTTCATGGCGTCTGCGGCGATGCGGAGTCCGCCATACCCTCCGGTAACGGGATACGGGCAGTGATCGAAGTGCCGTCGGTGCTGCTGCGTATCTGCAGACTCCCGCCGATGAGATTCAGCCGCTCTTTCATACTGGTCAGTCCTATGCCGGGAGCAAGGGCCGTATTCTGCGGCGCTCCGCCGCGGCCATTATCGCGGACGCAGAGAACGAGGTCATCACGGTCCGCACTCATCGTGATACGGACGGCCGTGGCGCCGCTGTGCTTGACCACATTTTGCAAACATTCCTGGGTGACGCGGTAGAGGACGATGGCCACCGGTTCCGTCACATTTCCCGGCCAGTTCTGCTCCTCCACCGTAACCTCGATGCCCGCGCGCTCTGCCGTCCCGGCAGCCAGGTCCTCCAGCGCGGCGGGAAGTCCGGCCGTGCCGATCTGGGGAGGCCGCAGACGCCTCGCCACAGCGTGGATTTCCGAGCCGATGCCCCGGACTTCATCGGCCAGCTGGCGCAGTAGCCCGGTGCTTTCTCTGCCGCCCCCGGCCGACAGGGCCGCGCCATCCAGGCCGATCGCGAGCAGCGCGACACGCTGATTCACACCGTCATGCAATTCACGCGCGATACGGCTGCGCTCGTCTTCCTGGGAAACCAGGAGGTCGGCAGAGAGCTCCCGCATGCTGTCTTCGGCCCGCCGCCGCCGGCCACGCTCCAGGAGTAATACAACGAGGAGCGCCGACTGCAGCAGTAACACCGCGACAGCCAGAATCACCTGGTCCCGGTAGGCGTCCCACAACCCGGGAGGGCGAAACAGCACCCGGGCACCCGACGGCAGGGACCGACCCTCGACGCCCCAACGCTTCAGCTGCCGATAGTCCAGCACGACGTCAGTGCTCCGCGCCGGGTAGGTGTGCGGGATCATTGCACCCGGACGCCGAAGCACCTCCATCACCTTGTCGGCCGCCGCGTTGCCGTAGGCAGCCGGATCGATCATCGCGCCGCCAACCACGCCATGACCGAGATAGGTGCGGCTGAGGGCAAAAATAGGCCGATTCGCCGCTCCGGCCAAGGCATCCAGTACCTCGCGGGAGCCCAGCCCGACAGCGTTCGCGTCGCCGTAGACCCCGCTGAAAAGAATGACCGTGTCACGGTCCAGAGAAGCCAGCTCCTCGCGCAGACCCGCCACGGTGGAGGACTGCGGCTCGGCGAGCGCCGGTCCTTCCGTGGAGGAAGCCAACTTCTCCCGAATGGTTGCACCCACGGGATCCCGGAATCTCTCGCCGCCCACCATCAGAATGCGGCGGGTGGTCGGGAAGAGCGCTGTTGCCGCCTCCACGGTCGCGATCGCATCCGGCCGCCACAACAAGGCGCTTACACCGGACTCACGAGGCAGCGCACGGGCCAGCTCCGGTGGCGCCGCGACGACGACCAGCGGGACGCGGCCCCATATCTTCTCACGATAGTGCAGGAGGGTTTCGACGGGGACACCGGCGGAAGCAACGATGGCGTCAACCGGTTTGCTTGCGTACTTCTGGCGCAGCCAGCGTTCGTGACCCGTCGAGTAATCGACTTCGGGGAATCGCGCCATATCGGCACTCTCGCCGTAGATCGCGACGGACCGGCCACTGATATCCATGATTTGCCGACGAAAGTGCACTTCGAACTCGCGCCAGAAAGGCCGCCCGCGATCGAGAGCTTCGATGACGACGATGTTGGTCACGGGAGTACCGGATGCCGGCTCGGCCGACCAGACCGGGCGGATCACGAGAAGGCCGATCAGCAACAACGAGAGCCGTGGAATCTGACCCATCGCTCACCCGGCAACGGTATTGGTCAGATTGCCGATACTCTCGATGGCGAGTTCGATCTCGTCGCCCGGAGCGAGCCAGCGGCCGTTCTCCATCGCACAGCCACCGGGCATGGTGCCCAGGCCGAACACCTCGCCGGGATGCAGCCGCTCGGCGCGGGAGACGTGCATCAG
>CAZRSA010000307.1:0-2053 GCA_964602525.1 uncultured Woeseiaceae bacterium
CAGGCGATCGCGCGTGCGGTGATCGGGCCCGGCGGCTTCCGTCACGGCAACGGCATGTGGGTGCACGAGGACGCGCGTTCGGCGCTGGACTGCGGGGTGGTCTACCTGCCGCCCACGGCCGAGGGCGTGGCCGCCACGGTCAACGCCTACACCGACGGTTGCTAGCAGCCCGCGCTCTGTCTAGACGCGCCGGGCGGCGCCGGTCTCATCGCGCAGGAACATCGACACCTTCTCCGGGTGCATGGGCCGGCTGAACAGGAAGCCCTGAGCCAGGTCGCAGTTGCATTCGCGCAGAAAGTCCAGCTGCTCGGCGGTCTCGACGCCTTCCGCGGCCACTTCGATGTCCAGACCCCGGGCCATGGCGATGGCGGCGCGCACCAGCCGCTGATGGTCCTCGTTCTCCTGCAGGTCCGCGATCAGGCTGCGGTCGATAACGAAGGTGTCCACCACGCCGCTGTCCAGTGAGCGGAACGAGATATCCTGGGTGCCGAAGCGGTCCAGGGAGATGCGCACGCCGAGGGCGTTGAGTTCGGCCATGATGTGGGCGGGCATGCGGCGTCCATGGTTCATGCCGGTGGCCATGATCTCCAGTTCCAGGCAGCCCGGGTCGAGGTTCGTGTCGCCGAGCGCCTTCGCCACCGCTTCGACGACGCGGCCCCGGGCGAGCTGGGCGGGCGAGAGGTTCACCGCCACCGTGAGGTCCGGCAGGTCGAACTGGGTCTGCCATGCCTTCAGCTGGGCGGCGGCGCTACCGATGATCCACTCTCCCACCGAGTGGATGAGGCCGCTGGACTCGAGTATGGGCAGGAAGCGCTCCGGTGCCAGCAGGCCGAAGCGGGGATGCTGCCAGCGCAACAGTGCTTCGAAACCGATCAGTCGGCCGTTGCGCACGTCGATGCGCGGCTGGTAGTGCAGCAGCAGCTCGCGACGCACCAGGGCGTGCCTGAGGCCGATCTCGAGTTCCTCGCGCTCCGCGATCCTGTGGTTCAGCGCCGCGGAGTGGAACTGGAAGCGGCCGCCGCCGTGGCTCTTCGCCTGACCGGTGGCGAGGGCGGCCGCCTTCACCAGATCGGCGGCATTGCTGCCCGCCTCCGGATACAGGGCGACGCCGATGCTCGGCGTGAGATAGACCTCGTTGCCGCCCACGAAGTACTGCTCCTCTAGCGCCAGCACCAGTTTCTGCGCCACGGTGGCGGCGTCCTGGGGCGAGTCCACGTCCTCGATGCAGACCACGAACTGGTCGGCGTTCCAGCGGCCCACGAGATCGCTGATCCTGAGTTCGCGCACCAGCCGCAGGGCCACCTCCTGCAGCAGGCGGTCGCCGGTATCGTGTCCGAGGGTGTCGTTGACCGACTTGAAGCGGTCGAGGTCGATGAACAGGACGCCCAGCTCCCGCCTGTGCCGGGAGGCGCGGCTGATGGCGCGGCTCAGCTGCTCGGTGAACAGCCCGCGGCCAGCCAGTTCGGTGAGGGGATCGTAGAGAGAAGGCCGGTCCTGGTGGCCGGCGCGGCGACGGCGGTCGGTGACGTCGCGGAAGGAGACGACCGCCCCCACCCGCCGTCCGGCAGCGTCGCCCAGGGATCGGCCGCTCAGGCTCAGCAGCAGCGGCGGCTGGCCCTCGGTCTCGTACAGCGCCTCCATGTCGCTGAACTTAGCGCCGGCGAGCGCCCGGGGCAGCGGCCGCGCCTCCACCGGCAGCGGTGTGTCCAGGCCGGGCGCACCGGCGCAGAACTGCCGGTGCCAGGCGAGGGTGGGGCGTTCCCGCGGGCCCAGGCCGAGCATGCTGCGGCCGGCGGGATTGATGGAGATGACCACGCCGTGCTCGTCGACGACGATCACCCCGTCGTTGATGCCGTGCAGGATGGTGCGCATGGCGTCTTCGGGCCGCTGCATGCGGCGGACGAACTGATGGCGGTCCAGGGCGTAGTGCAGGGCTTCGATGAGCGTGCCCGGCGTGATCTCGTCCAGGCACAGATAGTCCTGTGCGCCGTGCTGCACCGCCGCCATGCCGCGGTGCTCGTTCACCCGTGCCGTCACGGCGATCACCGGCAGG
>CAZRSA010000308.1:0-2044 GCA_964602525.1 uncultured Woeseiaceae bacterium
CGCTCTCCCAGCTGAGCTAAGCACCCGGGCGTCCCGATCGGGAAATCTGGGCGGCTTTCCGCCTCCCTTCAGCACGACACCGGGCGAGCCCGGTGCCGAAAGGCCGGCTAGTTTACGGCATCCTTCAGGCCTTTGCCAGCCTTGAATCCGGGTACGTTGCTGGCGCTGATTTGGATGGTTTCGCCGGTGCGCGGGTTACGCCCGGTGCGGGCGGCGCGGTGCTTCACGGAGAAGGTACCGAAGCCTACCAGCGAGACCGTGTTGCCCTGCTTCAGCGCGCTGGTGATGCCGTCCAGGACGGCGTCCACGGCACGCGTGGCGTCCGCTTTGGAAAGGTCGGCTGAATCGGCAACGGCGTCGATCAGATCAGCTTTGTTCATTACTCACCCTCGAAGTGTCTTCCTAGAAAAAAAATCAGGCACGGACAGTCCGCCACCCCCCTGTTTCAACGGGCAGACTACTCCTAAAGCCCCTGTGACTGCAATTGCGGCACTCCGCCGTGCGGCGGTGCACTCAGTGCGCGCGCACCGCGTCCCCGCCCTTCTCGTCGGCGGGTTTCGCCGCTTCCTTGTCGGCCGGTGTGTCCTCGCCGGCGGCCGGCGTGGGCATGTGCTGCAGCGCCACCTCCAGCACCTGGTCCATCCACTTGACTGGAAGAATATTGAGCTTGTCCTTGATGTTCTTCGGGATTTCAACCAGGTCCTTGGCGTTCTCCTCCGGGATGACCACGGTGGTGATGTTGCCCCGGTGGGCGGCCAGCAGCTTCTCCTTCAGCCCGCCGATGGGCAGCACCTCACCGCGCAGCGTGATCTCGCCGGTCATGGCGACGTCGGACTTCACCGGGATGTCGGTCAATGCCGAAACCAGCGCCGTGCACATGCCGACACCCGCGCTGGGGCCGTCCTTCGGCGTCGCGCCCTCGGGCACGTGGATGTGCACGTCGGACTTCTGGTGGAAGTCTGCATCGATGCCGAGGAGCTTGCTGCGGCTGCGCACGATGGTCATGGCCGCCTGAATGGACTCCTGCATGACCTCGCCCAGCTTACCCGTGTGGGTGAGCTTGCCCTTGCCCGGCACGACGGCGGCCTCGATGGTCAGCAGCTCGCCGCCGACCTCGGTCCAGGCGAGGCCGGTGACCTGGCCCACCTGGTCGTTCTCCTCGGCACGCCCGTAGCGGAAGCGCTCCACGCCGAGGTAACGGCTGACACTCTTCGGCCGGATGGTCATGCGCTTCTTCTGCTTCTTCAGCAGCAGCTCCTTCACCACCTTGCGGCAGATCTTGGCGATCTCGCGCTCGAGGTTACGCACGCCCGCCTCGCGGGTGTAGTGACGGATGGTCTGGTAGATCGCGGGCCGGGTGATGTGGAGTTCGTCCTCCTTCAGCCCGTTCTCCTTCAGCTGCTTCGGCACGAGGTAGCGCTCGGCGATCGCCGCCTTCTCGTCCTCGGTGTAGCCCGGCAGCCGGATGACCTCCATGCGGTCGAGCAGCGGCGGCGGGATGTTCAGGCTGTTGGCGGTGCAGACGAACATCACGTCGGAGAGGTCGAAGTCCACCTCCAGGTAATGGTCGTTGAAGGTGGAGTTCTGCTCCGGGTCCAGCACCTCCAGCAGCGCGGAGGAGGGATCGCCGCGGAAGTCCATGGCCATCTTGTCGATCTCGTCCAGCAGGAACAGCGGGTTACGCGACTCCACCTTGGCCAGGTTCTGCACGATCTTGCCCGGCAGCGAACCGATGTAGGTGCGCCGGTGACCGCGGATCTCGGCCTCGTCGCGCACGCCGCCGAGCGACATGCGCACGAACTTGCGGTTCGTGGCCCGCGCGATCGACTGCCCGAGCGAGGTCTTGCCAACGCCCGGCGGCCCCACCAGGCAGAGGATGGGTCCCTTCAGCTTCTTCACCCGGTGCTGGACGGCCAGATACTCGAGGATGCGCTCCTTCACCTTCTCCAGCCCGTAGTGGTCGGCTTCCAGCACGTCCTCGGCCTTGGTGAGGTCGCGCAGGATCTTCGTGGACTTCTTCCACGGCACCTTCACCAGCCAGTCG
>CAZRSA010000309.1:0-2021 GCA_964602525.1 uncultured Woeseiaceae bacterium
GCGCCCTCGACGGCGATGGAGTTCAGCTGCTGGAACTGGGTGCGCTCCGCCGGCTCGACGGTGCGCTCGAAACTGACCAGCGCGGACAGCGGCACCATCCCGCCGCCGGCCGCGGGCACGTAGTAGTCCTCCAGCATGGCCGCGTTCAACCGGAACTCGCGGCCGACCTGGGGGATGACCCGGTAGCTGCGCCCCTCCAAATTGAAACGGTTGACGTAGCCCTCGCCCAGCATGGTGGAGAGTGTGCGGCCGACATCCTGCATGGAGATGCCGAGGATGCCCGCCCGGTCGCGATCGATATGCAGCGTGATGCGCGGCCGGGAGAAATCGATGGACTTGCGCACGAAGGCGAACAGCCCGCTCTGCATGGCCTCGCCCATCAGGCCGTCGACCACGCCGTCCACCCGTTCGTAGTCCGCCGGCGAGGTGACCACGAACTGCACCGGCAGCCCGCCGGCGGAGCCCGGCAGATCCGGGCGCGGAAATACTGCCGCCTGCAGGCCGGCGATCCTTGAGACGGCCTGCTGCAGCTCCGGTTGCACCTCCATCTGGGTACGCTCGCGCTCGTCCCCCGGCGCCATCTGGAAGCCGCCGAACACCGTGCTGTTATCGCCCCCCATGCCCAGGAAAAGGAAGCTGTCCTCGTACTCGGGCACCTCCTGGAAAAGCTCCACCATGCGCCGGGCCCAGGTCTCGTTGTATTCCGGCGTGGCCGTCTGGGGGCCGCGCGCCTGGACGAACAGGATGCTCTGGTCCTCCACCGGCGCCAGTTCCTCGGGCACCGTCGTGAACATGAACCAGATGCTGCCCAGCACGATCAGCGCGAACACGATGGTCACCGGCACCGTATCCAGGGAGGCATGCAGCAGCCGCCGGTAGCGCTCCGCCAGCCACTGGAAGAACCGTTCCACCCGCTGCTCGAAGCGGCCGGGCTCGCCGTAGCGGGTCAGCGCCCGGGCGGAGAGCATGGGCGAGAGGGTCAGCGCCACGACGCCGGAGATCAGCACCGCGCCCGCCAGCGCGAAGGCGAATTCCGTGAACAGGGTGCCCACGAGTCCGCCCATGAAGCCGATGGGCGCGTACACGGCGATCAGTGTGGTGGTCATGGCGATGATGGGCAGCCCGATCTCCCGCGCACCGACGACGGCGGCCTCGCGCCGGGAGAGACCTTCCTCGATGTGCCGGTGGACGTTCTCCACCACGATGATGGCATCGTCCACCACCAGACCGATGGCCAGCACCATGGCCAGCAGCGTCAGCAGGTTGATGGAGAAGCCCAGCAGCAGCATCACGAATGCGCCGCCGATCAGCGACAGCGGCACGGCCACGGCCGGTATCAGCGCGGCACGGATGGAGCCGAGCGAGAGGAAGATCACCGTCAGTACGATCAGCACCGCCTCGGCCAGCGTGCGGAACACCTCGTCGATGGAGTCCTCGATGAAGCGGCTGGCATCGAAGGAGACCTCGCCGGAGAGTCCGGCCGGAAGCTGGCGGCCGATGTCTTCCACGGCGACGTTGACCCGGCGGGAGACGTCGAGCGGGTTGGCGCCCGGCGCCGGGTCGATGGCGATCACCACCGAGGACTCGCCGCTGTACCAGCTCACCGAGTCGTAGTTTTCGGCGCCGAGTTCCACGTCGGCAATGTCGCCCATGCGCACCAGCGTATCGTCGCCGCTGCGCACCACCAGGTCGCGGAAGGCGTCCGCATCGCTGATGTCGGTGTCGGCGGAGAGGTCGATGGCGACGTACTGTCCCTTGGTGCTGCCCACCGCCGCCAGGTAGTTGTTCTCGACCAGTACCTCGCGAACCTCGGCCGCCGAGACGTCCAGTGCGGCCATGCGATCCGGATCCAGCCATATGCGCATGGCGAAGGTCTTGCCGCCGAACAGATCGGCGGAGGCCACGCCCTGCACGGCCTGCAGCCGGGGCTGCACCACCCGCAGCAGGTAGTCCGTGGTCTCCGAGGCGCTCATCTCGCCGCCGTAGAAGACCAGGTACATGAGCGAGGTGCGCCCGCCGAC
>CAZRSA010000310.1:0-2012 GCA_964602525.1 uncultured Woeseiaceae bacterium
GCATTGGGGTCCACCGACGGGTGCGCTATCATGCGCCGATCGCAGTGCGCGCCGCAGACCCGATTCCCAGCGAATGCAACTGATACTTGACTATCTTCCGGTGGTCGCATTTTTCGTCGCCTATCAGCAGGCCGACATCTACACGGCGACCATCGTCCTCATGGCCACCATGCCCCTGGTGCCGCTGGCCCACTGGATCTTCACGCGGCAGGTGGGGCGCATCTACCTGATCTCCACGGCGCTCGTGCTCGTGCTCGGCGGCGTCACGCTGGCGCTTCGAAACAGCCTGTTCCTCATCTGGAAGCCCACCCTGCTCAACTGGGCAATGGCGGCCGTGTGCTTCGCCAGCCTCTACATCGGCGAGAAGCCGCTCATCCAGCGGCTGCTGCAGTCGGCCGTGGAACTTTCCGCCGCCCAATGGCGTCAATTGACCGTGATCTGGGGCCTGTTCTTCGCGGTCTCCGGCGCCGCCAATATCTTCGTCGCCTACCAGTTCGGAGAGAGCGCCTGGGTGAGCTTCAAGCTCTTCGGCCTGCTCGGCCTGACCCTCGCCTTCATGGTCGTCCAGGGCGTGTGGCTCGCAATCATGGTCTCGAGAAACGAACGTAAATCCACCAGTGGAGCCGACTAGCGATGTGGTATGCGATCATCAGTGAGGACGTGCCGGACAGCGCACCCCTGCGCTCGGAAGCCAGAGCCAGGCATCTCGAGCGGCTGCGCGCTCTTCGAGACGAGGGCCGCCTCCTGGTGGCCGGCCCGCACCCGGCCATCGACAACGTGGACCCGGCCGAAGCCGGTTTCACGGGCAGTCTGGTGATCGCCGAATTCGCCTCGCTGGAGGACGCCCGGGCCTGGGCCGACGAGGACCCGTACGTGGAAGCCGGCGTCTATCAGCGCGTCACCGTCAAACCGTTCAACAAGGTACTGCCGTGACGGACGGACGCCAGGCCAAGCTGGAGAAACGCCTGCGGCAGGCTCTGCAGCCGGAAGAACTGCTGATCAGGGACCAGAGTGACCTGCACGCCGGCCACGCCGGTGCGCAGGACGGACGTGGCCACTTCGCCGTCCGCATCACCGCCAACGCCTTCAAGGGGCTGTCGCGGATCAAGCGCCACCGCCTCGTCTACGACGCCGTCGGCGACCTGATGGAAACCGATATACACGCACTCAGCATAACCGCCATCACCCCCGGTGAAGCCAACCGCGGCTGAGAGCAAGATTCGACCACGAAAACAGAGGACCCACTATGACCAGCACTAATTTGCGCCAGCTGGGCGCCGGCAAGGCGCTGCTTTTCGCCTCAGCCGTAATGCTCAGCACGGCGGCCTGCGCACAGTCCGATAACGGCACCGCCGCGACCGACCCCGAGGTGGAAGCGAAAGTACTTGAGCTCTACATTCAGAACCGCGCCCGCGGGACCCAGGGCGAAATCTCCGCCGAGCAGCGCGAGCAGTTCCGCACCGAGGTGGCCGACCTATTCCTGCTGGCAGAGGAAGCCGAGGCAGCCGGCTTGGATGAGGATCCCGAGGTTGCGGCACAGATCAAACTGCAGCGGATGTCGACACTGGCCTCGGCACTGGCCGGCAACTACCTGGAGGAGAATCCACCGACAGACGCAGAACTGCGAGCGGAGTACAGCGCCCAGGTGGCCGGCTATCAGCCGCAGCAGTACAAGGCACGGCACATCCTCCTGGAGACGGAGGACGAGGCCGAGGCCGTAATTGCGCAACTCGATGAAGGCGCCGACTTCGCGGAACTGGCCCAGGAGAAGTCCACCGGCCCCTCCGGACCGAATGGCGGCGACTTGGGCTGGTTCCCGCCGGATTCCATGGTTGAGCCGTTCTCCGACGCGGTCGTCGCGCTGGAGAATGGCAATTACACCAGCGAACCCGTCCAGACGCAGTTCGGCTGGCATGTCATCCTGCGCGAGGATTCGCGCGAGACGGAAGCCCCGTCTTTCGAAGAGGTGAAGGAAAGGCTGAAGCCGGTCGTCGAGCAGAAGAAGCTGCAGT
>CAZRSA010000311.1:0-2010 GCA_964602525.1 uncultured Woeseiaceae bacterium
GCGATGAAGTCCGGCGAGTAGCGCAGCTCGAAGATGCGGATGCCCTGGTCGGCGGCGTACTCCACGGCCTCGTACGCGAGCCGCTCGATCACCTCTTCTCTGGCCCACACAGACTGGACGTTGGCGAACGCGCGCAGCGCCGTCTCGAGGTCCTGGAGCGGTTCGGTCAGCAGCCACTCGCGGCGGAAGGCCTCGTCGTCGGCCGGCACGTCCCGACCGAGTTCCGTGGCCACCTCGCGCAGGGTGTCGGGACGGATGCAGGCCTCAAGGTGGCAGTGGAGTTCCGCCTTCGGCAGTGCTGCGATCTCCTCCGGGCTCATCCCGGCGGCTGCCTGTTATCATTCCGCGCACGCCCGAGGGCAGCCATGCACCAGCCGGTAGAAACCATGACGAAATCCGATCGATACCCCGACATCCGTCGCTTCCTCGCATTGTTCTTGCTGGCGGCGCTGGCCGCCGCCGGTTGCAGCCCGGAAGCGCCGGCAGAGCGTAGCACATCGTCCGCCGACTCCGCCGACGAGCCCGTCGACAATCGGACTCCGGTGGACCTGATTGTGGCGGGCGACTACGTGGTGGCCATGGACGCGGACTGGACCCTCATCGAGGAGGGTGCGGTGGCTGTCGACGACGGCCGCATCGTCGCCGTGGATACGGCGGAGGCCGTGGATGCGGAGTACGCCGCGGCCGAGCGCATCGGCGGCGACAACCGGGTGGTGATGCCCGGGCTAATCAACGGCCACACCCACGCGGCCATGAGCCTGCTGCGGGGTATCGCCGACGACTACGCCCTGATGGACTGGCTGAACAACTACATCTTTCCCGCCGAGGTGGCCTTCGTGGACGCCGAGTTCGTGCGCATCGGCACCGAGCTCGCCTGCTGGGAGATGATCCGCGGCGGCACCACCATGTTCGTGGACATGTACTACTACCCGGACACCATCGCAGA
This sequence comes from uncultured Woeseiaceae bacterium, assembly GCA_964602525.1. Lineage (GTDB taxonomy): Bacteria > Pseudomonadota > Gammaproteobacteria > Steroidobacterales > Woeseiaceae > Lentisalinibacter. Next base: position 947 of record CAZRSA010000311.1, read on the forward strand.
GGTGGTCGAGTCCTGCGGGCTGCGCGCCATGGTCACCACAGCGGTGCTGGATCAGAAGACGCCGGATGCCGAGAATGCAGCGGACGCGCTCGCCAAGGGCATCGATTACATCGAGCGCTGGCAGGGCCGTTCGGAGCGCATCACACCGGCCTTCGGCCCGCATTCGAACTACACCCTGAAGCCGGACCAGCTGGCGGCTGTGCATGCCGCGGCCGAGGAGTTGGGCGTGCCGATGAGCATCCACCTGTCTGAGTCGCCCTACGAGGTGGAGATGACCCGGCAGAACTACGGCACCACCACCATCACCATGCTGGAGGAGATGGGCTTCTTCGGCGTGAAGACCATCGGCGCCCACGTCGTGTGGCCCCAGCCGGAGGAGATCCCGGTGCTGGTCGAGCGGGAGGTCGGCGTCATCCACAACCCCACCTCGAACATGAAGACCGCCGCCGGCGTGTCCCCGGTGACGGAGATGCTGGCTGCCGACGTCCTGCTGGGTCTCGGCACCGACGGTGCTGCCAGCAACAACGACCTGGACATGTGGGAGGAGATGCGGCTGGCCGCCTTCCTGCAGAAGGTAGAGGAGATGGATCCCCAGGCCCTGCCCGCCGAGGCGGTGCTGCGCATGGCCACGGCCGGCGGCGCAGAAGCCATCGGCATGGGCGAGCAGATCGGCAGCCTCGAGCCCGGCAAGCGCGCCGACATCATCCAGGTCTCCTTCGACGACGTGCACTTCGTGCCCACCTACGACGTGACCTCACACCTGGTCTACGTGGCCGACGAGCAGGACGTGGTCACCACCATCGTCGAAGGCAAAGTGCTGATGCGCGACGGCGAGATCCTGACCATCGATACGGAGCGTGTGACCCGCGAGGCGGACGCGCTGGCGGCGAAGATCACCGCCGGTCTGGCGAAGCGCGAGCGCATGATGCAGGAAAACATGTAATGCCATGCAGGAGGGCCTTCGTGGGAGGGGCTTTAGCCCCGATTCCGCTTTCTTTCGTCGCAGGCCCCTCATCGGGTGGGCATGGGTGGCGGGGACGCTCAGTCGGACGTCCTGTCCTCCT
>CAZRSA010000312.1:0-2007 GCA_964602525.1 uncultured Woeseiaceae bacterium
GGCGCGTCTCCGGCGTCCAGCCCAGCGCCGCCATGCCCGCGCTCATCTCCCGCTGGTAGACGGCCAGCGCCTGCGGGAAGTCCTCCGTTACCAGACTCACGATCCTAGGGCGCCGCCAGCAGGCGATGCGGTCGAACACCAGCTCGGCGTCCGGAATATCCAGCGCGTCCACCACCCGCTCGATCTGCTCCCGCGCCTGAACCGGCCAGTTGCCGACGAACACCAGCGTGACGTGCAGGTTGTCCGCCGGCACGGTCCGCGCGCCGGCGCGCTTCACGGCGGGTCCGGCCACCGCCTCGATCCGTTCGCGGAGCCCGGTATCCGGCCAGAACGCGACGAACAGCCGCTCGGTCTCCGTGTCGGCCGGCGGGCCGTCGTGACGCTCCGCGCTCACGGACGCCTCACACCGGTGTCCGCGCCAGCACGCCGCCCAGCGCGTGGCAGACGCTGCGGCGCCGGACCGTCTCCCGGTCGCCTTCGAAATGGACGCATTCCGCGTAGGTCACGGGCGTCGCGCCGCTGACCGCCCAGGCGAACCAGACCGTGCCAACCGGCTTGTCGGGCGTGCCACCATCCGGACCGGCGATCCCGCTCACGGCCACGGCGATGTCCGCGCCGCTGGCGGCCAGCGCGCCGGCGGCCATCTCCCGCGCGGTCTCTTCGCTGACCGCGCCCTGCTCCTGCAGGGTATCGGCCCGCACCCCCAGCAGCGATCGCTTGGCCTCGTTGCTGTAGGTGACCAGACCGACGCCGAACCAGGACGAACTCCCGGCCACGTCGGTGAGCGCCTTGGCGATCCAGCCGCCGGTGCAGGACTCGGCGGTGGCCACCCGGCGGTCCGCGGCCAGCAGCGCCTCGCCCGTGCGCCGGGCGAGGGCCGCGATGTCCTCGAATTCGGTCATCGGTATTCCGTGCCGGCGTCGGCGGCGGCGAGTATCTCCCGGTAGAGCGCCAGGTGGCGGGCCGCCATGCGCTCCGGGGTGAACTCGCTTCGCACCCGGGCGCGGCCGGCCTCGCCCAGACTGCGGGCCAGCGCCGCATCGGTCAATACCCGCACCATCGCACGGCCCAGCGCCTCGGCGTCCCCCGGTGGCACGAGCAGCCCGGTGCGTCCCGGCTCCACCGCCTGGCAGACACCACCGGCCGCGAAAGCGACCACCGGCACCGCTGCGGCCGCCGCCTGCAGCAGGGCCACGCCGAGGCCCTCGGCCATGGCGGGGTGCACCACCAGGTCGAGGGCGGGGAGTACGCGCGCCATGTCGCTGCGGAAGCCGGCCATGATCACGCGGCCGCCGAGGCCGCGGCGTCCGATCTCGGCGGCCAGCGCCTCGCGCAGGGGTCCGCGGCCGAAGAAGATGACATGCAGGTCGGGGCAGGCCTCCAGCACGGCCGGCATGGCCTGCAGCAGGTAGCGGTGGCCCTTGCGCTCGATGAGCTGGGCGACCACGCCGGCGACGGGCACACCGGCCGGCAGCCCGAACTCGGTCTGCAGCCACTCCCGGTCTCCCGGCCCGGCGAACGGCTCCGGATCCACGCAGTCCGGGATGATGGTGATCCGACGCCGATCGATGCCGGCATCCAGCAGCATGCGCTCGACGGCGTTCGAGATGGCGACGATGCGGACGTAGGGCCGATAGCGCACCGCCGCAAGCCAGCGGGGCTCCGGATTGTCCACCCGGCGGGAGACCACGGCACGGACACCGCTGCGCCGGGCCGCCAGCCCGCCCAGCAGGTCCGCGCCCCGCCGGCTGTGGGCGTGCAGGAGATCCGGCCGTTCTTCCTCCAGCACCCGGCGCATGCGCGGCAGGAAACCCAGGTCGTGGTCGCCGCGCAGGGTGACCTCGCGTACCCGGTGGCCCGCCGCCCGGGCGGCCTCCCCCACCTCACCGCCGACGGCGCCGATCAGCAGGTGTTCGGAAGGGTCGTCGGCCACGGCATCAAGCAGGTACAGGACCTGCTGGGCGCCGCCGTACAGGTTCAGTCCCGTCTCGAGATGCAGGATCTTCA
>CAZRSA010000313.1:0-1999 GCA_964602525.1 uncultured Woeseiaceae bacterium
GGCCGCGCCAGGGGCTCTCCCGGCCCGGCTCCTTCAGCGTGCCGCGGTACTCGCGGATCTCGTCCGCGCCGAGGTCGTCCACGTAGGCCTTGCCCTGGCGGATGAGATCGACGGCGCAGTCGTACAGCTGGTCGAAGTAATCCGAGGCATGGGTCAGGCGGTCGCCCCAGTCGAAGCCGAGCCAGCGGATGTCCGCCTCTATGGCGCGCACGAATTCGATGCTCTCTCTGCCCGGGTTGGTGTCGTCGAAGCGCAGATACGTGACGCCGCCGTACTCCTCGGCCACGCCGAAGTTCAGGCAGATGGAGGTAGCGTGCCCGATGTGCAGGAAGCCGTTCGGCTCGGGCGGGAAGCGGGTGACGACCCTGCCACCGTGCTTGCCGGCAGCAAGGTCCTCGGCAATGATCTGGCGGATGAAATCCTTCCCGGCGGCGGTGGTATCGGACATGGCGGTCGGCGGCCTGGTGACGAGGGCGGATCAGGAGCCCGGTATTGTACGGGAATCCTCCCGGGAGGTGACCGGTCCAGCCAGCCGGCGCAGCAGCCGCGCCACCTGCCCCGGGCCCGGCCGCAGCGGGGTCAGCTGTTCCGGCTCGAGGACCGCCGCTCGGCCTTCCTGCAGCCGGCCGACGGCGAAGCTGAACACGTAGACCGGTTCCACACCCATGCGCAGGTCCGTCATTACGACCCGGTCGCCCTTGCGGGAGACCCGGTAGAAGCCGTGAGTGAACCAGGCGAGCCGCTGCACGGCCCAGGCATCGCGGATGCCGTCCAGCAGTTCCGCCCGCGACCCGTGACGCTCGAAGGACAGCGTTCCGGGCGGATCCAGCAGGGAATAGAAGCCTTCCCGATAGCCGCCCTCTTCCATTACCACGATGCGCCAGAGCACGATGTTGAACGGTGCCGGCGTCTTCAGCACTCCCTGGTGATCGATGCCCGCCTGCGCCAGGGCATCACGCACGACCTCCTCCACGTGCAGTTTGGCCGCCACGGACAGGCCGACGTAGGCGACGGCCAGCGTGAGGCCGCCGGCCACGGCGGCCCGCGAGCGCGATGCGTCCCGCACCAGCAGCGAGATGGCGAGGCCGACCACCAGCGGTATGGTGAAGGCCGGGTCGATGATGAACAGGGTCGAGCCGCTGACCGGATGGTTGCTGAACGGCAGGAACAGCTGGGTGCCGTAGACGGTGAAGGCGTCGAGCAGGGGATGGGTGAACAACGCGAGCCAGACCAGCGCGAGCCAGCGCCACGGCCGCGCCCGGGCCCGGGCGTCGACCCGCGCGATCAGCCACCGGATCACCGGTGCCGCGATGCTCAGCACGAAGAGGGAATGGCTGTAGCCGCGGTGCCAGGTGAAATCGGCCACCGGATTGCCGAGCGGCACGAGCACGTCCAGGTCCGGCAGGATGCCGCAGGCGGCGCCCCACACGGCGCCGCGGCGGCGGTCCCCGTGGCCGGCCACCGCCGCGCCGATGGAAGCGCCCAGCAGCGCCTGGGTCACGGTATCCAGGTCTTGCCCTCCCCGTGCGTGGCGAGCGGTCCCTGTTGTGCCCGCGCGACAGCCTCACCCGTCGGCTGTCCACCGCCCGGCACAGGGTATATTGTATACAAAAAATCACAAGTCATTGGCTTTTCCGCGGTTTTTGTGGACTCGGCTCGCCAGTTTTGTATACGATAGCCGGGGGGGATGGCAACTGCCGACGCAGACAGTGTGTGGCATATCCGACATCGTGACAGAACTCGAATACCGATCCAGACCAGGAGAGAAACCTATGCGTGCGAAGACCCTGCTGTGCGGCGTCGCGAGCGTACTCGCTCTGACCGCCGGTTATACCGTACCCGCCGTGGCGCAGGAGGCCCAGGGCATCGAGGAAATCATCGTCACTGCCCGGCAGCGCGAGGAAACACTCCAGGACGTGCCGGCCACCGTCACGGTGCTCACCGAGGATCGTCTCGAGCGTGCCGGCGTGGAGCGCGCGGAGGACTTCATCAAGCTGAC
>CAZRSA010000314.1:0-1997 GCA_964602525.1 uncultured Woeseiaceae bacterium
TACGAGGAAGGCGAGGCCATGCCGGTGGAACTCCACGACGGCAGCCGCGTCGTGCTGAAGAAGGTGGACAGGGAATACGACCCCACCAGCCGCGCCAAGGCGTTCTCGTTCCTGCGCGACCACGCCAACCGGGGCGAGATCGTCACCGGGCTCCTGTATATCCACGAGCGCAAGGGCGACATGCACGTGGTCGGCAACACGGTGGACGAGCCGCTGAACTCCATCGTCTGGGCGAAGCTCAGCCCGGGCGCCGAGGTGCTGAAGAAGATCCAGCAAAAATGGAGGTAGGAGGGGATTTATCCCCGTTTCCCTGACCCCTGTTCGATAACAGGGCATCGGGCCGGAAGGCCCTGCTGCATCGTTTCATGACCGACGCCGCTGCCAGACTCGCCGCGTTCGCCCTCGGCCTGGACCCTGCCCGTATTCCCGCCGAGGTCGTCGAGCGGGCCTGTCTGCATATCCTGGACGCCGTCGGGGTCGCGCTGGCGGCTACCACCCGCCCCTTCGCCCGCCGCGGCCTGGCGGCCATCGGCAGCATGGCGGGCTCCGGCGGCTTCCCGGTCATCGGCCGCCCGGAGCGCCTGGCGCTGCGGGATGCGGCCATCGCCAACGGCTTCCTGATCCACGGGCTGGATTTCGACGACACCCATGGCGAGAGCATCGTGCACGTCTCGGCCAGCGCGCTGCCCACCGTGCTGGCCGCCGGGCTGAACGCGGGTGCCACCGGCGCCGAGGCCCTGGCCGCCTACCTGGTCGCCGTCGAGGCCGATGCGCGCATCGGCAGCGTGGGCGGTGCCTTCCAGAAACGGGGTTTCCACCCCACCGGCGTGGTCGGGGCCTTCGGAGCCACGCTGGCGGCGGGACGCCTCTGGCGGATGGACCCGGCCGCGCTCGCTCAGGCCCAGGGCATCACGCTCAGCCTGGCCGGCGGCACGCTGCAGTTCCTGGAAGACGGTGCCTGGACCAAGCGCATCCACCCGGGCTGGGCCGCCGCCTGCGGGCTGCAGGCCGCAGGGCTCGCCCGCGCGGGCTTCACCGGTCCGGCCCGGGCCTACGAGGGCCGCTTCGGCCTTTACCGGACCTATCTCGGCGACGACGCCGGCGACGACCCGGGCGGCGAGCTGGCGGCGCGCCTCGACAGCCTGGGCGAGCGCTGGGAGATGCCAGGCGTCGGTATCAAGCCCTATCCCGTCTGCCACTACAACCACGCCTTCGCCGACTGCGTCCTGGCGCTCGCCGCCGAGCACGGCGTGACGCCGGACGAGGTCGAGCGGATGGTGGCTCGGGTGCACGCCGACGAGGTGGACGTGGTCTGCGAGCCCGAGGCGCGCAAGCGCCGGCCGCAGGGTGACTACGAGGCGAAGTTCAGCGTGCAGTATCTGATGGCCGCGACGCTGGTCAAAGGCCGTTTCACCCTCGACGAGCTCGAGGACGACGTGCTCACCGACCCGGCTGTCCTCGCGCTGGCGGAGCGCTGCAGCTACGAGGTGGATCCGGGCTCGACCTTCCCGCGCTACTTCCCGGGCGAAGTCATCATCCACACCCGCGACGGACGCGAGCTGCGCCACCGCGAGCCGGTCAACCGGGGTGCCGACGAGCGCCCGCTGTCACGCGCCGACATCGTCGCCAAGTTCGAGGACAATGCGGGCAGGGCTCTGGCCAGGCGTGAAGTGCGCGGTCTGCGCGACCGGGTCCTCGACCTTCCGTCGCTGCCGGGGCTCACGGCAATTACGGGGACAGTTGACTTATCTCCGGGACGGTAGCGACTGTCGTACTCACGCCATCGCACGGAGATAAGTCAACTGTCCCCGTAATTCCACCATTCAGCTTCCGTTCAGCGCTCGCCGTCTAGCCTGAGTCTCCCGATCAGAGGGAGACGACCATGGAGCCGAGAATCACAACGTCGCACGGCGGTCGCACGGAGGTACGGGAGGCACGGCATCCCGCGGCCTTCTGGCACTACCTGGCCGCCACCATCGCACTCGTCGTCCTGCCGG
>CAZRSA010000315.1:0-1994 GCA_964602525.1 uncultured Woeseiaceae bacterium
GTGCAGGCGGTGAGCGCCATGGAGACCTTCATCTCGGCGTGGAAGGTCTTCAGCAGCGCCCGCAGCCCGGGTTCGCCCCGGCCGGCGACGGCCCAGATCCAGGGCCGGCCGATCAGCGCCGCCTTCGCGCCGCTGGCGAGCGCCCGCACCACGTCCTGGCCGTTGCGCACACCGCTGTCCACCAATACCTCCGTTCTGTCGCCCGCTGCCTCGACCACCCGCGGCAGCATGTTGATGCTGGAGGAGACGCCGTCCAGCTGGCGGCCGCCGTGGTTGGAGACGATCACGGCGTCGGCGCCGGCCTCCGCCGCCGCCACCGCGTCTTCCGGGTTCAGCACGCCCTTGATGACGATGCGTCCGTCCCAGAAGCTGCGCAGCCACTCGATGTCCTTCCAGGTCACACCCGGGTCGAACTGGGAGTCGACCCACTCGCGGAAATCGTCCGGGGTGGAGGCCTTTGGCACGTACTCGGTCAGGTTGCCGAACACGTGGGGTTTGCCGTGTACGCCCACGTCCCAGGCCCAGCGGGGATGCAGTAGTATCTCGCCCAGCTTGCCACGCAGCTTGCCCCACAGGCCGGTGCCGCCGCTGAGCCCGTTGCGCACGTCCCGGTAGCGCGCGCCCACCACGGCGAGGTCCACGGTGAACACCAGTGTGGTGCAGCCCGCATTGCCTGCGCGCTGCACCAGCTCCTTCACATGGCCCCGGTCCCGCATCATGTAGAGCTGGAACCAGAACGGGCGGCGCGCCGCGGCCGCCACTTCCTCGACGGAGCAGATGCCCACGGTGGAATGGCAGAAGGGCACGCCGACGGCATTGGCCGCGCGTACCGCCTGCACCTCGCCCCGCCGCGCCATCATGCCTGCGAGTCCCACGGGCGCCAGTGCCAGCGGCATGGTCCATTTCTCGCCGAGCAGCTCGATGCCCGTGTCGATGCTGGAGACGTCCCGCAGCACCCGCTGTTTCACGCCCAGGGCCCGGAAGTCGGCCACGTTGGCCGCCATGGTCACCTCGTCGTAGGCGCCGCCGTCGATGTAGTCGAACAGGAAGCGCGGCAGCCGTCGCTCGGCGAGACGGCGGTAGTCCTCGGTGGAGGCGGGCGCGAGTCGCAGGGTTCCCATGCGGGTCTCCTCTGGCAGATGGAAGCGCGGGGTGCAGGGGGCAAACTTAGCCAAAAGCGCTACCATCAACAAGATGACGGGAGACAGGCAAGCCGGCGACGAGGGTTTCATGCGCCTCGCCATCGCAGAGGCGCGGCAGGCCGAGCGCCTCGGCGAGGTGCCGGTGGGCGCCGTCGTCGTGCAGGACGGCGAGGTCATCGGTCGGGGGCGCAACACGCCCATCGGTTCCTGCGACCCCACTGCCCACGCCGAGATCGGCGCGCTGCGCGAGGCCGCCCACCGCCTCGGCAACTACCGCCTGACCGGTACCACTCTCTACGTCACACTGGAGCCCTGCATCATGTGCGCGGGCGCCATGCGCCACGCGCGGGTGGCGCGGCTGGTCTACGGTGCCGCCGATCCGAAGAGCGGTGCGGCCGGCACGGTGATCGGTCTTTACCGCGGGCCGGGCGCCAATCACGACCTCGTCGTCACCGGCGGGGTGCTGGCGGAGGAGTGCGGGGAGCTGCTCAGAGCATTCTTCCGGTCCAGACGGCCGCCTGCCGGGCGGTCGACCGACGGCGGCTAGTCTACCCCGGCGGACTCGGCCTCGTCGTCGCTCTCGGGCGCGGTCTCCATGCCGGTTTCCTGGCCGCCGTCCCGGGCCAGGACCGTTTCGGCCTTCTGTTCCTGCTCGCGCTGCTCGCGTTCGGTCAACCAGCGCAGAATGTCGAGATAGGTGCGCACGTTCTCCACGTAGAGCACCGGTTCCCAGCCGCGGGCGTAGCCGTACATCAGCCGCGAATACCACTTGCGCCGGGCCAGCAGCGGCAGGGCGTCGCTGACGTCGATCCAGGCGTCCGGGTTGCCGCCCTGGATCTCGACGATGCGCCG
>CAZRSA010000316.1:0-1983 GCA_964602525.1 uncultured Woeseiaceae bacterium
GCTGCACATCGGCCAGTCGCCCCGGCTGTTCGCCGAGTTCTTCCAGCCGCTGGACCACCGTTCCCGCTGGTTCGTGAACCCCCGCGTGGAGCTGCGCCGCACGGCCCGGGGACTGTTCCGGGAGGGAGCGCAGCTCGCGCAGTTCGATGCGAGCGAGGCCATCGTGGCCCTGGAGGGCGGGCGCCAGCTCGGCAACTGGGGCGAGCTGCGAGTGGGTGTATCGCGGTCGCAGAGCGACGAGTCGCTGCGCATCGGCGACCCCGCCCTCGGGGAGGGAGAGGGCGACCTCGGGCTGCTGATCGCCGAGTTCGCCTGGGACACCATCGACCAGGTGGATATCCCCCGCCACGGCACACTGATGGCGCTGGGCTGGAATGGCGCCCGCGAAGGGTTGGGCTCCGACGGCGTGTTCGACGTGGCGAGCTTCTTCCTGCTGAAGCCCGTTACCTGGGGACGCAATACGCTGCTGAACTGGTGGAACCTGGACAGCACCGTCCGGGACGAGACCGCAGGCATCCGGCCGTTCACGCTCGGCGGGCTCTTCAGCCTGTCCGGATACGCCATCGGCGAGCTGAGCGGCAAGCACCGCGGCATCGGCCGGCTGATCTACTACCGACGTCTGGGCGACGAGTCCCTGCCCGGTTTCGACACGCCGGTGTACGTCGGCGCCTCGCTGGAGGCCGGCAACGTGTGGGCGAGCACGGACGACGCGAGCTTCGCCAGTGCGCTCACCGCGGGCAGCATCTTCGTGGTCATGGATACACTGCTCGGCCCGCTGTACCTCGGCTACGGCGTGGGCGAAGGCGACCGGCGCTCGGCCTATCTGTTTCTCGGCCAGACGTTCTGAAGCGTAATCGGGCCTGAAGGCCCTCCTACCCCTTCTTTCTCAGGAGTTCCCAGGTGGCCAGCGCTGCCAGGCCGCCGACCACGCCGCTGAGATACGGCGGCATGGCGGGTTCGAAGAGCCGGTTCCAGATGAAGCCGACGATCAGGCTGGCGGCGAACATGGCGACCAGCGCAATCAGCAGTTTTTGCCAGAGTTTCATGAGTTGCCTCCGTGTAGCTCGACAGGCGGGGCGGAGCGGATGTCGATGGCCGTGGTGACATCGGTGCTGAAGGTCATGCCGGCCTCGCGCAGTGCGCGCCAGCAGGTGGCCTTGACGTCGTTGGTCACGGCCACGAGGCCCCGCCCGCTCGCGTTCACGTCCATGTAGAAAAAGACCTCGTATACCACCCAGCCGCCGCTGAACTCCGCGATGGTGACGAACGGCTCGGGTTCCGCCAGAACGTCGTCCACCGCCGCGGCCGTCCGCTCCAGTAGCGTCACCACGGCCTCGGGCTCGTGGTCATAGGCCACGCCGATGGTGAAGGTCGGGCGCCGAAGACCGTCCCGGGTGTAGTTGTACAGCGCCTCGCGGAATATCTGGGCGCTGGGCACGAATACGTCGCAGGCATCGGCCGTACGGATGTGTATGGAGCGGATATGGATGCCGCGCACCGTCCCGGTGAGCTCGCCGGTCATGATGAGGTCGCCGAGTTCGAAGGGCCGGCTGAAGGTGAGGAATACCCCGGCCAGGAAGTTCTCGCCGATCTCGCGGAAGGCGAAGCCGAGCACGATGGCCACCACGCCGCCGGTGGCGAGCAGGCTCGCCGCCACGCCGGTAAAACCCATCACGCCCAGGGCGAGCAGGGCACCGATGGAGACGATCACCAGCCCGGAGATCGTCCGGATGAAGCGTTCGTTCGGATGAAAGCGCGCGCTGCGGCGGATCAGCCGTGAGAGCAGATTACCGACGATCCGGGCGACGACCAGTGCGACGAGCAGCAGGACCAGCGCGTAGAACAGCCGGGGCAGGAAGGCCAGGAAGGCTTCCCAGTCGGCGCGCAGGCTGTCGATGACGAATTCCATGAGGGTCGGGGCTGAAGGCCGGGTCGGGCCTGAGGCCGTCTCGGGCCTGAGGCCGTCTCGGGCCTGAAGGCCCT
>CAZRSA010000317.1:0-1976 GCA_964602525.1 uncultured Woeseiaceae bacterium
CCGGCGGCAAGGCCCGGGTGGCGCAGAAGGTGGCCGAGGAAGCGGTGGAGACCGCACTTGCCAGCGCCACCGATGCGGGCCGCAATGCCGTCGTCGGCGAATCCGCCGATCTGCTCTACCACCTTCTGGTGCTGTTGGCCGTCGAGGGCCTCGACCTGGCCGACGTGGCGGCCGAACTCGAGGCCCGGCACCGCAGCCTCACGCGCTGACCGGGGAGCTGCCGAGCAGTATCTCGGCGGCGGGCTCGCGCAGGTTGTAGCGCGAACCCATCGTGTAGCCGTAGGCACCGGTATTCGCGACCAGGATGACGTCGCCCTCCCGGGACTGCGGCAGCAGGCGGTCGTTGCCCAGCCGGTCGCCGCTCTCGCAGACGGGACCCACCACCGTCGCCACCTCGGTGGCCGGCTCTCCCAGCCGGCTGAGATTCACGATCTCGTGGTAGGCGCCGTAGAGAGCCGGGCGGATCAGGCTGTTCATACCGGTCTCGATGCCAACGTAGCGCACGGCACCCTTGCCCTTCGTCTGCGTGACCCGCGCGAGCAACACACCGGACTCGGCCACCAGGTAGCGCCCGGGCTCCACCCACAGCCGGTAGTCGGGCCAGGCCCGGCGCAGCTCGCCCAGCAGCCGGGCCAGCTCGCCGGTGTCCAGGGGCTCCTCGCCGGGCTTCTCCGGGATGCCGAGGCCGCCGCCGAGGTCCAGGGTGTGCACTTCCGGGAAGCGCGATGCCGCATTGGCCAGCTCGTTCGCCACCTCGGCCCAGTTGGTCGGGTCCAGGATCCCGCTGCCGGTATGGGCATGGATGCCGACGATCCGGGCGCCGGCTGCCGCGGCCAGCGATTCCAGCTCGTCCAGCTCGAACAGCGGGATGCCGAACTTCGAATGGGTGCCGGCGGTGCGTACGTGCTCGTGATGGCCCCGACCCTGGCCGGGATCCAGGCGGATGAACACATCCCTGCCGCGGAAGACCTCCGGCCAGGCCCGCAGGGGGTGCAGGTTGTCCAGGGTCACCCACACGCCCAGCTCAAGCGCATCGGCGTACTCGTGCCGGGGGGCGAAGTTCGGCGTGAACAGGATGCGCCGGCGGTCGATGTCAGGGAACAGCTCCAGCACCCGCCCGATCTCCCCGGGCGAGACGCACTCGAAATTGACGCCGGCACCCTCCACCAGCCGAAGGACGTCCGGGTTCGAATTGGCCTTCATGGCGTAGAACACGGCATCGAGGTGCTCGATGGCCTGCAGCCGGCCGATGGCCGCGCGGACGGTGCCGGCGTCGTACACGTAGCGTGGTGATCCGGCCTCGCACAGCGCCAGCAGCTCCTCCCGGCGATGAGTCCACCACGGCGGCGGCAGCGAGGGCGGCTCCTCACCCTCGCCCTGCAGCGCCTCCCAGGTGGGCCCGAAGGCCTCGCCGCGGCGTTGCGGCGCGATAATGGAGCTGTGCAGTTTCTGCACCAGCCGGTAGCCCTGCTCGTCGTCCACCACGAAAGTCAGGTTCAGGTCGCTGGCGGCCTGGGTCACCAGGTGGATGCGCTGCTCCTCGAACACCTCCAGCGCCGGGCCCAGCCGGTGCAGGATGGTGCGGATCTTCCGTCCCACCAGGCTCACCGCCGCGCAGTCCTCGATGACGCGCACCCGGCAGATGCCCTCCAGCTCCTCCACCAGGGCTTCCATCGCCTCTCCGCCGAGCGCGCCCGAGGCGGCGTCGATGGAGACCGTGACGTTGCTCTCTGAGGTCGAAACCAGGTCCACCGAGACCGAGTGACGGCGGAAGACGTCGAAGGCGTCGGCCAGAAAACCCACCTCCTGCCACATGGCCACGCCCTCCATGGAGACCAGCGTGAGCGCCATGCGCAGGGAGATGGCCTTCACCCGCGGCTCGGCTTCCCGGGTGGCGGCCGAGATCACGGTGCCCTCAAGCTCGGGCCGTGTCGTCCAGCGCACGTGGATCGGGATCTGCGCCCGGCGCACCGGCG
>CAZRSA010000318.1:0-1973 GCA_964602525.1 uncultured Woeseiaceae bacterium
GCGCCGTCCACCTCGATGCAGCGGCCGTTCACGTAGTCGTTCTCCAGGATGAACTGCACCGCGTGGGCGATCTCGTCCGGATCGCCCACCCGGCCGGACGGTATGCCCTTCGTGAGCTTCTCGCGAGCCTCCGGCTTCATGGACATGACCATCTCCGTGCCGATGAAGCCCGGCGCAATGGAGGCGGCGCGGATGCCGTAGCGGGCGAATTCCTTCGCCCAGGTCACGGCCATGGCCTGCACGCCGGCCTTGGTGGCCGAGTAGTTCACCTGGCCCATGTTGCCGGCGCGGGAGATGGAGGAGATGTTGATGATGCAGCCCTTGGAGCCGGTGGCAATCATCTTCGCGGCCGCCTCCCGGCCGCACAGGAACACGCCGGTCAGGTTCACGTCGATGACCAGCTGCCACTGGTCCAGCGACATCTTGGAGACCAGCTCGCCGTCCTTGTACTTCAGCGTCAGCGCATCGCGGGTGATACCTGCATTGTTCACCAGCCCGTGCAGGGCGCCGAAATCGTTACCGATGTCCTCGAACAGGGTGACCACCGACTCTTCCTCGGCGACGTTGGCCTTGTAGACGGCCACCTGGGCGGCACCCGCCTTCTCGCATTCCGAAGCGGTCGACTTCAGCGCGTCCTCGTCCAGGTCCACGAGCGCCAGCTTTGCGCCGCGGGAAGCCAGGCGCAGCGCCATCGCGGCGCCGAGTCCGCGCCCGCCGCCGGTGATCGCAACGGTCTTGTCTTTGAGGTCCATGGGGATGATTGCTCCTCGGTTCGTTGTCGTTGTCGAAAGGTCGTCACCCGGCACTCAGCCGAAGACATATTCGCCCGGCGCGTCGCGCAGCACGCGATAGCCCTTGCGCGGCGCACCCATGGCGGGCGGTTTCACCCGGCTGGTGGTCTGCGCGTCCAGCCAGGCGTCCCACACCGGCCACCAGGAGCCGTCCTCCGGCGGCGTCTCCTCCAGCCAGCGCTCCGGCGCCATGTAGCTCTCGCCCGGCGCGTGGGTGCGCACGCGATGGCGGCGCCGCGGATGGCTCGGGCCGCTGATGATACCGGCATTGTGGCCGCCGCTGGTGAGCAGGAAGGTCACTTCCGAGTTGGTCAGCCGGTTGATCTTGTAAACCGACTTCCACGGCGCCACGTGGTCCGTCTCGGTGCCCACGACGAACAGCGGTACCTCGATCGCGTCGAGGTGGATCTTCTCGCCTTCCACCTCGAAGCGACCCTCCGCCAGTTCGTTGTCCAGGTAAAGGCGGCGCAGATATTCGCCGTGCATCCGGGGCGGCATGCGGGTGCCGTCGGCGTTCCAGGCCATGAGGTCGTTGAGCCGGGGCTCCTTGCCCAGCACGTAGCGGTCGACCGCCGGCGCGTAGACGAGGTCGCTCACGCGCAGCGCGGCAAAGGCGCCGCCCATGTTCTCCGTGCCCAGGTAGCCCTGCTTCCACATGTAGCTGTCCAGGAACGAGACGATGCTGTCCGAGAGGAACAGCCGGATCTCGCCCGCCTCGGTGAAATCCGCCTGGGCGGCGAAGATGGTCAGCGACTTCAGCCGCTGGTCACCGTCCCGCGCCATCTTGGCGGCAGCGACGTAGGCCAGCGTGCCGCCGATACAGTAGCCGACCAGGTGGATCTTGCGCCGCGGGACGATCGCGCGCACCGCGTCCACCGCCTTCATGATGCCGAGGTTGAGGTAGTCGTCCATGCCCAGGTCCCGGTCCTCTTCGGTCGGGTTCTTCCAGGAGATCATGAACACCGTCTTGCCCTGCTCCACCAGGTAACGGACCAGGGAGTTCTTCGGCGAGAGATCCAGGATGTAGTACTTCATGATCCAGGCGGGCGTGATCAGCACCGGCTCGGCGCCCACCTCGGGCGTCTGCGGCGTGTACTGGATCACCTCGATCAGCCGGTTCTCGTAGACCACCTTGCCGGGCGTGACGGCCACACTGTCGCCGGGACGGTAGGCCTCGGCCCC
>CAZRSA010000319.1:0-1952 GCA_964602525.1 uncultured Woeseiaceae bacterium
CGGTCGTGCAGCCGGGCCATGAGATCGGTGGGCGCGGTGGTCAGGATGGTGAAGGTGTCCAGCGGGGCCTGCCCGGCACCCTCGCCGTTCTTCGGTTCCCAGTGCTCCCACAGCCCCGCCATGGCGAAAGGCTCACCGGCGGCCGCCGACACGAACCAGGGCGTCTTGCCATCGGGGCCGGCGCGCCACTCGTAGAACCCGTCTGCGGGCACGAGGCAGCGGCGCCGGCGCCAGGCGGCACGGAAGGCGGGCTTGCCGGCCGCGGTCTCGGCGCGGGCATTGATGAGTCGGTTGCCGATCTTCGTGTCCTTCGCCCAGAACGGCACCAGGCCCCAGCGCAGCATGGCGACGTGCCGCGCCCCGTCCTCGCCCGCGCGGATCACGGGCACGTGCTGGGTGGGCGCGATGTTGTAGCGGGGCTCGACGGGCGGCGGGTCTTCCACGCCGAATACCTCGGCCATGGCCTCGCGGGCGGAATAGAACGCGAAGCGTCCGCACATGGCCCTACTCCCGGATACCCACGCCGCGGCTCATCAGCACCATACTCACCGTGAACAGCAGGACGACGAAGCCGCAGACGATGACGTAGGCAACACCGATCGGGATGTCCGAGGCGCCGAGCACGCCGTAGCGGAACGCGTTCACCATGTACAGGATGGGGTTCGCCAGCGACACCTTCTGCCAGAACTCGGGCAGCAGCGAGATGGAGTAGAACACGCCGCCGAGATAGGTGAGCGGGGTCAGCACGAAGGTAGGGATGATCGAGATGTCGTCGAACTTCTTCGCGAAGACCGCGTTGATGAAGCCCGCCAGCGAGAACACCACCGAGGTGAGTATCACCATGGAGAAGGTGACGAACGGATGCTGCACCGTCAGCCGCGTGAAGGCCAGCGCGATGATGGAGACCAGCGCACCCACCATGAGCCCGCGCACGACGCCGCCGGCCACGTGGCCCAGGATGATGGTGGCGTTCGACATGGGCGAGACCAGCATCTCCTCGATGTGGCGGCCGAACTTGGCGCCGAAGAACGAGGAGACCACGTTGCCGTAGGAGTTGGTGATCACGGACATCATGATCAGCCCCGGCGCGATGTACTGCATGTAGTTGTAGCCGTCCATGGCGCCGATGCGCTTGCCGATCAGCGTGCCGAAGATGATGAAGTACAGCGTCATCGTGATGGCCGGCGGCACGATGGTCTGCACCCAGATACGCATCACCCGGGTGAATTCCTTGTACACGATGGTCTGGAGGCCGACCCAGTTGGCACGCAGATCCATGCTCAGGCCTCCGCCGC
Organism: uncultured Woeseiaceae bacterium; assembly: GCA_964602525.1. GTDB lineage: Bacteria > Pseudomonadota > Gammaproteobacteria > Steroidobacterales > Woeseiaceae > Lentisalinibacter. The sequence continues at coordinate 1,296 of CAZRSA010000319.1, forward strand.
CGCGGCCCGGGCCGCCGCTTTCATCTCGGCGGCCGCGCCCTTGTTCTCCACCAGCCCCATGAAGAGCTCCTCCAGGCGGTTGGCCTTGTTGCGCATACTGACCACGCGCACGCCCGCGTCCGACAGGGCGGCGAACACCTCGTTCAGGCTCTCGCGTTTCTCCAGCGTCACCTCGAGGTCGCCGTCCGGGCGCAGCATGAGGTCGTGGTGCTCGAGCCGGGGCGCGGCGTCCAGCGGCTCGGCGGGCGTCAGCACGAACACCTCCCGGTTCAGCTTGCGCAGCACGTCGGCCATGCTGGCATCCTCGATGATGCGGCCCTCGTCGATGATGGCCACGTGGCGGCACAGGCTCTCGGCCTCTTCCAGATAATGGGTAGTGAGGATGATGGTCGTGCCCTCGGCGTTGATCTTCTGCAGGAAGTTCCACATCGAGCGACGGATCTCGATGTCGACGCCGGCGGTGGGCTCGTCCAGGATCAGCAGCTTCGGCTCGTGCACCAGCGCGCGGGCAATCATCAGCCGGCGCTTCATTCCGCCGGACAGGTTGCGCGCGATATCGTGGCGCCGGTCCCAGAGCTTCAGCTCGGTGAGATAGCGCTCGGCGCGCTCGTAGGCGAGCCTGCGGGACAGGCCGTAGTAGCCGCCCTGGTTCACCAC
>CAZRSA010000320.1:0-1921 GCA_964602525.1 uncultured Woeseiaceae bacterium
GAGCGGCCGAAGGCCAGATCCTCGCGCTTCAGCCGCCGCTTGATCGCGTCCGGCCCGAAGCCGGTCTTGCCCCTGTGCCACATCTCGCGGAAGTCGCTCACGAACTCCGGGTCTTCCAGCAGCGCCCGGCGTGCGTCCCGGTCCTCGAGATCCGTCATGTTCAGCCGCCGCAGGACCGGCACCTCCTCGAAGATCGGGTTGATGGGACCCTCCGACCAGATCTTGAACCGGCCCGCCAGGGCCTGCAGGGCGAAGCGCCCGTCCACGGCGCGGGAATTCAGCAGCCGCGCGAGCGCCATGCCCAGCTTCGCGATGCCCCGGTTGGTGGCCACGTCCAGCGCCGCCACCACGGTGGTCTTCAGCGGCTTGCCGTGCAACCGGCCGCTGGTGAGCAGAAGGTTCCTGAGCGTCTGGCCGACGTTGTCCTTCGGCGGCGTGGCCTGCCAGACCCTGCCGTGACGGCGCACCACGCCGGTCAGCCGCTTCAGCTCGCCGTAGCTGCCGTACTGGGTGGGGATCTTGCGGTCCCGGTGGGGGTCGTTGGCGAGATAGTGGAAGGGCAGGGCGTCGGTGGAGAAGCCCGCATAGCCCTGGCGCATGCCCTTGTCCAGCAGCGCCGCCATCTCGTCCAGCTCGGCCTCGGTGGGCTCGCGGCTGATGCTGTCCTCCAGCCCCATCACCTCGATGCGCAGCATGGAATGCGGGATCATCGTGACGAGGTTCGCGCCGAGCGGCAGCGAGTCCAGGTGCTCCAGGTAGGCACCGCTGTCGTGCCAGTCGGCCTGGTCGGCGACCTTGGAGAGCACGTGTTTCGGCACGTTCTCCACCCGGGCGAAGCAGTCCACCACCGGGTCGGCGCCGTCCCGGCGCTGGTTGCCGAAGGCGAGCCCCAGGCTGCAGTTCGCCACCACCACCGTGGTGGTGCCGTGGCGTACGGCCTCGGGCAGGCCCGGGGCGATCTCCACCTCCAGATCGAAATGGGTATGGATGTCCAGCAGCCCCGGCATGAGCCACTTGCCTCCGGCATCGATCACCTCGGCCGCGCCGGCTTCGGGCAGGCCGACGCCACGCGCCGCGATCCGGCCGTCGCGCACCGCGACGTCCTCCACCCTCGGCGGCTCGCCCGAGCCGTCGAACACCTTCGCACCCCGGATCAGCAGATCCCAGAATTTCTCGGTCACCAGCGCTTCCCCCCTCTGCAGGCAATGATAGCGAGTCAGGCATTCTCCCCGGCGGGGAAGTGCGCATCAAGGAACGCCCGGTAATGCGCCAGCACCTCCTCCGGCGCCTCCACCTGGGGGTAATGGCCGATCCGCGGCAGCTCGACGATGTCGCGCCGGCTCACCAGCTCGCGGTAGCGCGCCACCATGTGGGCGCCGGAGACCGGGTCCATGGAGCCGTTGATCAGCTGGATGGGGATCGCAGCCGCGCGCAGGGCCTGGACCCAGCGCTCCCGGTGCCGGCGGCGGTCGCGGATGTAGCGGATGAGGCGGTGGGCGATGGCGTCGCCCCGTTTCTCGGTGATCAGCGTCCAGAAGGCGTCCAGCTCCTCCGCCGAGGGCGGCGTCTGCGGGCCGAAGACGGCGCGCAGGTTGCGCTCCAGCGTGCCCCGGCTCATCAGCCGCCCGATCACCGGTCCCAGCGGCCCGTGCAGCAGCTTCTGGGACAGCCTGGCGTGATGGGTCTCCGGGAACAGGCCGCCGTTCAGCAGGCACAGCGACAGCCACCGGCATTCCGCGCGGGGCTTCGCGTTCTCGCGGGCCAGCATCTCCTGGGCCACCGAGTCGCCGTAGTCATGTGCCATGACGTGGAAACGCCGGAGGGCGAGACCGCCGATCACGGCCTCCAGCAGGTCCGCCTGCTCGTGGATGCTGTAGTCGTGGCCCTTCGGCTTGTCGGAGAAACCGAAGCCGAGCATGTC
>CAZRSA010000321.1:0-1917 GCA_964602525.1 uncultured Woeseiaceae bacterium
TGTTGCTGATGCGCACTTCCTTCGCGCCGTCCGTGGCCACCGTTCGTTCGTAGTCCCGGTCGGCCTGGGCGGCCTGGGCGGCCAGGGGCAGCGCGGCCAGCAGCAGCAGGGTCAGTGTCTTCGCGTTCATAGGTCGGTCCTCCTCCTGGCCGGGCCGGCGAGACCGTTCACCCGGGCCATCACGTCAAGTTCTCTCTGATAGGTCTGCAGCATCAGCTCCTGCAGCAGGGGGTCGTCGGGGTTGTCCTGCAGGGCGCCGTCGATCTCCTCCAGTGCACGCCTGATGGTCTCGATGTTGCGCACCACGATCTCCCGGTCCTCCGGTGCCAGTTCCGCCAGCCGCCCTTCCAGCAGCGCGAGCAGCTCGGCCCGGGCCGCACGGTATTCGGGCCCGGGCTCCATCGAGGTGACCGCAGCATCGCGCAGCCGCAGCTGCTGTCCCGCGGTATCCAGGCCCGTCGTGCTCGTCTCCGGCACGGTGGCCATCGGCACCGGATCGTCGCTCACCGGCGCCTCGCGCAGCAGCTGGGGCAGCAGGGCGGCGGCGCACACCGCCGCGGCGGCGGCGCCCCACCACGCATAGCGGGTTACCCTGCGCGCATCGCCATCGGCCGCGCCCGCGTCCAGTCGCGCCTCGATGTCCGGCCAGAGGTCGCGCCGCGGCTCCACCGCCTTCGGCAAGCGGGCGATGCGGCGGTCGAGTTCCGCCTCCGCGCGTTCCGTCCTGCGCTCTTCCTCAGTCACTGTTCCGTTCCTCCGTGTGCGCCGGGCCGGCGCTCAGCCGTTCTGCCAGCAGCCGCCGCGCCCGATGCAGTTGTGCCTTGCAGGTGCCGGCCGCGATGCCAAGCATCCCTCCGGCCTCCTCGTGGGTGTAGCCGTAGACGGCCAGCAGCACGAAGACATGCCGGGCGCCCTCGGGCAGCGCGGCGACCGCCGCCTCCAGGTCGCTCTGGTCGGCCGGACTGCCGGCCGGGGCCGCGGGCTCGGCAGCGTTGTCGAGGGGGTCCTCCGGCCGACTCCGGCGCCGTCGGGCCAGCACGGCGTTGACCGCAATGCGATGCAGCCACGTCCCGAAGGCCGCGTCGCCGCGGAACTGGGCGAGCTTGCTCCAGGCCTGGATGAACGCCTCCTGGGCGCAGTCTTCGGCCTCCGCCGGCTGGCCGGTCATGCGCAGACACAGGCCGTATACCTGGCCGACGTGGCTGCGGTAGAGCTGCTCGAAGGCCCGGCGGTCGCCCTTGCGCGCGCGCCGCACGGCCAGATCGGCGGGCTCAGCGGCCATGCCGGCATTCTCTGCCCCCGGCCGGCGCGCCGGGTGGTTGATGGCTGGCGCGTGCAATCGCCATGGTCCCTTTCATCCCTTGTCCGATTCCTTCGATGCGCAGATGCGGCCGGCGGTTTGAAACCGCCAGCGCTTTTTTTGCCCATCGGCACCCGGCGGCTCTTTTGCTATGATTCTGCGATGCTGGTGTCCATCAACGATAACCCGAATACACCCGCGCACAGGGAGGGAGCATGAGCGCAGCCGATATGCCGGGCGGTCCCTCGGACAGCGCCCCGGGCAGTCCGTCGGACGATAGGTCGGACAATCCGTCGGACAATCCGGCAGACGATACCCCTGAACCCCTCGCCCGCCAGATCCGCGTCCTCTACATCGGCGACTATTCCCTCCCGGGCGGCAACATCCTGCAGATGTTGCGCCAGCTCGAAGCGATCGACGGCATCCACCAGGCCAGCGACCCGGCCGGCATCCGGGCAGAGGTCGACCGCATCAACCCGGACATCGTGGTAGTCGACGTCGGCCTGACGGAGGCCGGGCGCCAGCGGCTCAAGCCGGCCGCGGTCATGGCCGAACTGCCGGGCCTGCCGGTGATCGCCGTGACGGCACGGGTGAACGAGCACCGCGGCATGGCGGCG
>CAZRSA010000322.1:0-1882 GCA_964602525.1 uncultured Woeseiaceae bacterium
TCGGCCTCACCATCGTCGGCTTCGCCACCTCGGCACCGGAGATCCTGGTCTCCGTGGTCGCCGCGATCGCGGGGCGCCCGAGCCTCGCCCTCGGTAACGCCATCGGCTCCAACATCGCCAACGTCGCCCTGGTGCTCGGGGCCGTGGCGGCGGTGCGCCCCATCCTGGTCACCTCCACCATCCTGCGCCGGGAGATGCCGCTGCTGCTTGCGGTAACCCTGCTCACGCTGGCCCTGTTCCTGGATCTCCGGCTGACCCGGATCGACGGTTTCGTGCTGATCGGCGTCCTGTTCGTGGTGCTGTACTGGATCGTGCGCCTGGGGCTGGGGTCCCGCGCCACTGATCCCATCGAGGCGGAGTACGAGGCCGAGATTCCCCGCGACATGCCCATGCGCACGGCCGTGCTCTGGCTGGCGGTGGGACTCGCGGTGCTGCTGGTCGGCTCCGAACTGCTGGTGGACGGCGCCATACAGCTGGCGCGCGAACTCGGAGTCAGCGAGCTCGTGGTCGGCGTCACCCTCGTGGCAATCGGCACCAGCCTGCCCGAGCTGGCAGTCTCCCTGATGAGCGCCCTGAAAGGCGAGCAGGGCCTGGCCATCGGCAACATCCTCGGCTCGAACATGTTCAATCTGCTGGCGGTCATCGGCCTGGCGGTCGCCATCCATCCGGCAACCGTGGAGCCCACCGTGCTCACACTGCACTTCTTCGTCATGGTGGCCGTCACGCTGGTGCTGTTCGCGATGACGTACAATTACGCCGACGCCGGCCGGATCGGACGGCTGGAAGGTGTGGCGCTGCTCGTCGCGTTCGTGGCCTATCACGCGTACGTGGTCTCGCAGAACCTCGGGCAGGCGGTCACCTGAGCCGCGGCGGGGACGCCGCCTGGAGCGAAACCTGGACGCAAAAGCCACCCGCGAACTGGCCCGCAGCGTGCTCGGTATCGAGGCGCGTGCGGTGCAGGACCTGGCCGGACGCATCGGCGAGGACTTCGACCGCGCCTGCAGCCTCTGCCTGGCCTGCACCGGGCGCATCGTCGTCACCGGCATGGGCAAGTCCGGCCACATCGGCGGCAAGATCGCGGCGACCCTGGCCAGCACCGGCAGTCCGGCCTTCTTCGTCCACCCGGGCGAGGCCAGCCACGGCGACCTCGGCATGATCACGGCCACCGACCTGGTGATGGCGGTGTCCTATTCCGGCGAGACCCGGGAGATCATCACCATCCTGCCGCTGGTGAAGCGGCTCGGCGTGCCCCTGATCACCCTGACCGGCAAGCGGGACTCGACGCTCGCCAGGGCCTCGGACGTGGTGCTCGACGTCAGTGTGCAGGAGGAGGCCTGCCCGCTGAACCTCGCCCCCACCGCCAGCACCACGGCCACCCTCGCCATGGGCGATGCGCTCGCCGTGGCACTGCTGGAGTCGCGGGGCTTCACGGCCGAGGATTTCGCCCGCTCGCATCCGGGCGGCAGCCTGGGCCGGCGTCTGCTGCTGACGGTGGGCGACATCATGCACACCGGCGACGAGGTGCCACGGGTAACCCCCGAGGTCACGCTCAGCGAGGGGCTGCTGGAGATGACCCGCAAGGGCCTCGGGATGACCGCGGTGGTGGATGGCGACGGCCGGGTCACGAGTATCTTCACCGACGGCGACCTGCGCCGCGCCCTCGACACCGGCGCGGACATCCGCAACACGAGCATGGCGGAAGTCACCCATCCCGGCTGCCTGACGGTTGTGCCGGACACGCTGGCCGCAGAGGCCGTGCATATCATCGAGCAGAACAAGATCACCGCGCTGCTCGTCGTGGACGACCGCGGCCACCTGATCGGCGCACTGAACATCCACGATCTGTTCCGCGCCGGCGTCATGTAGCGGTGACCGGGCTCAC
>CAZRSA010000323.1:0-1879 GCA_964602525.1 uncultured Woeseiaceae bacterium
GTATGCCCGTGTTGGTGGCGGGCGTGCCGTCCGACGGTGTCATGCTCGCTCCCTCGCTCTATGGAAAAATTCCCGGCAGCATAGGCCAAGGGCCCGGCGAGGGCAAAAGCGCAACGGCCTGCCGCGGCGCACCCGGAGAGGTGACTGTGGTAGTTTCTGACCTGTCAACGACAGGGGAGGGAGCCAGCCATGGCGCAGGTCAGCGATATCCTGAAGTCGAAGGGTGGCGGGCTGTGGTCGGTGTCGCCGCAGGCGACCGTTCTGGAGAGCCTGGAGACGATGGCCGCGAAGGACGTCGGCGCCGTCGTCATCCTGGCCGACGGCCGGCTCGCCGGCATCTTCACCGAGCGCGATTACGCCCGGAAGGTGGTGCTGGCGGGCCGCTCTTCGCGGGAGCTGCCGGTGGGCGAGATCATGACCACGGACGTGGTCTGCGTGGCGCCCCAGCGCTCGGTGGACGAGTGCCTGGCGCTGATGACCGACAAACGCATCCGCCACCTGCCGGTGCGTGAGGGCGGCGAGGTGGTGGGGCTGGTGTCGATCGGCGATCTGGTGAAGGCCAAGATCGCCGACCAGGAGCACACCATCGAGCAGCTGCAGAGCTACATCGCCGGGCAGTTCTGAACGGGCCGGTTCTGAACGGGCTATGTCTGAACGGGCCACGGACGAGACCCGCATCGCCTGGATGAGTGCGCGGGAGGTGGCCGCGGCCATCCGTGCCGGCGAGCTCACCAGCCGCGAGCACCTGGAGGCGATGCTGGCCCGCATCGATCGCCTGGACGGTCCGCTGAACCTGGTGGTGACCCGCGACGACGAGCGTGCACGCAGGGAGGCCGACGAGGCCGACCGCCAGGCGGCACGCGGGCGCTGGCGGGGTCCGCTGCACGGCGTCGCCATGACCATCAAGGACTCGTTCCAGACGGCCGGGCTGCGCACGACCTGCGGCGCCCGGGACCTGGCCGGATTCGTGCCGGAGGAAGACGCGGAGGCAGTGGCACGGCTGCGCGCCGCGGGTGCGGTGGTCGCCGGCAAGACGAACCTGCCCCTGTACGCGGCCGACCTGCAGAGCTACAACGAACTGTTCGGGCAGAGCAACAATCCCTGGGATACGAGCCGCACGGCGGGCGGCTCGTCCGGCGGCGCGGCGGGCGCGCTGGCCGCCGGCTTCACGCCGCTGGAACTCGGCAGCGACATTGGCGGTTCCATCCGCGGTCCGGCGGCGTGCTGCGGCGTCACCGGCCACAAGCCCAGCTTCGGCATCGTGCCGGGGCGCGGCCAGATACCCGGGCCGCCGGGTACGCTCACCGAGGCGGATATCGCCGTGGTCGGCCCGCTGGCCCGGGACGTGGCCGATCTGGAGCTCGCGCTGGACGTGCTGGCCGGGCCCGGCGAATGGGATGCGAAGGCCTGGTCGCTGAGTCTGCCGCCGGCCCGTCACGGCGATCTTGCCGACTACCGGGTGGCGGTGTGGTTCGACGAGCCCTCGGCGCCGGTGGATGAGCCGGTGCGCAGCCTGCTCGGCGCGGCGGCCGACGCGCTGGCCGACGCCGGCGCCCGCGTGGATCACGACGCACGGCCCGCCTTCATCTTCGACAAGGCGGTCACTGTGTTCAACCAGCTGCTGAACGCGGCGCTCGCCGGTGGCCTCAGCCGCGATGAGGTCGAGGCGATGGCGGCGAAGGCGGCGCAAGCGGGCGAGGGCCGTGCGCTGGCGGCGCGCTACACCTCCCAGCGGCACCGGGAATGGCTGTCGGCGAACGAACGGCGACTGCAGCTCAGGGCCCGCTGGCAGGAGTTCTTCCGCGATTACGATGCCATGCTGGTGCCGGTGCTGCCGACGACGGCTATCCCCCACGACCATTCCGAGCCCATGAGCCGG
>CAZRSA010000324.1:0-1870 GCA_964602525.1 uncultured Woeseiaceae bacterium
TGCCGCCCCGGCGGGCAGCCGGCCCATGTCGGCCGCCACCCGTGCGGCGAAATCCTCCGGATAACCGCCGGCGAGGCCCACGGTGAGGTTCTGCGCGGTGAAGCGCTCGCGGTAGAAGGCGCGGACGTCGTCCAGCGTTATCGATTCGACGTCGCTCACGTCGCCCTCGTTCAGCGAGCCGTACGGGTGTTGGTTCCCGTAGAGTTCCGCATACAGCAGCTCCTTGCCCAGCTCCTCGTCGTTGTTGCCGACCAGGCCCGTGCGGATGGCATTGATGGTGCGGGTACGCAGCCGCTCCAGGTCCGACTCCCGCCAGCCCGGCTCCAGCAGCTGGGCGCGCACGAGCTCGTACCAGTCGTTCAGCCTGTCCCGGTGCACCGTGCCCGAGAGGCGGATCATCTCCTTGTCCACCCGGGCATCGAAGCCCGCCGCCATGGGATAGAGCGCCCGGTTGATCTCCTGGATGGTACGCGCGCGGGAGCCGCCGTCGGCGAGCATCGCCGCCGTGAGCGCAGCCAGGCCCTTCTTGCCCGGAGGGTCGTCGGCCGCGCCGGCGGCGAACAGGAACGAGACGTCCACCAGCGGCGAGGCCTCCGAGCGGCGCTCCAGCAGACCGACCGGCGGCGCCCCGGCCCCGGCCATGGCGGCGGCGCGCTCGTCCACGGAGAAGCTGCCGTCGATGCCCGGCAGGGAGGGCTCGCCGGCCAGCGTCACGAGCACCCGGTTGGCGTCGGTGAAGTAGCGGTCGGCCATGCGCCGCACGTCCTCCGGCTGCAGCGACGCATAGGTGCGGAAGGTCTTGTTGATGGTCTCCGGCGTACGCTCGAACTGCACGTAGCTCGCGAGGATGGCGGCGATGCCCTCGGAGTCGTCCATGCCGGCGGTGAAGGAGTAGCGCAGCCGGGCCTTGGCCTCTTCCACCTCGTCCGGGGACGCAGTTTCGGTGCGTGCCTGCGCCAGCGTCTCGGCGACGGCGTCGCGCACCGCCGGCGCATGGTCCGCGTCGGTGAGACGGGCCGCGATCATCAGCAGGTTGGGGTCCTTGCGGTCCGGGAAATAGGTCCAGAATTCGTCCACCAGCTGGTCCTCGATGACGAGCTGCTGGTAGAGCTCGGAGGACTCGGACAGATACAGCATCGCGACGAGGTCCAGCGCCGGCATGTCCTTCTCGGTGGGCAGGAACGCCGGCCCGCGGAACGACATTACCAGCCAGGGCTGGGTCTGCGCCTCCCAGGTGATGTGCTCGTAGACGGGACCGTCCAGCGGCGGCTCCACCGGGATCTCGGCCTGGTAGTCACCGCGCTCCCAGCCGCCCCAGTACTTCTCCACCAGTTCGAAGGTGGCATCCGGGTCCAGGTCGCCGACCAGGATGATGGAGGTCTTCTCAGGGCGGTACCAGCGGTCGAAGAAGAGATCGGCGTAGTCCTTCTGCTCGGGCATCATCTCGATGTCCTCGAAGAAGCCCATGGTCGTGTGCCGGTAGGTGTGGCGCTGGAACGCGAGCGCGCGGGTGCGCTCGTAGAACTTCTGGGTGGGGTTGGAGTAGTTCTTCAGGTACTCGCCCTTGACCGCGAGCGCCTCGGTGCGGAAGTCCGCCTCCGAATAGCTCAGGTTGCGGAAGCGGTCGGCCTCCAGCTCGATCAGGGCCTCCAGGTCCGCCTTCGTGAAGGTGACGTGGTAGTTGGTGTAGTCGTCCGTCGTATAGGCGTTCTGATCAGCCCCGGCGCTCTTCAGGATTTTCTTGTAACTGTCGGCCGGGAAGCGCTCGGTGCCGCGGAACATCATGTGCTCGAAGAAATGCGCGAAGCCGGATTTGCCGGGCTCCACCTCGTTGCGCGAACCGGTCTGCACGGGTATCTGCATCGACACC
>CAZRSA010000325.1:0-1860 GCA_964602525.1 uncultured Woeseiaceae bacterium
CGAGCTGCACCGGAAGACGCTGGACACCTCGCTGATCCTCTACGCCGAGCACGAGTTCAACGCCTCCACGTTCACGGCCCGGGTCATCACCGCGACGCTGTCGGACTTCCACAGCGCGGTCACCGGCGCCATCGGCGCGCTGCGCGGCCCGCTGCACGGCGGCGCCAACGAGGCGGCCATGGAGCTCATCGAGAAATTCTCCTCGCCGGAGGAGGCCACCGCCGGCATCAAGCAGATGCTCGAGCGCAAGGACAAGATCATGGGCTTCGGCCATCGGGTGTACACCGAGTCCGACCCGCGCAACACGATCAACAAGAAGATGTCGAAGCGGCTCTCGGAGGAGACCGGCGACACCCACCTGTATGCCGTGTCCGAGGCCATCGAGAAGGTCATGTGGGACGAGAAGCGGCTGTTCGCCAATGCGGACTTCTTCTCCGCGAGCTGCTACCACTTCATGGGCATCCCCACCTATCTGTTCACGCCCATCTTCGTCTGCTCGCGGGTGACGGGTTGGGCGGCCCACATCATGGAGCAGCGCGCGGACAACAAGCTCATCCGGCCCGGCGCCGAATACGTGGGCCCGGAACTGCGGCCGTTCACGCCCATCGACGAGAGAGACTGAGGAGACCTGCATGTCCGCCGATATCCGTTCCGCCAAGCGGGCCGATCCCGATCAGGTCCTGGTCGACATCGCCGACTACGTCACCGGCTACGAGATCGACAGCGATACCGCCTACGAGACCGCCCATTACTGCCTGCTGGACACGCTGGCCTGCGGCTTCCAGGCGCTGGACTATCCCGCCTGCACCAAGCTGCTGGGCCCCGTGGTCCCCGGGGCCATCCTGAAGGGCGGCGCCCGGGTGCCCGGCACCGACCACGAGCTCGACCCGGTGCAGGCGGCCTTCAACATCGGCGCCATGATCCGCTGGCTCGACTTCAACGACACCTGGCTGGCGGCCGAGTGGGGTCATCCCTCGGACAACCTCGGCGGCATCCTCGCGACGGCGGACTATCTCAGCCGCCAGGCACGCAAGGACGGCAGGAAGCCGCTCAACATGCGTGACGTGCTCACCGCCATGATCAAGGCCCACGAGATCCAGGGCGTGATCGCGCTGGAGAACAGCTTCAACCGGGTGGGCCTGGACCACGTGCTGCTGGTGCGCATCGCCTCCACCGCGGTGGTCACGAAGATGCTCGGCGGCGATCGGGAGCAGGTGATAAACGCCGTCTCCAATGCCTGGATCGACGGGGGCGCACTGCGCACCTACCGCCACGCCCCGAATACCGGCTCGAGGAAGAGCTGGGCCGCGGGCGATGCCACCAGCCGGGCCGTGCGCCACGCGCTGATCGCGCTCACCGGCGAGATGGGCTATCCGTCGGCGCTGTCGGCGCAGACCTGGGGCTTCTACGATGTGCTGTTCAAGGGCAACGAGTTCAGCTTCCCCCAGGGCTACGCCAGCTACGTGATGGAGAACGTGCTGTTCAAGATCTCCTATCCGGCGGAGTTCCATGCGCAGACGGCGGTGGAGGCCGGCATGAAGCTGCACGAGGAGGTCCGGGACCGCATCGACGACGTGGAGCGCATCGTGATCGAGACCCAGGAGCCGGGCGTGCGCATCATCGACAAGACCGGTCCGCTGGACAACCCGGCCGACCGCGACCACTGCATCCAGTACATGACGGCCATTCCGCTGATCTTCGGCCGCCTGACCGCTGCCGACTACGAGGACGAGGTGGCCCGCGACCCGCGGGTGGACGCGCTGCGCGACAGGATGGTGGTGTCCGAGAACGAGCAGTTCACCAGGGACTACTACGACCCGGAGAAACGCTACATCGGCAACGCGGTGCAGGTGTTCTTCA
>CAZRSA010000326.1:0-1860 GCA_964602525.1 uncultured Woeseiaceae bacterium
CTGCGCACCCGGGTGCACCGCTACCCCGAGGCCGATATCCCGGTCGTGGTCAGCTACCACCCGGCCTATCTGCTGCGCAGCCCCGGCCAGAAGCGCAAGGCCTGGCAGGATCTCTGCCGTGCCCGGCACCTGCTCGCGGGGAGCGGCAGGTGAATTCGGTGGTCCGCGAACCGGTACCGCAGCTGCGGGCCATGCTGCCGGGCGATCTCCCACTGGTGGCCGATATCGAGCGCCGCAGCTACGACTTCCCGTGGAGTCGTGGCATCTTCCGTGACTGCCTGCTGGCCGGCTATACCTGCCTGCTGATCGAAGTGGAGGACGAACCCCGGGGCTACGGCATCCTCTCCGTGGCGGCCGGCGAGGCGCATCTGCTCAATCTCTGCGTGGACCGGGACTGGCGGCGCTACGGCTTCGGCGAGCTGCTGCTTGCCGAGCTGATCAGTCGCGCGCGCAACGCGGCCGTGCGGCAGATGCTGCTGGAGGTGCGCCCATCCAACGAGACCGCACTGCGCCTGTACCGCAAGTACGGCTTCCGGCCGATCGGCCGCCGCCGCGGTTATTACCGCGCCGACGCCGGCCGCGAGGACGCCATGGTGCTGGCCCTGCGGCTGGTGCCGGACGAGTAGCGCCGCCGGAGCCATCTGGCAGCCGGACTGCCCTTCCGGTAGACTCGCCGCCTTTTTCCCGACCCCCGGGTTGACCCATGGCCACTCTGGAACAGGAGGTGCGGCGCCGGCGCACCTTCGCGATCATCTCTCATCCGGACGCCGGCAAGACCACGCTGACCGAGAAGCTGCTGCTGTTCGGCGGCGCCATCCAGCTCGCGGGCACCGTGAAGGGCCGCAAGGCGCGCCGCCATGCCACCTCGGACTGGATGAAGCTCGAGCAGGAGCGCGGCATCTCGGTCACCTCCTCGGTGATGCAGTTCCCCTACCGGGAGCGCATCGTGAACCTGCTGGACACCCCGGGGCACGAAGACTTCTCCGAGGACACCTACCGCACGCTGACGGCCGTGGACTCGGCCATGATGGTCATCGACTGCGCGAAGGGCGTCGAGGAGCGTACCGTGAAGCTGATGGAGGTGTGCCGCCTGCGGGACACGCCCATCCTCACCTTCATCAACAAGCTGGACCGCGAGGGCCGCGAACCCATCGAGCTGCTGGACGAGATCGAGTCCGTGCTGGGCATCCAGTGCGCGCCGGTGACCTGGCCCATCGGCATGGGCAGGGACCTCAGGGGCGTCTACCACCTGCAGCAGGACCGCATCTACGTCTACGAGAGCGCCGGCCGCGAGAAGGCGGGCGAGACCCGGGTCATCGAGGGTCTCGCCTCCGACGAGGCGCGGGCGTTCCTGGGCGACCGGGCGGAGGCGTTCGACGAGGAGATCGAGCTGGTCTGCGGCGCCTGTCCCGACCTCGACCCGGAGGCCTATCTGGCGGCACGGCAGACCCCGGTGTTCTTCGGTTCCGCCATCAACAACTTCGGCGTGCGCGAGCTGCTGGATGGCTTCGTGGAGCTGGCCCCGGAGCCCCGGTCGCGGGAGGCGGGCGGACGCGTGGTGGAGCCGACCGAGACCGCGCTGACCGGCTTCGTTTTCAAGATCCAGGCCAATATGGATCCCGCCCACCGGGACCGCATCGCGTTCATGCGGCTGTGCTCGGGGCGTTTCACGAAGGGCATGAAGCTGCATCACGTGCGGCTCGGCAAGGCGGTGAAGGTGGCCGAGGCGATCACTTTCATGGCGGCCGACCGCCAGTCGGCGGACGAGGCCTGGGCCGGCGACATTATCGGCATCCACAACCACGGCACCATCAATATCGGCGACAGTTTCTCGGAGGGCGAGGAGCTCGCGTTCAGCGG
>CAZRSA010000327.1:0-1850 GCA_964602525.1 uncultured Woeseiaceae bacterium
AAGACCAAGAATTCAACGTGGAGAATCCTATGAAGATCGGTGTCCCCCGGGAGACCCAGCCCGGCGAGAAACGTGTGGCTACCACCCCCGACGTGGTCGGCCAGCTGGTCAAGCTCGGATACTCGGTGCAGGTGGAGAGCGGCGCGGGCAGCGCAGCCGATTTCTCCGACGACGCCTATGCCGAGGCCGGCGCGAGCGTGGTCGGCAACGCCCACGAGCTCTGGAAGACCAGCGACATCGTCATGAAGGTGCGCCCGCCGAACGCCGAGGAGGTGGAGCTGACCCACGAGGGCCAGACGCTGGCGAGCTTTTTGTGGCCGGCCCAGAACGAGGACCTGCTGAACCGCCTGGCGGAGAAGAAGGTGACCGTGCTGGCCATGGATTCCATCCCGCGCATCTCGCGGGCGCAGAAGATGGACGCGCTCTCGTCCATGGCGAACATCGCCGGCTACCGCGCCGTCGTGGAGGCCGCCCAGCACTTCGGCCGCTTCTTCACCGGGCAGATCACGGCCGCCGGCAAGATTCCGCCCGCCAAGGTGCTCGTGATCGGCGCCGGCGTGGCCGGGCTGGCCGCCATCGGCGCCGCCAAGGGCATGGGCGCCATCGTGCGCTCCTTCGACACCCGCCCCGAGGTCAAGGAGCAGGTGGAGAGCATGGACGCCGAGTTCCTCATGCTCGAATTCGAGGAAGAGGGCTCCGGCGAGGGCGGCTACGCCAAGGTGATGAGCGAGGAGTTCATCAAGGCCGAGATGGCGCTGTTCGCCGAGCAGGCGAAGGACGTCGACATCATCATTACCACGGCGCTCATCCCCGGCAAGCCGGCGCCCAAGCTCATCACCGCCGAGATGGTGGAGTCGATGAAGCCGGGCAGCGTCATCGTGGACCTGGCTGCCGAGCAGGGCGGCAACTGCGAACTCACCGAACCGAACGAGGTGGTGGAGAAGCACGGCGTCACCATCATCGGCTACACCGACCTGCCGAGCCGCCTCGCGGCCCAGTCGAGCCAGCTCTATGCCACCAACCTGCGCCATCTGCTGACCGACATGACGCCGGAGCAGGACGGCAATCTCGTGGTGGACTTCGAGGACGAGGTGGTGCGCGGCGCCACCGTGGTGAAGGAGGGCGAGATCACCTGGCCGCCGCCGGCGCCAAAGATCAGCGCCGCGCCTCCGCCGAAGCCCTCCGGCGAGGCGCCGCCCCCGCCCCCCGAGCCGAAAAAGCCGAGCGTCCTGGGCCCGGTGGTGCTGATCGGGGTGGGCGCGCTGGCCATGCTCGGGCTCGGTGCCGTCGCGCCGCCCTCGTTCATGCAGCACTTCACCGTGTTCGTGCTGGCCTGCTTCGTGGGCTACATGGTCATCTGGAACGTGACGCCCTCGCTGCACACGCCGCTGATGAGCGTCACCAACGCCATCTCCAGCATCATCATCATCGGCGCGCTGCTGCAGATCTCCTCGCCGGTGGGCTGGATCGCCTGGATGGCGGGCTTCACCGTGCTCATCACCGCCGTGAACATCGCCGGTGGTTTCGCCGTCACGCAGCGCATGCTGCAGATGTTCCGCAAGTAGGAGACAAGACATGCCACAGGGAATCGTCACCGTCGCCTACATCGGCGCGACCATCCTCTTCATCCTCGCCCTCGGCGGGCTCTCCCACCAGGAGACCGCCCGGCGGGGCAACTACTACGGCATCACGGGCATGGCCATCGCCCTGCTCGCCACCATCTTCGGCATCGTCACCGACAACTACGTCCTGCTGCTCGTGGCGCTCGCCATCGGCGGCACCATCGGCCTGCTGGTGGCGCGCCGGGTGCAGATGACCCAGATGCCCGAACTGGTGGCCATCCTGCACAG
>CAZRSA010000328.1:0-1830 GCA_964602525.1 uncultured Woeseiaceae bacterium
AGGCCTTCAGGCCCGATTGCCGACATGGATCGGGGCTGAAGCCCCTCCTACGGGTGCCGGCTCTAAAAGAACACCAGGCAACGCGTTTCTATGCTCTCCCGCGGCGGCGCGTCAGCGGGCGCGGCGGGATCTTCGAACGACGAATGCAGCGTGAACCGCGTGCGCCCGTCGGTGGCGGAGTCGAAGGTCTTGAACACCAGCGCCTCTTCCGGCTGCATGCGCGGGTAGTAGTACCAGCGCTGCTGCGGGTGGTGCAGCGCCACCTGCAGCTCGCCGATGCGGTCTTCGCCGCGCCGTTCCACTGCCACGAGGTCTTCCTCCCGCACGCTGGTCGCGTCGGCCATCACCAGGGGGTGGCTGAGCACGGGCCCGGCGGTGGAGCGCCAGACGTTGATGATGGCGAAGCGCCGCGCGAGCAGGCGCTCGGCTTCCTCCGGTGCGTCGGCGTAGTGGTCCCGCAGCCGCTTCACGCCGGAGCGTGCGGTGTAGTCGTTGTGCACGATGGATGCCGGATCGCGGGTCTTCTTCTCGCGCTGACCCGCCACCGACGAGCTGCGGCGGGTGTCGTCGAAGATCTCGACCCGGCTCGCGCCGGTGAGACGCATCAGCAGCGCCTCCACCTCGGCGTGATGCACCGTTTCCACCTGGTCGTCGTCGTGGAAGTCGGTGACCGCTGTCGGCTCCCTCGCCAGCACGAAGCCCTCGGCGTCGAGACGGGTCTCGGGCAGTCGGGTTCGCGCATCGCGCACGGCCACCTCGCGCAAGGCAAAGTTGCCGAGATGCTCGGTGCTGTCGCCGCCGCCTTTCGAGGGCACGTAGACCAGCGGCGCTTCGAGGTCCGCCAGGAACTTCAGCCTGGCGGTGACGGCAGTTGTCATCGCAATTCTCCCTGTGCGCGGACAGCGTGGCCCGCGTGCGGCCGCCATGCAAGGGCTGGCGGCAGGAGGAACTTCACCCCCCGATCGACCTCCGGCCCCGAAAGGCTTATTGTGAGTGTGACGGCGGGAGGCCCACACATGAAAGGCACAACGAATCTCCTCTGCCTCGTCCTGACGAGCGCGCTCCTGGCCTGCGGGCCCGTTGGTGCGCAGCCGGATGAGGGCGGCCTGTTGAAGGATGCGAGCTTCGAGACGAAGCTGCCGGCGGAGGAAGGCGGCTGGGACCTGTTCGAGATCAGCATGTTCTCGAAGAACCACGCGCGCAGCGGCAGCCAGTCCATGTTCAACGGCGGCTTCAGCCGGACGGTGCCCTATAACCCGTTTTTCCTCGGCAACGCCTCCGGCGCCTACCAGGAGTTCCCGGCGGAGCCCGGGTCGCGCTGGCGTCTGACCGGGTACGGCCTGACACCCCGGCAGCTGGTGGGGACGCCGGCTTTCGGCATACTCCAGCTGTCGTTCTTCGACGCCGACGGCGAGGACCTGGGAACGGTGGAGACCGCCGGCGGTGATACGAAGGCGAAGGCATCGAACCGGGTGAACAGCCGCACGACCGTGGGCGAATGGATCTTCCTGGATACCGGTGTCGTGACCGCGCCTGCCGGCACCGCGACGGTGCAGGCCTTCACGCTCTACATCGACTATTCCGGTTCGGAGACCACCCAGGGCGTCTACTTCGACGATCTGGCCCTCTACGCCGTGGACGGTGACGACGAAGCGATGACCTCCAGGAAAGCCTCCCCGTAGCGTTCCAGCTTGGCCGCGCCCACGCCGTTGATGCTGAGCAGGTCGGCCTCCGTCTGCGGCCGGTGCTCGGCCATCTGCTGCAGCGTGGCGTCGTGGAAGATGACGTAGGGCGGCAGGTCGAGCCGGTCGGCGATCTCCTTGCGGCGCT
>CAZRSA010000329.1:0-1820 GCA_964602525.1 uncultured Woeseiaceae bacterium
GCCTATGCGGACCTGGTGGCGCTGTGCCAGTTTCTTCCCGGGCCGGCCTCGAGTCAGGTCGGCATGGGCATCGGCCTCATGCGCGGCGGAGTGCCCGGTGCGCTCGCGGCCTGGCTCGGTTTCACGCTGCCTTCCGCCGCACTACTGATTGCCTTCGGCTACGGCGTGGTCGCCATGGCGGACGGCATACCGGCGGGTGTGCTGCAGGGGCTGAAGCTCGCCGCCGTTGCGGTGGTGGCGCAGGCCGTGTGGGGCATGGGCCGGGCGCTCTGTCCGGACCGGGAGCGGGTCACGCTGGCCGTTGCTGCGGCGGCCGCGGTGCTGGCGCTGCCTTCGGCCTGGACACAGGTGGCGGTGATCATCGCCGGCGGGCTCTACGGATGGCGCTTTCTGGAGCCGGCGGCCGGCAGCGGCACGGGCACGCTGGCGGTCCCGGTGCGGCGTGGTGCGGCGGCGATCCTGCTGGGGGTGTTCGCGCTGCTGCTGGCGGGTCTGCCCGCGGCAGCGGCGGTCTGGCCCGGGCAGACGCTGGCGCTCATCGACAGTTTCTACCGGGCGGGTTCTCTGGTGTTCGGCGGCGGCCACGTGGTGCTGCCGCTGCTGCAGGCCGAGGTGGTGCCGCCGGGCTGGGTGGATGAAGACGCCTTCCTGGCCGGCTACGGTGCCGCCCAGGCGGTGCCCGGCCCGCTGTTCACGTTTGCCGCGTATCTCGGCACGGTGATGACGGAGGCCCCGAAGGGGTGGACGGGCGGGTTACTGTGCCTGGCCGCGATCTTCCTGCCCTCCTTCCTGCTCGTGATCGGCGTGCTGCCCTGGTGGAGCCGCGTGCGCGAGTTCGGGCCGCTGCGCCGGGCGCTGCCGGGCGTGAATGCCGCCGTCGTCGGACTGCTGCTGGCTGCGCTGTACGACCCGGTCTGGACGGCCGGCATTCGCTCGACCGTGGATTTCTCTCTCGCCCTGGTCGCGTTCGTCCTGCTCGTGTTCTGGCGGACGCCGCCCTGGCTCGTGGTGGTCCTGGCGGGTATTGCGCGCTGGGTTCTCGCCCCTGTCGTCTGAGCGGATGCTCCGGCGCCGTACCGGCAAGACCCGGGGCTTTCCTTTTTTTGAGCAGCCGGTATCGTCTTCGCCGCCTCGAGCAGTGTATAAAGCCCCTGCACGACGGACAGCCAGATGTGACGAGCGGCGATGACAGGTTCTGACGGAGACCCGTTCTCGACGGGAGCGGGGCTGGGCATACTTTCCGAATTCTCGGGCGATGACGGGGAAGGTCTGGTCGGCCGCGAGCTCGACGGATACCGGATCACGGGCTTCATCGCCGAAGGCGGCATGAGCCGCGTCTACCGGGCTTCCCGCATAGACGGCAGTTTCGAACGCGACGTCGCGATAAAGCTCTCCACCATCAGCGGTTTCAGCCCGGCCATGCGCGAACGCTTCATGCAGGAGCAGAGCGTTCTCGCAGGCCTGAATCATCCCCACATCTCGCAGCTCTACGATGCGAGGCTCACGCCCGAAGGGTGGCCGTACATCGTCATGGAGCTGGTCGACGGCAGTCCGATCACCTGCTACTGCCAGGAGCAGTCGCTCGCGCTTGCCGACAGGATCCGTCTGCTGATCGACGTGGTCGACGCGGTGGCGTTCGCGCATGCGAATCTGGTGGTCCACCGCGACATCAAGCCCACCAACGTACTCGTCACCACCAGCGGCAGGGTGAAGCTGCTGGACTTCGGCATCGCGAAGCTGCTCGAGGACGAGCCCGGCCACCTGACCCGTGCCGGTGCCATGACACCGCGGTACGCGAGTCCCGAACAACTGCTGGGCAA
>CAZRSA010000330.1:0-1816 GCA_964602525.1 uncultured Woeseiaceae bacterium
CTCCTACCCCTGCTTGCGGAGGAGTTCCCAGGTGGCCAGCGCGGCCAGGCCGCCGACGACGCCGCTGAGATACGGCGGCATGGCGGGCTCGAAGAGCCGGTTCCAGGTGAAGCCGACGATCAGGCTGGCGGCGAACATGGCGACGAGAGCGATCAGCAGTTTCTGCCAGAGTTTCATGAGGTGCCTCCGGTGTAGTTCGAAGGGCGGGGCGGAGCGGATGTCGATGGCGGAATCGGGCCGGGAGGCCGGATCGGGCCTGAAGGCCCACCTGCGTATTCATTCGCCGACGGCCTGGAACTGATACATGGCCTCCACGATAGGCGACAGCGGCTCGCCGTACCGGCCGAACCAGTCCTGGTACAGACGGCGGATGCGGGCCGAGCGGTAGAGTTCGGCCAGTGCACGGTCGGCGGCGAGACGGAAGCGGGTGTCGCCGCGGGGGACCACCAGGGCATAGGGCTCGAAGGACAGCACGCCGCGGGTCATCTCGTACTCGTTTCGTGCGTTCCCGTCGGTGAAGACCTGACCGATGAGCATGGCCCGGTCGGAGGCGAAACCGTCCACCTCACCATCGTTCAGGAGCTTCATGCCCTGCTGGTGGGTTTCCACCAGCGCCAGGGTCAGTCCCGTCTCGTTGACCGCCGCGAAGTCGCGCAGCACCGCCTCGGTGGTGGTGTCTCGCATTACCGCGATGCGCTTTTCGCCGAGGTCCGACACGCCGGGGATCGGGTCGCCGCTGCGCGACAGCACGGCACTGCCGGTGATGAAGGTCATGAGGGTGAAGTCCACCCGCTCACGCCGGGACAGCGTAACGGTGGTGGCACCGCATTCGATGTCGACCCTGCCCGCCTCCACGGCACCCAGGCGCTCCTCCATGGACACCAGCGGCACGTAGGTCAATGCCAGCTCTTCCAGGCCCAGCTGGCGCTTTAGCGTACGGCCGATGTGGCGACAGAGCTCGATGGAGTAGCCGGCCGGTTCGCCGTCGCCATCGTCGAAGGACAGCGGCGGCGAGCCGGGTGCATAGCCGATACGGAACTCGCCGGTTTCGGCGACCCGGTCCAGTACGCTGTCGGCGGCCATCGCCGCGGACGTGGTAAACAGCCCCACCGTGGCCGCAAGAACGAGTGCGCCCGCCAGCTTCGAGAGTCGCGTCATGCCCCTTGCTCCTGATCCGCCCCTGGCTGCATCGGAGTCTCCCAATTCGCACCGACGGTGTCTAGCTGGGGTATCCTGAATGCGAACCGACCCGGAACCGGGAGTCGCCATGAAGCAGAAGACACTGGGACCGTCGCGGGGCGCGGCACGCGCGCCGGAGCACCGCATCCGGATCGCCGAGGCGCCGGGACGCTGGAAGGTGGCCGTGGACGGTGTGCGGGTGGCGGACAGCACGGGCGTGCTGGCGCTGGACGAGGACGGCTACGACCGCGTGCTGTATTTCCCGCCGGAGGACGTGGCCACGGAGAAGCTGGCGGCCAGCGGCACGCAGACCACCTGCCCGTTCAAGGGCGAGGCGCGCTACTACGCGAAGGACGGAGAGGACGTGGCCTGGACCTATCCGGCCGTGTACGACGAGGTGGCGCCGATTGCGGGGTACGTCGCCTTCTACCCCCGTCGCGCCGACATCGAGAAAATGTAACGAAAAACGGCCCCGAGAGGGGCCGTTTCCGGATGTCAGGATTCGGGCCTGGAGGCCCTCCTGCATCTTGGCGGTATTACGCCGCCTGCAGGTTGCCGGCCGCGGTCTTGCCGCGCTCGGTCACCAGCTCGAAGTTGACGCGCTGGCCTTCGGACAGCGTGTCCATGCCCGCAGCGT
>CAZRSA010000331.1:0-1808 GCA_964602525.1 uncultured Woeseiaceae bacterium
CCACCGCCACGCCGAAGCGCCGCTGCAGCCAGGCGGCACAGGCCTCGCGCAGCTCCTCGAGGCCCAGCGAAACCGGGTAGACGCCGGCGCCCTCTGTCAGGGCCGCCTTCAGCGCCTCGAGCACGAAGTCCGGCGTCTCGTGACGGGGTTCGCCGATGGACAGCGGGATGCGGCCGAGGCCGGCAGGGGGCTCGACGCCCGCCAGCAGTGCTGCGAGCTGCTCGAAGGGATACGGATGCAGGCGCCGGATCAGGGGGTTCATGCTCAGGCGGCCTCGCCCAGCCGGTCGCCCAGGGTGCGGCGCAGGGCCTCGCGCACGGAGGCGTCCAGCGGCTGCTGGCCGTGGTCGGTCAGGTAGAACACGTCCTCGGCGCGCTCGCCGATGGTCAGTATCTTGGCCGCCTTGATCTCGACGCCCAGCTCGCGGAAGACCTTGCCGACCGCCAGCAGCAGGCCGGGGCGGTCGCCGGCCACCAGCTCCATGATGGTCCTGCCTCCGGCCTCGTCGTCGGCGAAGCTGATCTGGGTGGGGGTGCGGAACATCCGCACCTGGCGCGGCGCGCGCCGGGTGACCCGGGCATCCCAGTCCTCGCCGCGGCGCATAACCCGGGTGAGCCGGCTCTCGATCTCCTCCAGCCGTTCGCCGTCCGGCGGCGTCTCGGCGATACCCACCTCCATGACGATGTAGGTGTCCATGCTGTAGCCGTTGCGGGTCGGCGTGATGCGGGCATCCAGAATGCTGAGCCCCAACTCGTCGATCACGGCGGTAGCGTTGGCGAAGGTGTGATAGCGCTGGGGCGTGTACAGGAACAGCCCGATGCTGCCGGTGTCCTCCAGCGTGCGCACGGCGATGAGCGGCTGGTTGAGCTCGTCCCGGTGGGCGGCCAGGAATTCGGTCTGCCAGGCGATCTCGTCGGCGCCGTGGCGCAGGAAATACTCCGGCGTCTGCAGGGCCCAGACGGCCTCGATGTCGGCATCGTCGACGCCGGCGGCCGCCAGGACGGCCCGTGCCTCGCGCTGGGTCTCGGCGATCAGCTCGTCCTTGTCGATGGGGTTCTCCAGCCCCCGGCGCAGCGCCCGCTTCGTGAGCTCGTACAGGTCCGCGAACAGGCTCGCCTTCCAGGAGTTCCACAGCTTCGGATTGGTGCCGCGCACGTCGGCGACGGTGAAGACGTACAGGTAGTCCAGGTGAGTCTGGTCGCCCACCAGCGCGGCGAACTCGTTGATCACGGCCGGGTCGCTGATGTCTTTCTTCTGCGCCGTGGTGGACAGGGCCAGGTGATGGCGCACCAGCCAGGCGACGATGCGCGCCTCGTAGCGGGACAGGCCGTGCTCCAGGCAGAAGGCCTCGGCGTCCACCGCCCCCAGCTCCGAGTGGTCGCCGCCGCGGCCCTTGGCGATGTCGTGGAACAGGCCGGCCAGGTAGGCGATCTCCGGCTTCTCGAGGGACTGCATCACCGCGCTGGGATGCGGGTATTCGTGGTCGAACTCGTGCAGCCGGAACCGGCGCAGGTTGCTCACCACGAACAGGGTGTGGGCATCGACCGTGTAGGCGTGAAAGAGGTCGTACTGCATGCGCCCGACGATGCGCCCGAAGGAGGGGATGTACAGGCCGAGCACGCCGTAGAGGTTCATGCGCCGGAGTTCGTGGGTGACGCCCCGCGGCGCACGCAGGATCTCGAGGAACAGCCGGTGGTTGCGCGGGCTCTGGCGGAACTCCTCGTCGATGAGATGCAGGCTGCGTTTGATCAGCCCCACGGTCCAGGCGCTCACGCCCTTGATGCGGCTGTGCTTCTGCAGCAGCGTGA
>CAZRSA010000332.1:0-1794 GCA_964602525.1 uncultured Woeseiaceae bacterium
AGGATCGTCTCGAGCGTGCCGGCGTGGAGCGCGCGGAGGACTTCATCAAGCTGACCCCGGGCGTGAGCCTGGTCGACGCGGCCGAGGTCGGCGACACCCAGATCAACATCCGCGGCCTGAACGGCGCCCGCGACGCCGAGAACAGCGTGGCCTTCATCATCGACGGCGTCCTGATGACCAACCCCGCGGCCTTCAACCGGGAATTCTCGAACCTGCAGCAGATCGAGGTACTTAAGGGACCCCAGGGCGCGCTGTACGGCCGTAACGCGGCGGCGGGCGCCATCATCGTCACCACGAAGATGCCGGGCGACGAGCTCGCCGGCAACGTCAAGGTGAGCGCCGCTGGCGACAGCACCTACTACGCCACCGGCTACGTGAGCGGGCCGCTCACCGACACCTTGTCGTTCAGCCTGGGCGGCGACTGGCGCGACACCGACGGCTATTACACGAACAGCTTCCTGGGCGCCGACGTGGTCGACGACTTCGAGAACTACAACATCAACGGCCGGCTGGTCTTCGAGCCCACCGACCTCCTCACGGTGGACGTGAAGGCCCGCTACGGCCAGGTGGACGCAGCGTCCATCAGCTTCAACGCGGCCTTCCACCTGCCGGACTTCGCCACCGGCTTCGCGCCCGCGCTGGATCCGCTGTTCGGCGAGGGCTTTGCTTCTTTCTTCAATGAGGATGTCGACGACCACGAGTTCGTGTTCCAGCCGAACATCGACCCGACCAACGACCAGGAGGCCACCGAGTTCTCGGTGAAGGCGGACTACGAGCTGGGCTGGGCCAGCCTCACCAGCTGGCTGCTGTACAGCAACATCGAGAACTCGCTCTCCTCGGACGGCACCAGCGCGGCCTTCGGTTTCTTCAATGCCGACGACGCCACGCCGAACTCCTGCCTGCCGAACTCCATCGCGCTGACCACCCAGGGCGTCACGCTGCCGCCGCCGCAGATTCTCCTGCCCGTGGACGGCAGCTTCGGCGCCGACCCCATCCTCGGCCCCTACACGCCGACCACCTGCGACGGTACCCAGTACCAGGTACGCGACCAGGAGGACGTGAGCTTCGAGCTGCGGCTGGCCTCGCCCGGCGATCAGGCCCTGCGCTGGATCGCCGGCCTGTACTACCTCACCCTGGAGCGAGAGGTGGGCGTGAACCTGGCCATCGACCGGGGCTTCGGCGTCATCCCGACGCTGTACACGGACAACCCCAACAACCCCACCGAGCAGCTGCTCTGGGACGAGTTCGACACCGACGTGTGGGCCGTCTTCGGCCAGCTGGCCTACGACGCCACGGACAGCACCGAGGTGGCGCTCGCGCTGCGTTACGACCGTGAGGAGCGCGAGGCACGCAGCCTGGTGCCCACCGAGCCGCGCACCGAGTTCGTCGACTTCGTCAACGACGGTGTCTTTAACGGCGGCGCGCCGCTGAACCCGGCCCTGGACCCGACGCTGAACCCGGGCGGCGTGCAGCCCCAGAGCCGCACCTTCACCCAGGTGCAGCCGAAGCTCTCGATCCGCCACGACGTGAACGACGCGGTCTCGCTGTTCGCCTCCTGGGGCATCGGCTTCAAGAGCGGCGGCTTCAATAACCAGGGCTCGGCGGCCACCATCGATGTCTTCATCAATCAGCCGCTGGGCAAGGACCTCGCCATCCGGGACGAGTTCGACAAGGAGACCACCAGCGCCTTCGAGCTCGGTTTCAAGTCACAGCTCGCCGAGGGCCGGCTGTCGCTGGAGGGCGCCATCTACCGGATGGACGTGGACGACATGCAGTTCTTCGAGTTCCAGGTGG
>CAZRSA010000333.1:0-1781 GCA_964602525.1 uncultured Woeseiaceae bacterium
TCCAGGTAACGCACCCGCGTGCTGGCGCTGAAGCCGTTGCCCCAGGCCGCGTTCAGCCCCAGCGTAAAGGTGGATTCCACCGCACCGGGGATCTCCCGTCCGCCGCCCTGGTCGCGCTTGAACTCGGCGTCGGTGGCCGTCCACGCGGCGTTCACCGCCAGCCAGTCGGTGGCCTGCCAGAAGGCGGAGGCCTCCACGCCGAGTCGCTCGGTGGCATCGTTCGGCTCGGTGGTGCCGGCGTCGCCCACGTATACCAGCTCCGAGTCGAGCTCGAGCCAGAAGCCGACCAGCGAGAGATTTAAGCGGGTGCCGCGCTCGTAGCGCAACCCGAGCTCGCCGCCT
The DNA here is from genome assembly GCA_964602525.1 of uncultured Woeseiaceae bacterium. Lineage (GTDB taxonomy): Bacteria > Pseudomonadota > Gammaproteobacteria > Steroidobacterales > Woeseiaceae > Lentisalinibacter. The sequence goes on from CAZRSA010000333.1 coordinate 343, forward strand.
TCGGAGGCCACCAGCACGTCCACCGGGTCCACGGCGTCGCCGCTGGCGGGGTCGATGGCGATGGTGGCGCCGCGCACGTCGTTGGAATGGAAGCCCCGGCCCCAGCTGGCGTAGGCCTCGAGTACCTCCGAGACGCGCCAGGCGAGGCCCAGTTTCGGGCTCACCAGGGTGTCGTCGCCGGCGCCGCTGTTGACGGCGCGGAAGGCGTCCACCTCCCAGTCGTAGTAGTCGGCCCGCAGGCCCAGGATGCCGCGCAGCGAGCGGGTGAGTTCCACGTCCGCTTCGCCCCAGACGCCTGCGGCCAGTTCCTCCACCGCGTCCTGGCGCACGACGTCCGTGCGCACCCGGGCCGCCGCGCCGTACAGCCCCACCTCGTCGATATCGTCGTAACGCAGCTCCGCACCGTAGCGCAGTTCCACCAGGCGGCGGCCGAACTCCACGCTGCGGCCGCCGTCGAGGCTGGCACCGTACACCGTGCGGTCGTCGCGTTGCTCGAACTCGTCGCCCTCCACCGGATCATCCAGGAAATAGGTGAAGTTGGAGTACAGCGTGAAGTCGTAGTCGACCACGTAGGCGCGGGCCTCCCAGGTGCCGAAGTCGAGCGCACCGGTCAGCGCGTAGCGCTGCGTCCGGCCGCCCAGGTCCGGGTCGATGAAGCCCAGCCGGTCGATCAGGCCCGACTCCACGGCCCGCTGGGGGATCTGGTCGGTGGAGTCCCATTCGCTGTCGTAGGCCTGCAGGTTCAGCTCCGCGCGGGCGCCGCCCACGTCGAAGCCGTAGGCGAGATACGCCTTGTATTGTTCCAGGTTCTCCTCCAGCTCCCAGGGCCCGTCGTATACGGTGGCGTCGAAGGCCGCCGTGAGCATGCCGCCGCCCACGGCACTGCTGCCGGCGGCCAGTGCCCGGCCGTAGCCGTACTCGCCGGCGGTCAGGCCCAGCAGGGTCTCGGGCAGCTCGTCGTAGAAGGTGAACTCCACGCTGCCGGCGGAGGAGAAGTCGCCGGTTTCCGCGGCGTACGGGCCCTTGCGGTAGCGGGTGGTCGCCACCAGCTCGGGGATCAGGAAGTTCAGGTCCAGGTAACCCTGCCCGTGGCCGTGGGTGGGCATGTTCAGCGGCACGCCCTCGGCGCTCGCCGAGAAGTCCGTACCGTGATCCAGGTTGAAACCGCGCAGGAAATACTGGTTGGCTTTGCCGGTGCCCGAGTGCTGGGTGGCCACCATGCCGGGCACCGCCTCCACCAGTTCTCCGACCCGCAGCAGCGGCGGCAGCTGGATGTCGTCGTAGCCCACCAGCCCCTCGGACGCGGTGTCGGCGGTGCCGATCAGCTGGCGCGATCTGCCGTAGACCACGATTTCCTCGAGTGCGGTCTCCGCGCCGGCGCCGTGACTCGATGAGGTATCCGGCCAGGCCGTGGGGGAGGCGGCGATGGCCAGGGCGGC
>CAZRSA010000334.1:0-1738 GCA_964602525.1 uncultured Woeseiaceae bacterium
CTAACCGGTCGGTTAGCACCGGACTTCAAGACCATTGCGGACTTCCGGAAGGACAACGGCGAGGCGATCCGCCTTGTGTGCCGCGAGTTCGTGATGCTGTGCAAGAAACTGGATCTGTTGAGCAACAAGCTGGTGGCGATCGACGGCAGCAAGTTCAAGGCGGTGAACAGCCGGGACAAGAACTTCACCCGGGCGAAGATGAAGCGACGACTGGCGGATGTCGAGTCGGCGATCGAGCGCTACCTGACCAAGCTGGACGAGGCGGATGCGGCCGAGCCGGCATCTGATGACGCCGAGACGATGAAGACCAAGGTCGAGAAGCTGAAGGAGGAGCTGGCCCGGCTAAAAAAGTTCAATGTCCGGATGCTTGAAGCTCCGGACAAGCAATTATCACTCACCGACCCCGATGCCCGCTCGATGAACAGCCGGGGCTCCGGGGTGGTGGGCTACAACGTCCAAAGCGCGGTGGATGCAAAGTACCATCTGATCGTCGCCCACGAGGTGACCAACGCCGGCAGCGACCGCCGCCAGCTGAGCCGCATGGCCGTAAAGGCCAGAGAGGCTCTTGATATCGACGACCTGGAGGTCGTTGCTGACCGGGGCTACTACAACGGTGACGAGATCAAGGCCTGCGAGGATAGTGGCATCACCGCTTACCTGCCGAAGCCACTGACCTCGCCAAACAAGGCCAAGGGTCATTACGACCGGTCGCGCTTCCGCTACATCGCCGAGGATGACGAGTATGAGTGTCCCGCGAATGAGCGCTTGATCTATCGCTCTGAATGCAGTGAAGGTGGCAGGCAGATCCGCCGTTACTGGAGCTCAGCCTGCAAGGGCTGTTCGCTGAAGCCTCAATGCACCAGCGGGAAAGAACGGCGCATGAGTCGCTGGGTGCACGAGGACGTGCTGGAGCGAGCAGAACACCGCCTTAGACAGCAACCTGAGCAGATGACGCTACGACGATCAGCCGTCGAGCATCCGTTCGGAACGATCAAAAGCTGGATGGGATCGACGCACTTCCAGACCAGAACGATACCGAAAGTGAGTACGGAGATGAGCTTGCAGGTCCTGGCCTACAACATGAAGCGAGCCATCGGCCTGCTGGGCGTCGAGAAGATCGTGGCGACAATCAAGGCGTGAGTCGCTTCGTCCAAAAATATCGTCGCATAAAATCTCGACCTTAATCGGTGACCATGAAAACCGGGTTATCACACAGCCTCGGCCGAAAGCCGAAGCAAGCACACAGGAAACACGATGAGACCGTTGGTCCGCTTCACGGCTGGAAGCGGACAGGACGGGAACCCGGCCCAGCGTTTCCGCTGAAACATCTTCTCGAATCTGCTTGAAGCCGCACTCGCGAGTTGGGTCGAAGGGCGGTCCGCCGGACGGCACCGGCGCATAGCCCCGGACCGAATCACGGGCCTCCCACAGGTGGCCGTGACTTTGGCGGGCATCGGTCATCTTCCCCCGGCCGGCGACAGTGTGCGACACGAGAATCTTCGCGATCTGCCGAGAATCGGCTCCGCGCGGGATCTACGGACCGGCTGTCAGGCTGCCTGAAGTCACCGTCGCGGTTCCGGTAAACTGCCCGGAACAATCGCAGACGGAGACCCCATGGACACCCTCCTGCAAATCATCCTCTACGTCATTCTCGTCATCGCGCTGCTGTGGCTCGGCGCCCGCGTGTTCCTGCGCGGCCCGGACCTCGGCCGCTGGGACCAGCCCGCCGGCAAGCTGG
>CAZRSA010000335.1:0-1731 GCA_964602525.1 uncultured Woeseiaceae bacterium
GGCGCCATCTACCGGATGGACGTGGACGACATGCAGTTCTTCGAGTTCCAGGTGGGTCCCTTCGGCCTGCTGCGCGTCGTCTCCAACATCGACGAGGTCCAGCTGACCGGCGCGGAGGTCGGCGCGAATTTCGCCCTGAACGACTACATCACCCTGGGCGGCGGCTGGGCCTACACCGCGAGCCGCATCGAGGCCAACTCGGTGCGCCCGAACACGGTGGGCAACGACTCCCCGTCGACGCCGCAGTACACGGGTAACGTCGAGATCGAGGTGGACTATCCCCTCGGCAACGGCTGGGATCTCTACGGCGGGCTGTACGGCTCGTTCGTGGGCGAAACCTGGTTCCATACGGCACAGGACGAGGAACGCCGGACGCTGTTCGACCTCGGCTTCCCCGGCCTCGGCACCGCCGAGTACTCGGTCACCGAACGCGACGCCTACCAGACCTGGGACCTGCGCGTCGGCTTCGGCCGGAACAACTGGCGGGTAACGGCCTTCGGCACCAACATCCTGGACGAGGACATCGTCGAGGAGGTCATCCTGGCGGCCGAGTTCGGCGGCTCCTTCGTCCATCCGGGACCGGAGCGCCGCTGGGGCGTGGAGTTCGCCTACGAGTTCTGACTACGGGTATCACCGGGGCGGCGGGAGACGTTCCCGCCGCCCGAGACGCTCTCGGGCAAAGCCGGCCGCGCGCCGGCTTTTCTCTTGACGGGCCGCCGTCAGTCCCGGCAGCGGCTGCAGACGCCCTGGATCTCCAGCATCTGGGTCTCGGCGCGGAAGCCGGCCTGCGCCACCTTCGCATTGACCACCCGCTGCAGCTCGGCATCGTCCAGCTCGGCGACGGAGCGGCACCGGCGGCAGATCAGGAACTGGCCCGCGTGCGGGTGCTCCGGGTCGCGGCAGCCCACGAAGGCGTTCAGCGAATCGAGCCGGTGCACCAGCCCCGCATCCATCAGGAAATCCAGCGCCCGGTAGACCGTGGGCGGCGCGGGCCGGCGCCCCTCGTCGCTCATGGCCTCCAGGATGTCGTAGGCGCCCACAGGCTGATGGCTGTTCCACACCAGCTCCAGCACCCGCCGGCGCCGGGCGGTCAGCCGCAGTCCCCGCTCCCGGCAGAGACGCTCGGCGTTCGCCAGCGCCTCGTCCACGCAGTGGCGGTGGTCGTGATTCTCCGGCGGGAATACCGGGCTGTCGTTGTCGGCATCTGCGCTGTTCATAGGGCTCTCCCGGCCGGGCATGGCCGACCGGCGCCGCATGATAACCCAGCGCCGCCGGCGCTGCCCGCCAGGCTACGAATGCATCGCGCCGTCGCGTAGAATAACGGGTTCTTCCGGCACCATTACCGGTCCGTTGCCGACCCATCACCGACAGACAGCCGAGCAGCAGCAGCCCGGAGAGCAACATGCCATCCATCACCCTCCCCGACGGTTCGAGACGGGAATTCGAGGCCCCCGTCACCGGCCTCGACGTGGCCGAGAGCATCGGCCGCAAACTCGCGAAGGACGCCGTGGCCGTGCGGGTCGACGGCGAGCTGCGCGACCTCGGCCGGCAGATACCGGGCGACGCAGCGGTGGAGATCGTCACCCGGGACAGCGAAAAGGGCCTGGAGCTGCTGCGCCACGACGCCGCCCACATCATGGCCGAGGCCGTGAAGGAGCTCTATCCCGAGACCCAGGTCACCATCGGGCCCGCCATCGAGAACGGGTTCTACTACGACTTCGCCCGGGAGAC
>CAZRSA010000336.1:0-1715 GCA_964602525.1 uncultured Woeseiaceae bacterium
CGTTGACGGGCGCCAGCGCGATGGCCCCCAGGCTGAGCCCGGCGGCCAGCTTCAGGGCGGTCAGCACGCGGACCTTGTCCCGGCCGCTGGCCATCCCGGCCCAGAGAAACGAGAGGATGTTGGCGAACGCGGGCGCACCGGCCACCACGGCGACGGCCTGGTTCAGCGCGACGTCGCCCACCGCGCCGGCGAAGGCGTTCTTGGCGATGACCGCCACCACGCCGCCCTCCACGGCACCGAGTCCGAGGGAGAACAGCGTCCAGGCCCGCAGCTCGCGGCCGTACAGCGCGCGGGCCACGAAGGGCATGCGCGCCGAGAAATACCAGTCGAGGTACTGGCGCAGGTGCCGGCGCACGCGCCGCTCAGTCCTGGGCGGCGGCGCTGCGGCGCTTGCGCTCCAGCGGTTCCCGCCAGACGCGCACCAGGCCTTCCTGCGCCGTCGAGGCCACCAGCGTGCCCTCCCGGGTGAAGATCTGGCCGCGGGAGTAGCCGCGCCCGGCCGAGGCATTCGGGCTGTCGAAGCTGTACAGCATCCACTCGTCCACCCGTGCCTCGCGGTGGAACCACAGCGCGTGGTCCAGGCTGGCCATCTGCACGTTGCCGGTGCCGAAGCGCAGACCGTGGGGCAGCGTGGCGGTACCCAGCAGCTCGTAGTCGGAAAAGTAGGCGAGCAGGTTTCGGTGCAGGTCGGGGTCGTCCGGCAGGCGGTCCGCGGCCCGCACCCAGACGTGTTTCAACGGGGGGCGCTTCTCCGGCTTCAGGAAGTCCGGCGGGTCCACGGGGCGAAACTCGAACGGTCGCTTCAGCGTGAAGAAGCGGCGCATCTTCTCCGGCAGGACGTGCACGATCTCGGAGGCGAGTTCGTGGGAGTCGCGCAGCTCCTCCGGCGGCGCCACCTCGGGCATCTCCGCCTGGTGCTCCAGACCCTCCTCCGGCACCTGGAAAGACGCGGACAGGTTGAAGATGGGCCGCCCGTGCTGGATGGCCACCACCCGACGCACGGAGAAACTGCGACCGTCCCGCGCGCGGTCGACGTCGTAGACGATCGGCGCCTCCACGTCGCCCCGGCGCAGGAAATAGGCGTGCAGCGAATGGGCGATCCGACCCTCGACGGTGAGATGGGCCGCCGACAGTGCCTGGCCGAGCACCTGGCCGCCGAAGACCTGGGCGCTGCCGACGTCCCGGCTGTCGCCGCGGAAGATGTTCTCCTCGATGCGCTCGAGCTTCAGCAGCTGCAGGAGATCGGCGAGTACGGCATCCATCCGGGGCTCCGTCGGCGGGGACAAGCCGGCTATTCTAGCAGGCACGGCCCGCGCGGCGAGGGGGCAGCGGTGGCGCGGCAATCGACGCGCAGCGCCAGCGGCGTTTATAGTGAGTGCTTTGGCGACGGAGGACGGCGATGGCGGACGAACTCGGCGGAGGCTCCGTATGGCCGCGGCGACTGGGGCGGTTCTCCCTGTATGCGGCGCTGGCCGCGGTACTCGCGCTGGTGATCGCGGGACCCGGTCACCGCTTCGGCATCGTCGGCGTCATGCCCGGCGTCTGGCTGGCGATGGCGGGCGGCGCACTGGCGTTGGCGGCGCTTCTGGTCGGCGTGGTCGCAGTCATCGGCATATTGCGGGTGCCGGGGCAGCCCGCCCTCGGCAGTGCGGTGGTCGCAGTGGTGATCGGCGCGGCCATCTCCGTGCAGCTCTACGGCTGGTTCGACCGGGCGC
>CAZRSA010000337.1:0-1698 GCA_964602525.1 uncultured Woeseiaceae bacterium
CGCACGGCGCCACCCTGTTTTTTCGTTGACGCGCGACCGGCTGCACCGGCCATGGACGCGGACGTTACCGCGCCTTCATTACAGGCTTGTGACAACGGGTGATCGCAGCCCGCCAATCCCACGCCACGATTTCCTGATCCACACCTGATGCGCTCAGCCATCGTCGTCAGCCGTCGTCGTCAGCCGTCGTCCAGAGAAAACCGGTAACCGCTGCCGCGCACGGTCTGGATGTAGTGAGCAATCCCGTAGGGTTCCAGTATCTTCCGCAGGCGGCGGATGTGGACGTCCACCGTGCGCGGGCCCACCTTGGCGTCTCTGTCCCACACGTAGATCAGCAGCTGGCTGCGGGTGTAGACCCGGTCCTGGTTGGAGACCAGGAAGCTCATCAGCCGGTACTCCCGTGGCGCGAGGGCGGCGGGCTTGCCGGCCACGGTGACCCGGTGGCTCGATTGGTCCACGAGGATCTCACCCGCGTTGAGGACGTCGCTGGCGCCTGCGCTGGCCGGCCGGCGCAGGCAGGCACCGATACGGGCCATGATCTCCTCGATCACGTAGGGCTTGCCGACGAAGTCGTCGGCGCCGGACTCGAAGGCGCGAACCACGTCCCGGGAGGCGGGTGCGCGGGAGGTCATGAGGACGCGCAGCGGCCGCAGCCGGTCATTGCGGCGCACATCCTGCAGCACCTCGACGCCGTGGAAGTCGGGCAGCAGCGACTCGAGCACCATGAGGTCCGGCAGTCGGTCCCGGACTTCGCGCACGGCCTGGCCGGCCGTCTCGGCCTCGCTGACCCTGTGGCCGAGTTCCCGCAGATGCCGGGCCAGCTCGGCGCGGCATATGACGTCGTCGTCGACCAGTAGTATGGAGGCGGGGTCCATGGCAGCGCCGTCTTTGTTGCTGTTTTCCCGGCGCTAAGGAGATCACCCCGTTCTTAAAGTGACGTTAAGGTTTCATTGCGGTTTTGTTACGGCGCCCCGACACCAAGGGCCTTGTAGACGCGCACCAGCGCGAGCAGCGTACGGATCTCGGCGCGCACGCGCTCGTCGTCGGTCTCGGCCAGTCGGCGCTCGGCGTCGAGCACGGTCAGGAAGTCGCCCAGCCCCTGCTCGTATAGCCGGGCAGCGATGTCGGCTGCCTCCGCAGCCGCCGCGGAGGCCTGCCTGAGTTCGGCGAGGGTGCCGCGTTCGCCTGCCCAGGCGGCCAGGGCGGATTCCGCGTCGGCCAGCGCGCGCAGCACGGCACCCTCGTAGCGCGCGAGGGCCGCGCGCTGCCGGGCCTCCGCCGCACGCAGCTCGGCCCGCAGCCTGCCGCTCTGGAACACCGGCCAGCGCAGGAACGGCACGACACCGAGGGTGCGGCTGTCGCCGGTGGCGAGATCCGATAGGTCGCCCGCCTCGAATCCGCCGCTGGCGCCGAGTACCAGGCGGGGGAAGAATGCCGCGGTCGCGCCGCCCACGTCCGCCGTCGCCGCGGCGAGCTCCCGCTCCGCCACGATCACGTCCGGGCGTCGGCGCAGGATCTCGGCACGGAGGCCCACCGGCAGGCTGGCCGGTGGCTCGGGCAGCGCCCGCTCGCCCTCGAGGCCGGCGCGCACCTTGCCCGGCGTGCGGCCGGTCAGCACCGCGAGCCGGTTCGCGCTCGCGGCTGCCGCCGCCTGCAGGGCCGGCAGCCGGGCCCGCGTCGAGCGCAGCTCGGCCTCGG
>CAZRSA010000338.1:0-1697 GCA_964602525.1 uncultured Woeseiaceae bacterium
TCACCGACGCACGGCCCGCCGCCGGCGACCTGGTGCTGGCGCGGGTCAAGCGCATCCGCCATCACGGCAAGCTGCAGTGCGCGCGCGGGCGGCGCATACAGCTGTTCCACGGCGACGAGATCGTCGTCTGCTACGGGGACCGCTACGCTCCCCAGCAGTTCGAGGCGTACGTGCCGCGCACCATCGGCCATTGCCATCTCGTGGCCTCCGGCGGCGTCGCGGCCCAGGCGGTCAACTGGCATCAGCGCATCCATCGCGGACCCACCGAGATCGAGGCGCTGGGCATACTGGCCGACGAGCGGGGCAATGCGCTGAATCTCCGCCGCTACGCCCTGCCGGCCGGCGCGGGCGGCGAGGCGCCGCCCCGCCTGATCGTCATCGCCGGCACATCCATGGATTCCGGCAAGACCACGGCGGGCGCCCACCTGCTGCGCGGACTCGCCCGGGCCGGCCTGCGGGTGGGCGCCGCCAAGATCACCGGCACGGGTGCCTGCAACGACTATTTCCTGATGAAGGACGCCGGCGCGCAGGCCGTGCTCGACTTCACCGATGCCGGCTACGTGTCCACCTACCGAGCCGGCGACGCCGCCATCCGGCGGATCTCCGAGACCCTGATCGCGGAACTCGGCCGCAGCCGCCTGGATGCGGCCGTGATCGAGGTGGCCGACGGACTGGCGCACGCCGAGACCGCGGCGCTGCTCGAGGCGGACTGGCTGCGCCGCATGATCGACGGCGTGCTCTTCTGCGCCCAGGATGCGATGGGCGCGAAGGCCGGCATCGACTGGCTGCGCGAGCGGGGTCACCACATCGTCGCCGTCTCGGGTCTGCTGACGGCGGCACCGCTGGCCATGCGCGAGACGGCCGAGCTGGTGGAGCCGCCCGTGGTCGGGCTGGACGGGCTTTCCGACCGCTACGTTTCCCGGTCGCTGCTAGCCTGCAAGCACGGCGGCGCGGAGCTGCGCGATGCCGTCGCCGGCTGAAGACCTCGCTCTCGACGTCCGCGCCGCGGCGCGGGCGGCCCCCGGGCGCTTCGCCGCGCTGACGGGCAATGCGCTGGGCCAGGCGGCCTGTACCGTCGCCCTCGCGCTGGGTGCGAAGGCGGTGGTCGGCGGCGGCGCCGACGGCCTGGCCCTGACCGTGCTGGTGGCGGCGGCACTTGCCGGCGCGTGGCTGCGCGGACGCGAACGGGTGGATGCCGAGGCCCTCGGCCAGGTCTTCGTGCACCGGCTGCGCCTGGGACTCTTCGAGCACCTGCTGGCCGTCCCCTCCCGCACCCTGGCCGACAAGCCGAAGGGCGGCGCCCTGGTGCGCTTCGTCGGTGACCTGCAGGCCATCAAAACCTGGGTGAGCCGGGGCTTGGCGCAGCTGATCGTCGCACTGCCGCTGCTCGTGGCCGCGGTGGCCGTGCTGGCGTGGATGGATGCCCTGCTCGGCGCCCTGGCGGCGGCGCTCATCGTCGCCGGCGGCATCGGCGCCGCGCTGCTGGCCGGGCCGCTGGCCGACGCCAACCGGCGCCTGCGCAACCGGCGGGGCCAGCTCGCCCGTTTCGTCACCGAGATGATGCAGGCGGTGCCCTCGGTCCAGGCCCACGGCAAGGAAGCCCGCGAACGACGCCGGCTCGACAGTCGGGGTGACCGGCTCATCGATGCCGCCTGCGACCGCGCCCGCCTGGTGGGCCGGGTCCGCAGCCTGGTGCA
>CAZRSA010000339.1:0-1692 GCA_964602525.1 uncultured Woeseiaceae bacterium
TAAATCTCCCACCGGTTGCTTGCTGCGCCTAAGGCACATCCACCCCCACCACACACGCAACAATCCGCTCATCCGCCGGCCGCTGCGCCGGGAAAGCCCGGGAGAATTCCTCGACCACACGAGGCAACAGCATCGCCTCAGCCGCAATCAGATCCTGACGAATATCCCTGAGCAGGAGAGGCTTCCACCGGCCGCGCTCCTGCAATTTCTGGTACCAGACGGGCCGGATAAGATCCAGCCAGCGGGCGGAGAGCTCCTCCCAGTCCGGCTGGTCACCGGCGGTGGGTTCGCCGAGGAGCCGGAGGAGGGCGGTCAGGGTGTCGACCTCGCGCTGGGCGCTCCGGGAGGCGGCCGATTCGCGGTAGGTCGTGAGCACCTGCTGCATCTCCTCCAGCGCGCGCTTCTTGCGGCGGGAAAGCAGGCTGCGCTCCGCCATGGCGAGACGCTCCAGGAAGTGCTGGAGCAGGGCTTCGGCGCGGGGCGGGATGTCGGAGAGGTCGCGAGTGTCGGCGCCCAGTCGCTCTCGCAGCCGTTCGGCGATGTGGAAGAGATCGGTGACGGGCTCCTCATTGCGGCCCGGCAGCAGGATCCATCGCGGCACGCCGGTGGCATCCCTTGTACAGAAGAACGCCCAGGGTTCGTCCGTGCTGACCAGGCTGACCCGCGACAGGATGCGTGCGGATACGGCCGTGTACTCGTCGTACAGGGTGTCGGGGATCAGGGCCGTGTCCCCCGAGACCAGGGCACGGACGGGGGAGAAGGCGTCGTCGATGCCGTCCCAGCTGCCGGCGCGGGTCTCGAATTCGCGGATGGCCTGCCGGGCGGTGAAGGTGCCGGACCGCCCGCGGATGGATTCCGGCAGCGGCATGTTGGAGCCGAGGAGATTGTCGACCGTATCGTAGCGTTCGATGAAGCGCTCGTCGGCCCGCAGTGCGAATTCCGGGGCGTCTTCCGGCCACCAGGCGTGGATGGCGTCGTGGGGGCTGTCCAGGCGGTCGATGCGCCCGGCGCGTTGCTCGGCGATGCGGACGACGCTCGGCATGTCCAGGTGCACGAGCGCCTGGGCGCGCTGCAGGTTCACGCCCTCCGCAATACTGTCGGAGCACAGGCCGATGGTCGGCCGGGGGTCGTCGCTCTTCGGCGAGAAGGCTCGCAGCAGCGCGCTGCGGTCTGACTGGGTGTCCCCGGTGGCCACCAGGATGCGCGGTCCCGGTTCGAGTTTCTCCAGCAGCATGCGGATCACGGCCAGCGTGATCGGGCGGCTGTCGAAGGCGAGGATGTAGTCGAATCGGTTCGAGAGTTCGGCGAGTCGCTGCACCTTCGCATGTTCGCGCTTTGCCGAGATGCTCTCGGCGATGGCGGCGATCTCCCGGTAGATGGCGATCTCCTCCTCGCAGGCGATGCGATGGGCCTCCTTGTCGGCGAGCCAGTCCGGCAGGGGAATCGAGAGCCGGGAGCGCGGCGGGTGGCCCGCCGCCTCCTCGACCCGGCCGATGACGTCGCCAGTGCGGGTGTTTTTCGCGAAGCCTTGCAGGTTCGCGCGAGCCGCCGCTGCGTCCGTGCCGAGGAGATGTTCGAGCAGCGCGGCGCGTGACGAACGCAATGCGCTCATCACACTGTACTGCGCGAGCTTGTTGGCGCCGCGCAGCCGGCCGGCGAGGAAGCGCTCTTCGGTCATTCCCCGGCGTTTCA
>CAZRSA010000340.1:0-1689 GCA_964602525.1 uncultured Woeseiaceae bacterium
CCCACCCGGTCGCCGGCGGTGACGGAGTCCGCGAAGAAGGGCGCGATGGTGTCCTTGTGCAGCCGCTGCACGTGGTAGGACTCCAGGAAGGCGTCCATGATCAGTTTCCAGTTGCCCGCCACGTCGTGGGTGCGGCGCCGGTACAGATGCATGTCGCCGAGGCCCAGGGCGTCGAGGTCGGCGGGCACTTCGCCGAGGAAGCCGGCGAAGTCCGGATTGCCGCCGGCCGGCACGGCCCAGACGAGTCCGCCCGCCTCGTGGCAGGGCAGGGCGGTGAGACCGTAGTCCGCCTTGTCCAGGCCGGGAAACGTGTCCGGCCGGGGCAGGCCGCGCAGGCTGCCGTCCAGGTCGTAGGTCCAGGCGTGATAGGGACACACCAGGGTGCCGGTGCTGCGGGGTTCGCCGGACTCCACGAGGCGGGTGCCCCGGTGGCGGCAGACGTTCAGGAGGACGTGAGCCTTGCCGGAGCGGTCCCGGGTGAGCAGCAGCGGCAGGCCGTGGCCGTCGTGGGTCATCGCCTGGCCCGGCCGGGGCAGCAGGGCGGAGGGCGCCAGCGGCACCGGCAGCCGGCGGAACAGCGCGGAGCGCTCGTCCTCGAAACGGTCCGGGTCCAGGTAGACGTCGGCGGGTATGCGGCGGATCCCGCCGTCCGCCCCGCCGGTCTGCGCTGCCGTTTCGACCAGGTCGGTCACCAGACGCCGCAGGGCCGGCGTCAGTGTGCCGACGTCCGCCGGCACGCCGTCTGCCGTAGTAGTGTTCAACTGTCTCCCCTCCCGCCGTCGAGCTTAGCACCATCGGGCCGGCGGACGAACGGGCCCGATGGTCCATAATGGCCGTCGGTCGAAGCGGGCGGTAGAGGTGCGGATGCGCGCCATGAGTGGTAACGCGACAGCCGAAATGAGGACATGAGCCCGCGGGTGGCCGTGATCGGTGCCGGCATGGGCGGTCTCGCGGCGGCCCTGGAACTGGCCTCCGCGGGCGCGGAAGTCACCGTGCTGGAGCGTCATGCGGCACCCGGCGGCAAGATGCGCGAGGTCCGCATCGGCGAGGCCGGAATCGACTCCGGCCCCACGGTGTTCACGATGCGCCGGGTATTCGACGAACTGTTCGCCGCCGCCGGGCTCGAGTTCGGCGATCACCTCGATCTGGAGGCGGCCGATCTGTTGGCCCGCCATGCCTGGCTGGACGGCAGCCGGCTCGATCTGTACGCAGACGTGGAGCGCTCGGCCGCGGCCATCGAGGCATTCGCCGGCCGCCGGGAGGCCGACGCCTACCGCCGTTTCGCCCGCCGATCCCGGCGGGTGTTCGAGACCCTGGACCGGCCGTTCATGCGGGCCGAGCGGCCGGGCATGTTCGGGCTCGTCCGCGGCCTCGGCCTGCGCAGGCTGCCGGATCTGCTGGCCATCAACGCGTTCCGCTCGCTCTGGAGCGAACTCGGCCGCCACTTCACCGATCCGCGCCTGCGCCAGCTGTTCGGGCGCTACTCCACCTACTGCGGCTCGTCGCCGTTCCGGGCGCCGGCCACGTTGATGCTGATCGCCCATGCGGAGCAGGCGGGGGTGTGGATCGTGCGCGGCGGCATGCAGCGGCTGGCGGAGGCCGTCGCGGCGGCGGCCGGGGCTGCAGGCGCCGAGCTGCGCTACGGCTGTCACGTCGCGCGCGTGCTGACGGGCACCGATGGCCGGGCCG
>CAZRSA010000341.1:0-1678 GCA_964602525.1 uncultured Woeseiaceae bacterium
TCATCGCCACCAGCGCCTCGCACAGTGCCGTCTGCTCCCGCGCCGCCCGGCGCGCGCTCGTCTCGCGGTTGGGTTTCATGCCGTACCAATGTATTAACGCGTTAATACATTAATTCAAAGAAGGTGGCACGTCAAGCATGTCGGCACCGGGGTCGATACCCGACGGCATCGATTACGCCTGTAACCAAACGGCGGTTGACGGCGGCCGCGGGCGGACACTATATTCGCGGCTACTCATCGAGACCGGCTGAGGGAAGGGCCCGACGACGCCGGGGCAACCTTCAGGCCTAACCAGCCTGAAAAGGTGCCAACTCCTGCGGCAGCACGCAAAGGGTGCTGGGCGAGAGATGAGTGTCCGAGCAGCGGTAGCGATACCGATGGGCGAGGCACCTTCCTTGAGTTCTCCGCAGACTGGTCACCTGAGTGCCGGGCCCGTGAGCAGGACGGAGAACATCCATGACACAAGTGTCCCAGAGCGCGACCCGGGCGGTACGTGCGGCGCTGGAATCCGACGCCCAGCACGGCGCGGTGGTGCCGCCGCTGCACCTGTCTTCCAACTACACGTTCGAGGGCTTCGGCCGGCCGCGGCAATACGACTACACGCGCAGCGGCAACCCTACCCGTGATGCCCTGGGCAGCGCACTGACCGAACTCGAGGGCGGGGCCGGGGCCGTGGTGACGGCCTCGGGCATGTCGGCCATCACGCTGGTCTGCCAGTTGCTCAGGCCCGGCGACCTCCTGGTGGCGCCCCACGACTGCTACGGCGGCAGCTTCCGGCTGTTCCGCAGCCTGGCCGAGCGGGACGCGTTCGAGGTGGAGTTCGTCGACCAGACGGACCCGAGGGCGTTCGCCGAGGCGTGCCGGCGCAGACCCCGCCTGATCTGGGTGGAGACGCCCAGCAATCCGCTGCTGCGCATAACAGACATCCCCCGGGTGGTGGCGGAGGCGCAGCAGTGCGGTGCGCTGGTGGCCGTCGACAACACCTTCCTGTCGCCGGCGCTGCAGCAGCCACTGGCCCTCGGCGCGGACATCGTCGTCCACTCCACCACCAAGTATCTGAACGGCCACAGCGACGTGGTCGGCGGCGCCGTGGTGGCCGCCGACGAGGCGCTGGCATCGGAACTGGCCCACTGGGCGAACTGTATCGGCATCACGGGAGCGCCGTTCGACAGCTACCTCACCCTGCGGGGCGTGCGCACGCTCTACGCGCGTATGCGCCAGCACGAGGAGAACGCGGCCGCGCTGGCGACGTTTCTGGCGGACCACGAGCAGGTGGCGCGGGTGTATTACCCGGGGCTGGAGAGTCACCCCCGGCACCTGATCGCCGCCCGGCAGCAAAGCGGTTTCGGCGGCATGGTCAGCTTCGAGCTCCGGGGCGGCGGCGAGGACGCGCGGCTCATCGCCGAGGGACTGACCCATTTCTCGCTGGCGGAATCTCTGGGCGGCGTGGAGAGTCTGGTCTGTCACCCGGCGACGATGACCCATGCGCCGATGACGCCGGAGGCGCGCACCGCGGCGGGCATCACCGACGGGCTGATCCGGCTGAGCGTGGGCATCGAGGCGCCCGAAGACCTGATCGCCGATCTCGGCCGCGCGCTGGATGCGCTGGGCGGGCGCGGCGATCTGAGGGCCGTGGCCGGCTGAGCCGGGCGCGACCCGCGACGATTCGACGAAACCT
>CAZRSA010000342.1:0-1666 GCA_964602525.1 uncultured Woeseiaceae bacterium
ACGTGATGGAAGGCGGCTGGCTGCCACTGATCTGGATCGTCCTGATCGCCGTGGCCATCTTCATGTACGTGCTGCTGGACGGCTTCGTCCTCGGCACGGGCATCCTGTTCCCCTTCGCCCCCGACGACGAGGCCCGCGACACCATGATGACGTCGGTGGCGCCCATCTGGGACGGTAACGAGACCTGGCTGGTGCTGGGCGGCGGCGGGCTGTTCGCCGTGTTCCCGCTGGCCTATTCCATCGTGCTGCCGGCGCTGTATCTGCCGTTCATCTTCATGTTGCTGGCGCTGGTGTTCCGCGGCGTGGCCTTCGAGTTCCGCTTCAAGTCCGGCAGGAACCGCCACCTCTGGGATATTGCGTTCACCGGGGGTTCGGTGGTGACCGCGTTTTTCCAGGGCATCATCCTCGGCACCTTCGTGAGCGGCTTCGCCATGGAGGGCACCCGCTACGTGGGCGGCACCTTCGACTGGCTGACGCCCTTCGGGCTGATCGTGGGCCTCGCCATGGTGGCGGGCTACGCCCTGCTCGGCAGTACCTGGCTCATCATGAAGGCGCCGGGCGAGCTGGAGCAGTGGGCGCGGCGGGTGACCATCCCGCTGCTCGCCTCGGTGGTGGTGTTCCTGGCGGTGATCAGCATGTGGGTGCCGTTCCTCGAGAACCAGATCGCCGAGCGCTGGTTCACGCTGCCGAACCTGTTCTACCTCTCGCCGGTGCCGCTGCTGACGGCCGTAGCGGGTTACCTGCTGTTCCGCAAGACCACCGGCGACGGACACGCCTCGCCGTTCCTGCTGGCCATCGGCCTCTTCACGCTGGGCTATGCGGGGCTCGCCATCAGCCTGTGGCCGAACATCATCCCCCACGAGATCTCGTTCTGGGAGGCGGCCGCCGCGCCGGAGAGCCAGCAGTTCCTGCTGATCGGCTCGCTGATCGCGCTGCCGGCGGTCTTCGCCTATACGGCGTACTCCTACTACGTCTTCCGCGGCAAGGTGACCGAGACCCACAGCTACTGAAGCCGCTCCCTGCGCGCAGACCACGCGCGGCGCCTGATAGGCTAGAATGACCCGGCCCGCTCCGGCGGGCCTGTCATCAGGGGGAGAACATCAGTGGGTCAGTCCGCGACGGCCGAGCGCCAGTTTCTGAGCCCGGGGGCGAGGCATTACGCCCTGTTCGTACTGGTATTCGTCTATACCTTCAATTTCATCGACCGGCAGATCCTCTCGATCCTGATCGAGCCGATCAAGCTGGAGCTGGGCGTATCCGATCAGGCCATGGGCTTTCTGGCGGGTTTCGCGTTCGCGGCGTTCTACGCCACCATGGGCATCCCCATCGCCCTGTGGGCGGACCGGGGCAATCGGCGCAACCTCATCGCCTGGGCGCTGGCCATCTGGAGCGCCATGACGGCTGTCTCGGGGCTGGCCCAGAACTACTGGCACCTGGCGCTCGCGCGCATCGGCGTCGGCGTCGGCGAGGCCGGCTGCAGCCCGCCCGCGCACTCGCTGATCTCGGACTACTACCCGCCCCAGCAGCGGGCCACGGCGCTGGGCATCTACTCGCTGGGCATCCCGTTCGGGATCATGTTCGGCCTGCTGGCCGGCGGCTGGGTCAACGAGTTCTTCGGCTGGCGCATGGCGTTCTTCGTGGTCGGCGTGCCGGGTATCCTGCTGGC
>CAZRSA010000343.1:0-1656 GCA_964602525.1 uncultured Woeseiaceae bacterium
AGTTGATTTCCTTGCGGCGGGATGCGCCGTTTTGTGACTACGAGCGGGTCGTCAGGCTGGTTTGGGCAGGTTCAGGGTCTCGAAGAGCTCCAACTGTTCGGGGGTCGTGGAAGACAGGCCGTCCACCGATCGCTCGCCGATCTTCGCCTGGTGCCGCTGGATGCGGCCGAGCAGGTCGAGCGCGGTGCGCGGGCTGGCGGCATGGTCGTGCGCTTTCAACCTCATGCGCATGACGCGGTGGAGCACGAGAGCGAGGAAACAGATCAGGGCGTGCGCGCGGATGCGGTCCGGCAGGCGATGATGGACAGGCGCGATCTCGATGTCGGATTTCAGCACGCGGAAGCCGCGCTCGATGTCGGCCAGGGCCTTGTAGCGGACGACGGCGTCTGCCGGCGTCAGGTCGGGCGTGCTGGTGATCAGGGCCAGCTTGCCGTCGAAGAGCTCGGCCTCGGCGAGGGCGGTCTCCTCGACGCTCCAGCTGAAGCGGTCCGCCTGGAGATCGGCCTTGAGGAAGCGCGCCATCTCGGCCTCGGCGACCGCGCGGGTGAACCGGCTGTAGGCGCCGCGATCCGAGGCGCGCCGCCCCTTGGCCGTCTGCCCGGCATCCTGGGCGTCGAGCTTGCCGACCATCTTCTCGGCCATGGCCTCGAGCTCGGCGATGCGGGCGCGGCGGCGGTCGCCCTGCTCCGCGGCGCGCAGGGGATCGTGGGCGACGATCAGGCGGTGGCCGGCGAAGGCGCTTTCCGCGAGCCCGTCGTCGTCGAAGACGAGGCCCTGGAAGGTCTCGACCAGCTCGGCGTAGCGGCGGGCCGGAACGGCGAGGATGAACTCCAGCCGGCGATCGCCCCGATCCGCCAGCGTGGTCAGCTCGCCGATATTGTCCAGGCTCAGGAGCCCCCGGTCGGCAACCAGGATGACGCGCTGGATCGGGAAGCGCTCCAGGACGGTCGCCAGCATCCCCTGAAGCGTCTTCGTCTCGGCGACGTTGCCGGGGTGGACGGTGTGCATGAGCGGCAGGCCCTCGGCGGTCTGCACCACGCCGAGGACGAACTGGCGGGCGATGCCGCCGATGTCCTTGTTCATGCCGAAGGCCCGCAGATCGTCGTCCACCTCGCCCTCGCCGTGGATGCGCACGGTGGTCAGGTCGTAGAACACCACCGCGAGATCCTGATCGACCAGCGGCCGGATCTGCCTGGCCAGTTCGGCCTCCACTCGTTCGGCGTGATCCATCAGCGCGTCCATGGCGCGCAGGAGGTGCTGGTGGGTCACCCCCTCGGGCATGGCCGGCATGGCCACGGTCTCCAGCCAGCGCAGGCAGCCCAGCTTCGAGTCCGGCGCGCAGAGGCGGTTGAAGACCATCGCCCGGACGAGGGCCTCGACGTCCAGCCTGCGCCTGCCGGACCGCAGAGCGCGTCCGAGGGCGTGATCGAAGCCGAGCTCCTTCCACAGCTCGTGCAGGGCGAAGACGTTTCCATAGTCCCGAGCCGGCGCGTGGGCGATCTCCAACCTCGCGGGGTCGTCGCGTCCGGCGGCGCGGCACAGCCCCCGGATCAGGGCGTCGAGGTGACCGTCCTCCATGCCGTCGATGCGCCCGAGGTTGGCAATCACCCGGTGGCGGGGCTTGCCAGCCTCGTTGCGGTAGGACTCGACGACCTG
>CAZRSA010000344.1:0-1644 GCA_964602525.1 uncultured Woeseiaceae bacterium
GCCGCCGACATCACCGGGCGGTACGAGAGCTTCTGCAGCCACTACGGCCTTCTGGCGAGCCGCAACAACCCCGGTGAGGCGCATGAGAACGGGTCGATCGAGGCCCACAACAACCACCTCAAGGTCGCCCTCGACCAGGCCCTGATCCTGCGCGGCTCGCGGGACTTTCCCGATCTCGCCAGCTGGCGGCGCTTCGTCGACGAGGTGGTGGCCCGCCGCAACCGCCGTCGCGAGGCCGCGGTGCGCATCGAGATGGCGGCGCTGCGCCCGCTGCCCGTTCGGCGCACCACCGACTTCACCGAGGTGGTCGCACGAGTGACGAAGACCGGGGGTTTCCTGGTCCACCAGGTCTTCTACTCCGCGCCCTCGCAGCTGATCGGCCAGCGGTCGAACCGGAGGTTCGCCTCTGGCGAAACGGGTCCATGTCTACGACGACCGGATCGAGGCCTTCCTCGGCGCCACGGCCGTCGTCACCCATCCCCGCCGTCGTGGTCGTGATGACGGCGTGCGCGTCCACTGCGTCAACTATCGCCATGTCATCCACGCCTTGCGTCGCAAGCCACAGGCATTGGCCGGATCGGTCTATCGCGATGGTCTGTTCCCGCGCTCGGAATATGCCGACGCCTGGGCCGCGCTGTCCGCCGCCTTGCCACGCCGCGACGCCTGCCGCCGCATGGTCGACCTTCTCGGGCTCGCCCATGACGAGGGCTGCGAGGCGGAACTCGCCTCCCTTATCGCCGACAGCCTCGCTCGGAACGAGCTCCCCGACGCCCGCGCCCTGAAAGAGAAGCTGGAGCCACGCCGGCGCACGCTTCCGGACGACACGCCTGTCGCGCTGACCGATCTGGCCAGCTTCGACGCGCTTCTGGAGGGGAGCGCATGACCGACCCCGCAGCCCCGCGCCCCGTCGATGTCCACGCGCTGCCCGTCATGCTCACCGCGCTGCGCTTGCCCAGTTTCCATCGCCATTGGCAGGCGCTGGCCGATCGCGCCGACGCCGAGGGTTGGCCGGCATCGCGCTTCCTCGCCGCCCTGGCCGAGCTCGAGCTGGCCGAACGCGACGCCCGGCGTATCCAGCGCCACCTGCACCAGTCCCAGCTGCCGGGGGGCAAAACGCTCGCCACCCTCGACTTCAAGGCCCTGCCCGGCGTGCCCCGCGCCCACATCGAGGCCCTGGCCGCCGGGGACTGGATCGAGACCGGCGCCAATCTCATCGCCATCGGCAACTCCGGCGCCGGCAAGACACACGTCCTCTGTGCCATCGGCCATGCCCTCGTCGAGGCGGGCAAGCGCGTTCTCTACACCAGCACAACCGACATCGTGCAGAAGCTCCAGGCCGCTCGCCGCGATCTCGCCCTCGAGGCCGCCCTCGCAAAGCTCGACAAGTTCGACCTGATCATCCTCGACGACATCACCTATGCCCAGAAGGATCAGGCCGAGAGCTCCGTCCTCTTCGAGCTGATCGCCCGGCGCTACGAGACCCGAAGCCTCGCCATCGCTGCCAACCAGCCCTTCAGCGCCTGGAACAGGGTCTTCCCCGACCAGGCCGTCACCGTCGCCGCCATCGACAGGCTCGTTCACCACGCCACCATCCTCGAGATGAACGGCGACAGCTACCGCCGACGCGCCGCTGCCAGCCGCCGT
>CAZRSA010000345.1:0-1637 GCA_964602525.1 uncultured Woeseiaceae bacterium
GCACGACGGCGCCGACGTCCCGGTTGGAGAAGCCCTCCACCCGGGTGTACTCCTCCCCGAAGCCCACGCAGCCCGAGAGCAGCACGATGGGGGAGTCCAGTTCCAGGCCGCAGAAGCGCACGCCGACGGGGCTCCCCCCCTCCGTCGGCTTCGTGCCGGCCTTCGCGTCAGTGGCTGCAACCATGTCGTCGGGATTCGGTTCGTGAGACGGTGCGTGTGACAATGGCGGCCGATGTTCAGCCTGATCCTGTATCAGCCCGAGATACCGCCGAATACCGGCAATATCATACGCCTTTGTGCCAACACGGGCACGGCGCTGCACCTGGTTCGCCCGCTCGGCTTCGCCCTGGACGAACGGCGCCTCAGGCGCGCGGGGCTCGATTACCGGGAGTTCGCCAGCGTGAGCGTGCACGACGACCTCGCCGGGTGCCGCCGCGCGCTGGGCGAGCCGCGGCTGTTCGCCTTTTCCACCCGGGGCACCCGGCGCTACGACGGCGTGTACTACCGGCCCGGTGACGCGCTGCTGTTCGGGCCGGAGACGCGGGGGCTGCCCGATGCCGTGCTCTCGTCCCTCGGCGAGGAGTACCGGCTGCGTTTGCCGATGGTGCCCGGCAATCGCAGCCTGAACCTGTCCAACGCGGTCGCGGTCGCCGTATTCGAGGCCTGGCGTCAGCAGGGTTTCGACGGCGGTGCCTGAGCCCTGGCGCCGCTGCGCCCGTGGCTAGATGACGCTCTCCGGCTTCAGCGTCCGGCGCATCAGGTCGGTGACCGCCTCCTGGGGCGGCTTCTGCTCGTAGATGATGCGGTAGATCTGCTCGGCGATCGGCATCTCCACGCCGAGCGCCTGTGCCTTCTCCCACACGGCCCGCGCGGCGAGCACGCCTTCCACGACCTGTCTGATCTCGGCTTCCGCCTCTGCCACCGTCTTGCCGGCGGCGAGCGCCAGGCCCATGCGCCGGTTGCGCGACTGGTCGTCGGTGCAGGTCAGGACCAGATCGCCCATGCCGGCCAGCCCCATGAAGGTGTCACGCTCGGCACCCACCGCCACGCCCAGCCGGGTCATCTCTATGAGCCCCCGGGTGATGAGCGCGATGCGGGTGTTGGCGCCGAAACCGAGCCCGTCCGAGAGACCGGCGCCGATGGCCAGCACGTTCTTCACCGCGCCGCCCACCTCGACGCCGATCATGTCCGCGGAGGTATAGGCACGGAAATTATCGGTGGAGATGCCCTCCGCGATCTCGCGGGCGAAATCCGCGTCCGGTGAAGCGACGGTCAGCGCGGTCGGCAGGCCGGCGCCCACTTCCTTCGCGAACGTGGGTCCCGACAGCACCGCCACGGGCACGTCCTCGCCGAGTACCTCCCGCGCCACCTCGTGGGGCAGCTTGCCGGTCTCGAGTTCGAAGCCCTTGGTGGCCCAGGAGATGCGCAGCGGCACACGGGCCGCATCGCGTACCTTCACCAGCGTCTCTCTGAGGCCGTGGCTGGGCACGACGATCAGCACGTCCGTGACGCCGTCGAGCGCGGCCGTCAGGTCGGGTTCCGGCTGCAGCGCCTCCGGGAAGCGGGCGCCGGGCAGGTAGAACCGGTTCTCCCTGAGCTCGCGCATCTCGGCGACCTCGTCGGTCTCGCGGCCCCAC
>CAZRSA010000346.1:0-1636 GCA_964602525.1 uncultured Woeseiaceae bacterium
GGCGATCTCGACAACATCGTGATGATGGCGCTGCGCAAGGAGCCGGACCGGCGCTACGAGTCGGTGAGCGCACTCATGGCCGACGTCAGGGCCTGGCTGGAGCACCGCCCGGTCAGCGCCCGGGCGGATTCCGCGGGCTACCGGCTGGGCAAGTTCCTGCGCCGCAATGCGCTCGGCGTGAGTGCGGCCGCCGCGGTGCTGGCGACCATCGCGGCACTGGTCGGCTATTACACCTGGCAGCTTGCCGAGGAACGCGACCGGGCCCGTATCGAGGCACGGGTGGCGAACCAGGCCACGGACTTCGTCGTCACGCTCTTCGAGGCGGCGAACCCGAAGCGGACGAATCCGGAGGAGATTTCGCCCGGCTCCCTGCTGGACGAGGGCCGTCTGCGCATCGACGAGGACCTCGCGGACGCGCCCCGGGTGCGCGGCCGCCTGCTGAGCGCGCTCGGGGCCGCCTACCGGGCGATGGGGGATTACGAGACCGCACTCACCCTCGGCGGCGAAGCCCTGCGGATCTACGAAGAGCTCTACGCCGAGCGGCCCGCGCAGGCCGCGCCTGCGAAGGCCGACCTTGCGCACAGCCTGGCGCAGGCCGGCCGCCTGGAGGAGGCGGCTGCGCTGTTCCGGGAAGCGCTGGCGGAATTGCGCGGCGCAGGCGAGAGCGCCGGGAGAATGCTGGCCGGCGCGCTGAACAACTACGGGATGCTGCTGAACAAGAGAGGGGAATTCACCCGCGCGGAAGCCGTGCTGGAGGAGGTGCTCGCGATGGCGCGGGCGGGACGGGATGTCCCGGGGCGTCTGCGCGCACGCGCAATGGTGAATCGTGCCATCGCCCGGGCCGGGCAGTCGCGCTACGTCGAAGCGGTGGGAGACCTGGAGCGGGCACAGGCGCTGTTCGAGGAGCTCGGCGAATCCGCGAATTTCCAGCTGGCCGCCGTGCATCTGTCGATGGGCAACAATCTGGGCCGGCTCGGCGAGAACGACGAGGCCATCGTGCACCTCGACCGGGCCGTGGCACTGATGGAGAAGACCCTGGGCAGCAGCCATCCGGACTACGCGGGTGCGCGGCTGGCCCGGTCCAACCTGCTGGGCATGCTGGGGCGCAACGACGAGGCGGAGCAGGACATCCGGGCAGCGATCGCCGTGCGAACCGAAGCGCTGGGAGCCGATCACCCCGCAGTCGGCCTCGCCCATCACTATCTCGGCACCTTCCTCTGGCGGCAGCGCGGACGGCTGGAGGCGGCGATAGAACAGTACCGCCATGCGCTGGCCGTCTACGACGAGAGTCTGCGGGCGGATCATCCCTACCGGGTCTACACGCTGAACTCGCTCGGCTCCATACGCCTCGAGCAGGGCCGCCACGAGGGCGCCGCAGCGCGATTCGACGAGGCTCTCTCGCTCGCCGAGGACAGCCTGCCGCCGGATCATCAGCAAGTGGTCTATGCCTACCGGGAACTGGGGCGGCTGCACCGCGAGCGGGGGGACTACGCGGCGGCGCAGTCCCGGTTCGAAGAGGGCCTCGGCCGGGCGCGCCGGGACGGCAGTTATCCGTATACCTTCAGGCCGCTGCTGGAGGAGTACGCCGAACTGGCCGAGGAACTGGGCGACGAGGCGCTGGCGAGGCGCCTGCGGG
>CAZRSA010000347.1:0-1634 GCA_964602525.1 uncultured Woeseiaceae bacterium
AGAAGCCGCCGGTCGACACGCCCGAGAGCACGTGGACGAAGGCGACGAAGGGCCGCCCCTCGGCGCCCCAGAGTGCGAGCCAGCCCACGAGCGTCAGCACGGCGTAGATCATCATCAGCCGGCGTGCGTGCCAGATCATCGACGGGATGTCGGATTCCCGGGCACCGGTTGGCTCCAGCAGGCGGCGGGCCGCGATGCCCCGGGGTACGAGCAGCGCCACGCACAACGCCGCGAACCCGAGGCCGCCGTACCACTGCATCCAGGAGCGGGTCAGCAGCAGCGGCCAGGGCTCACCGGCAGGCGCGGGCAGTGTGGTCAGGCCCGTGGTCGTCACGGCCGAGACGGCCTCGAACCAGGCGTCGGCGGGGGTCAGGCCCCAGGTGGTGAACGGCCAGATCATCGCCGCCGGCGTCAGCACGAAGGCGCCGGCCACCAGCACCAGCGACTCGTTGGGCTGGATGCCGGCCGGCGCCCGGATGCGGTGGCAGAGGAAACCGCCCGCGCTCAGGGCGAGGCCGACGATGCCGAGCGCCGCGGCGCTCTCGTATTCACCGCCGGTGAGGGCGGCGGCGGCCGGAACGAGAGTGAGCAGGCCGACGGTAGCCGCGAGCAGGCCGCCGTAACGCAGCAACACCCGCGGCCGGACCGCGTGCTGGAGCGTGCTCAGCCTGTTCCGCCGTGCCATGGTGCCTGTCCTCTGCACCCAGACTCTGGCACGGCCGGGGCGGCCCGGGAATCAGGGAAACTACCCTCGCCGGGCTTTGTCTTTAGCGTTTCGGACGTGATAATCGGCCGCATGCGCTTCGCCCGTTTCCACACCGACGACGCCGAGGTCATCGCCGCCGCGGCGGAGGAGGGCACCTGGGTCCCGGTCGGCGACCTGCTGCCCGATGCGCCGGACGACATACTCGCCCTGCTCGACGGCTGGCCGCAGCTGAGGGTGCGCACAGAACAGGCCCTGGCCCGCGGTGAGTGGCAGGCCCTGCCGGCGGATGCAGAACCCCTTCTGCCTTTCCGCCCGGCCTCGCTGCGGGACTTCATGCTGTCCGAGGCCCATGCCGTGGAGGCAGCGCGCGGTTATCTGCGGCGCTTCAAGCCCGGGCTTCTGAAGGTGGTGAATAGCTACGAGAAGCTAACCGGCAGGACCTTCCCGGCGCTGAAGCCGAAACCGCTCTGGTACCGCCAGCCGGTGTATTACCTGACCAATCACCTGAACGTGGTGACCGACGGCTCCACCATTGCCTGGCCTGACTACACCGACGCGCTGGACTACGAGCTGGAGCTCGCCTTCGTCATCACGAAGCCGCTGCTGAATGCGACGCGGGAAGAGGCGGAGGCGGCCATCGGCGGCTTCCTGATCCTGAACGACTTCAGCGCGCGTGACGTGCAGCTGGACGAGATGAAGAGCGGCTTCGGGCCGCAGAAGTGCAAGCACTTCGTCAACGCGCTTTCGGCGAGCGTGGCGACGGCGGACGACATTCTGCCGCACGTCGACACCGTGAAGGGGGAGGTGCGCATCAACGGCGAGCGCATTGTCGAGAGCTACAATGCCAACCTGCAGCACGGCCCGGCGGAGGTACTGATGCACGTCTCCCGCGCCGAGCGGCTGCATCCCGGCGAGGTGTTCGGCCTGG
>CAZRSA010000348.1:0-1622 GCA_964602525.1 uncultured Woeseiaceae bacterium
GCCGAGAACAAGGGCGAGCTGAAGGTGCTGGCGGTGACCGTGCTCACCAGCCTCGACCGGGGCGATCTGGACGACCTCGGTTTCGACTGCGACGTGGAAGAGCTGGTGCTGTCCCGCGCCCGGCGCGCCTTCGAGGCCGGCTGCGACGGCGTGATCTCCTCCGGACTGGAGGTAGCGCGACTGCGCGAGCACGTCGACAAGCGTCTGCTGGTGGTCACCCCCGGCATCCGGCCGGTCGACAACCGCCCCGCGGACGACCAGAAGCGGGTGGTCAGCGTCGAGCAGGCCTTCGCCAGCGGCGCCGACCACATCGTCGTCGGCCGGCCCATCCGGGACGCCGAATCCCCCCGGGCGGCCGCCGAAGCCATACAGACCACCATCGCCGGACTGTTCCCGGCGGAGTAAATCGATGAGCGAATCGCATAACGAGTTGGAAAACGACCTCTTGCTGCGCGCGCTGCTGCGCGAGCCCGTGCCGCGCACGCCGGTGTGGATGATGCGCCAGGCCGGCCGCTACCTGCCCGAATACCGGGCCACCCGGGCGCAGGCCGGTAATTTCATGGCCCTGTGCGGCAACCCCGACCTCGCCTGCGAGGTGACCCTGCAGCCGCTGGAGCGCTACCCGCTGGACGCCGCCATCCTGTTCTCGGACATCCTGACGGTGCCGGACGCGATGGGCTGCGGCCTGTACTTCGAGACCGGCGAGGGGCCGAAGTTCGAGCGCCCGGTGCGCACCCCGGCCGAGATCGAGCAGCTGGCGGTGCCGGACATCGCGGAGAAACTCGGCTACGTCATCGACGCCGTCGGGGTCATCCGGCGGGAGCTGGCCGGCCGGGTGCCGCTGATCGGTTTCTCCGGCAGCCCGTGGACCGTGGCCACCTACATGGTCGAGGGCGGCAGCAGCAAGAACTTCGGCCGCATCAAGTCGATACTCTACGACCGTCCCGACATGATGGAGCTGCTGCTGAACAAGTTGGCCGACACAACCCGGGACTACCTGAACGCCCAGATCCGGGCCGGCGCCCAGGCGGTGATGATCTTCGACACCTGGGGCGGCGTGCTGACGCCGGACACCTACCGGCGCTTCTCGCTGGCAGCCATGCAGCGGGTGATGGACGGGCTCGAGCGCGAGCAGGACGGTCGCCGCGTGCCCGTGGTGCTGTTCACCAAGAATGCCGGCCCGCTGCTTGCCGACATGGCGGAGACGGGCTGCGACGCCCTCGGGGTGGACTGGACCACCGACCTGGCCGACGCGCGCCGTTACACGGCGGACAAGGTGGCGCTGCAGGGCAACCTGGATCCCTCCGTCCTCTACGCGGGGCCCGACGCGATCGCGGAGGCGGTGGCTGCGGTGCTGGCGAGCTACGGCAAGGGCCCCGGCCACGTGTTCAACCTGGGCCACGGCATCCACCCGGACATCGACCCGGAGCACGTCAGTGCCATGCTGGAGGCCGTGCACAGGCTGAGTCCGCAGTATCATTGAGGCCTGTTCATCGAACCCGGCCCGTTGAACCTGTCCCACTGAACGCGGAGTCCTGACGGGAGCGCCGCTGCGGCAGGGATACCGCCCGCGCCAGGATGCGGAAGAGCAATGGAAGCGACGCTGTCAGACGGTCTCGACG
>CAZRSA010000349.1:0-1617 GCA_964602525.1 uncultured Woeseiaceae bacterium
GGGACCGATCATACGGGCCGGAACCTCGACACGGACTCGTCATGGCCATCAGCGTATTCGACCTCTTCAAGATCGGCATCGGCCCCTCCAGTTCCCACACCGTAGGGCCGATGAAAGCCGCCGCGCAGTTCGTCTCGCGGCTGCGCGAAGCGGATGTGTTCGAGCGCGTCGCCCGGGTGCAGGTGGAACTCTACGGCTCGCTGGGCGCCACCGGGCGGGGTCACGGCTCGGACAAGGCGGTGATCCTGGGTCTCGAGGACGAGCATCCGGAGGACGTGGAGGTGGAATCGATCCCGGACCGGGTGGAAGCCGTCCGCGAGAACAGCGTGCTGCGGCTGGGCGGCGAGCGCGAGATCGCGTTCCATCACCGGGAGGACCTGGTCTTCGACCGCCGCCAGAAACTGCCCCATCACCCGAACGGCATGCGCTTCACGGCCCTCGACGAGTCCGGCGGGACGCTGCTCGCGGCCGCGTTCTACTCCGTGGGCGGCGGCTTCGTGGTGGACGAGGAGGATGCCGAGAACGGCCCCATCAAGAAGGACGACACGGAACTTCCCTATCCCTTCACCACCGCCGCCGAACTGCTCGGCCACACGAAGCGCACCGGACTCGCCATCAGCGACGTCATGCTCGAGAACGAGACCGCCTGGCGCTCGCCGGCCGAGACCCGCGAGCGGCTGCTCGAAATCTGGCGGGTGATGGACGAATGCATCGACCGGGGCTGCGCCACCGAGGGCACCCTGCCCGGGCTGAAGGTGGAGCGGCGCGCGGCGGCGCTCCACGCCCAGCTCTCCAGCCAGGCGGAGCGCTCGCTGAGCGACCCCCTGACGGTCATGGACTGGGTGGATCTCTACGCCCTGGCGGTTAACGAGGAAAACGCGGCCGGCGGCCGGGTGGTGACCGCGCCCACCAACGGCGCGGCCGGCATCATCCCGGCGGTGCTGCGCTACTTCGTGCGCTTCCGCGGCGCGGACGAGGACGCCGTCGTGCGCTTCCTGCTGACCGCCGGCGCCATCGGCGTGCTGTTCAAGGAGAATGCATCGATCAGCGGCGCCGAGGTCGGCTGCCAGGGCGAGGTGGGTTCCGCCTGCTCCATGGCCGCGGGCGCGCTGGCCGAAGGCCTGGGCGGCACGCCGGAGCAGGCGGAGAATGCGGCCGAGATCGGCATGGAGCACAATCTCGGCCTCACCTGCGATCCCATCGCGGGCCTCGTGCAGATTCCCTGCATCGAGCGCAACGCCATGGCGGCCATCAAGGCCATCAACGCCTCACGGCTCGCGCTCAGGGGCAGCGGTCAGCACTTCGTCTCGCTGGACAAAGTGATCAAGACCATGCGCGACACCGGCCGCGACATGAAGACCAAATACAAGGAGACCGCCCGGGGCGGTCTCGCTGTGAACGTCATCGAGGTACCGGTGAACGTTATCGAATGTTGAGTCTGGATCGGGCCTGAAGGCCCTCCTGCGCACTAGATCTCCGGTTCGTAGTCCTCGGGGACCGGCGCCTTCTCCGTCGGCGTCACGCCCTGCACGTCCTCCGTGGGCAGATCCTCGGTCGAGGGTGCGTCGGGTGCGCGCATCCTGAGCGCCGCGGCCTGGGCCTGGCGGCTGTAGTCCA
>CAZRSA010000350.1:0-1613 GCA_964602525.1 uncultured Woeseiaceae bacterium
TCGACGTCCTGCCCCAGGAGCCGCCGGTGGACGGCGACCCGCTGCTCGACTACCGGGGCGACAACCTGATCCTCACGCCCCACACCGCGTGGGCCGCACGGGAGTCCCGCCAGCGCGCCATCGAGGAACTCGCGGCCAACGCCCGGGCCTGGCTCGCCGGCGAGCCCCGTAACCGGGTGAACTGAGTGTCTGGCGGCACGGCTCTCGTCTGGTTCCGCCGGGACCTCAGGCTCTCGGACAACCCTGCGCTGCGCCGGGCAGTGGACGAGGCCGACACCGTGATCCCCGTCTTCGTCCACGACGACACCGAGGGCGAGTGGGCTCACGGCGCCGCCTCGCGCTGGTGGCTGCACCACAGCCTTGCCGCGCTGGACGAGGCGCTGCGGGAGAAGGGCAGCCGACTGGTGATCCGGCGCGGGGAACCGCTGGAGGAGCTGCGGCGGGCGGCGCAAGACACCGGCGCGGGTTCCGTGCACTGGAACCGGCTCTACGACCCCCATCTGGTCACGCGGGACACACGCATCAAGGAAGGCCTCGGCGAGAGCGGCATCCGTGCCCTGAGCGAGAAGGCGGCGCTGCTGCTCGAGCCCTGGGAGATCGAGACCGGCGGCGGGGATCCCTACCGGGTTTTCACGCCCTTCTGGCGGCGGGCGAAGCAGGAACTGCCGCCCGCGGATGCGCTCGAGGCGCCGCACACCTTGCGTCCGCCCGAGGCCTGGACGGCCTCGCTCGGCCTGGACGAACTGGGCTATCTGCCGCACATCGACTGGGCAGCGGCATTCCCCGAGCACTGGACGCCCGGCGAGGCGCGCGCGCGCCGGCGGCTGGAGACCTTTGCCGACGGGGCGCTGCGCGACTACGACGAGACCCGGGACCTGCCGGCCGTCGACGGCGTCTCCCGGCTCTCGCCCCACCTGCACTTCGGCGAGATATCGCCCCGGTATGCCTGGCATCGCGTCGCGGCCCGGGCGCAGGACTATCCGGACGGCGCCGAGGCCTGGCTGCGGGAACTCGGCTGGCGGGAATTCGCCCATCACGTGCTGTATCACTTCCCCCGCACCGCCAACGAGCCGCTGTACGAAAAATACCGGGACTTCCCCTGGCGGGAGGACGGCGAGGCCATGCTCGCCGCCTGGCAGCGGGGCCGCACCGGTATCCCCATCGTCGACGCCGGCATGCGCGAACTCTGGCACACCGGGTGGATGCACAACCGGGTGCGCATGATCGTCGCTTCCCTGCTGGTGAAGAACATCCGCCTGCACTGGCTCGAGGGGGCACGCTGGTTCTGGGACACCCTGGTGGACGCGGATCTCGCCAACAACACCATGGGCTGGCAGTGGTCCGCCGGCTGCGGCGCCGACGCCGCGCCCTATTTCCGCATCTTCAACCCGGTCCGCCAGGGCGAGCGCTTCGACGGGGACGGCAGCTACGTGCGTCGCTGGGTGCCGGAACTCGAGCGCTTGCCGGACCGCTACATCCACGAGCCCTGGCAGCTGCCGGACGCCGAGGCCCGCCGCATCGGCTTCACCCCCGGCGCCGACTACCCGCAGCCGATCGTGGACCTGAAGCACAGCCGCAAGGAAGCCCTGGATGCCCTGAAATCCGTGTAGGAG
>CAZRSA010000351.1:0-1606 GCA_964602525.1 uncultured Woeseiaceae bacterium
TGCCACTCGGCGGGCGTCGAGGTGCGCATGATCACCGGCGACCATCCCCGTACGGGGCTAGCCATCGCGCGCGAGCTCGGTATCGCCGGCGACGACGACGTCGCGGTCACCGGCCGCGAGCTCAAGGACCTGGAGGACGACCCGGAGGAATACGACCGGCGCATCAACCGGGCCAGGGTCTTCGCCCGGGTCGAACCGACCCAGAAGACCGCCATCGTAGACCGCCTGCAGGCGAACGGCCACTTCGTGGCGGTCACCGGCGACGGCGTCAACGACGCGCCGGCGCTGAAAGGCGCGCATATCGGCGTGGCCATGGGCAAGGGCGGCACGGACGTGGCCCGGGGCGCCGCGGCGCTGATCCTCACCGACGACAACTTCGCCTCCATCGTGCACGGCATCGAGGAGGGCCGGGGCGCCTACGACAACGTGCGCAAGGTCACCTGGCTGCTGCTGGCCACCGGTGCCGGCGAGGTGCTGCTGTTCTTCCTCGCCATCTTCGCGGGCCTGCCGCTGCCACTGAACCCCATTCAGCTCCTGTGGCTGAACCTGGTGACCAACGGCATCCAGGACGTCGCGCTCGCCTTCGAGAAAACGGAGCCGGGGGTGCTGAAGCGCAATCCGCGCTCGCCGGACCAGCCCATCTTCGACCGGCTCATGATCCGCCACACGCTGACCTCCGGGCTGTACATCGGCGGCGTGGCCTTCGCCGTCTACTACTACCTGATCCAGGCCGGCTACGGCGAGCACGAAGCCCGTAACCTGCTGCTGCTGTTGATGGTACTCTTCGAGAACGTACACGCGTTCAGCTGCCGCTCCGAGCGGCGCTCGGCGTTCCGGGTGCCGCTGACGGCGAACCTGCTGCTGGTGGCGGCGGTGGTTGCGGCACACGGCGTGCATATCGGCGCCATGTTCGTGCCCGGATTACGCGATGTGCTCGGCATCGCGCCGGTTTCGGCCGATGTCTGGCTGACGCTGCTGCCCATCGCCGTCTCGCTGCTGTTAGTCGACGAGATCGCCAAGCTGATTCACCGCCGGCAGGAGGCCGGATGACCGACGAGCTGACACTGTCGAGTCTGTTCGACAGGCTGCGCGAATACGGCGAACGACCCGCCGTAATCGAGGCCGACGGCGACGACGCGCCGACGCTCTCCTACGGCAGTCTGGCCGAGCGGGTGGAGGCCGTCGCCGCCGGCGTGCTCGCCGACGGCCACGAGGCCGGCGGACGCATCGCGCTCTTCGCCCCGCCGGACGCCGACTGGATCAGCGTCTTCCTCGGCCTGCTGCGGGCGAACTTGACCGCCGTGCCCATCGACACCCAGATGGAGACCGAGCAGCTGCGCGGCATCTTCGAGGCCACCGACATCCCCTGTGTCGTGGCAGACGAGGCGCGGGCGGAGATCCTGGAGGAGGTCGGTTACGGCGGCACCGTCCTGCACCTCGACGCGGACGAGGACGACGACCAGAGCTGGCGGCGCTGGCTTGAGGACGGCGGTGACGCGCCGGAGGCGCCGGCCGCGGACGAAACCGCCCTGCTCCTGTTCACCTCCGGCACCACCGGCCCGCCCAAGGGCGTGCCGCTCACCCATCGCAACCTCGCCTTCCAGGT
>CAZRSA010000352.1:0-1579 GCA_964602525.1 uncultured Woeseiaceae bacterium
CCGGAACCGGGATTCGGTAGATCCCGGTATTGAACGGCGCACGCACCGGCGTATGTTCGAAAGGGGGAACAGACGCCGGCCGGACGCCGGAAGGAGACGGCATGGACACCGCTGCATTCGAGCGCGCGCGCGAGCTGCGCGAGGAACGCGATCAGATGGTCGGGCGCCAGATCGAGGGCCGGGGCGTGCGCTCCGCGGCGGTGCTGGAGGCCATGCGCCGGGTGCCGCGGGAGGTCTTCCTGCCCGAGCGCCTGCGGGAGTTCGCCTACGATGACAATCCGCTGCCCATCGGCGAGGGGCAGACCATCTCCCAGCCCTATATCGTGGCGATGATGGTCGAGGCACTCGTCCTCGAAGGGGGCGAGAAGGTGCTGGAGATCGGCGCGGGCTCGGGCTACGCGGCCGCGATCCTGGGCGAGATTGCCGCCGAGGTGTACACCATCGAGCGGGTCGGCGCCCTGGCGGAGCGCGCCCGCCAGGCGCTGGCCTCCCTCGGCTACGACAACGTCCACGTCCTGCACGCCGACGGCACGCTGGGCTGGGCCGACCAGGCGCCTTTCGACGCCATAGTGGTGGCGGCAGCGGGTCCGGACGTGCCGGAGTCGTTGAAGAGCCAGCTGAAGGTCGGGGGCCGACTGGTCATTCCCGTCGGGCCCCGGCCCTATGCCCAGGAGCTCGTCCGCATCACGCGCGTGTCCGAAACCGACTACGCCACCGAGGATCTGGCCGACGTGCGCTTCGTGCCCCTGGTGGGCGAGCAGGGCTGGCAGGCGGACCGCGAGGAGCCCGCCCGGGAGACCCGGCGCCGGCCGGCGACGCTGGAAGCGACCATCGCCTCGCAGGCGGAGCCGTTCGACGACATCGAGAGCGCGGACCTGGACGGCCTGCTCGGGCGCATCGGCGACGCGCGCATCGTGCTGCTCGGCGAGGCGAGCCATGGTACCTCCGAGTTCTACCACATGCGTGCGCGCATCACCCGCGAGCTGATCGAGCGCAAGGGCTTCTCGTTCATGGCCATCGAGGGCGACTGGCCGGACGCGGCCCGGGTCGATCAATACATCCGCCACCTCGACCAGCCGCCTACGGAGTGGACCGCGTTCGCCCGCTTCCCCACCTGGATGTGGCGCAATGCCGAGGTGCGTGAACTGGTGGAATGGCTGCGCCGCCACAACGCCGGTCTGGCCGAGGCGCAGCGCTTCGCCTTCTACGGTCTGGATCTGTACAGCATGTACGGCTCCATCCGCGCCGTCCTGCGCTACCTGGACGACGTGGACCCGAATACCGCCGACGTGGCCCGCCGGCGCTATGGCTGCCTGACGCCCTGGCAGACCGACCCCGCCACCTACGGCCACGCCGCGCTCACCGGCTCCTACCGCAGCTGCGAGGAAGACGTCGTGCGCATGCTCACCGACCTGCTGGAGCGCCAGGAGGAATACGTGGCCGCCGACGGCGAGCGGTTCCTGGACGCCATGCAGAACGCCCGGCTGGTGGCCAATGCGGAGCGCTACTACCGCAGCATGTACTACGGCTCGCGTACCTCCTGGAACCTGCGCGACACTCACATGTTCGACACGCTGTC
>CAZRSA010000353.1:0-1568 GCA_964602525.1 uncultured Woeseiaceae bacterium
TGTACGAGCCCATCCACGGCTCGGCGCCGGATATCGCCGGGAAAGACGCCGCCAATCCCTGTGCCGCCATTGCCAGCGTGGCGATGCTGCTGCGCTACAGCCTCGACCTGCACGACGAGGCGGACGAGGTGGAGCACGCCGTGGCCGCGGCAGTCGCCGGCGGCGCGAGGACCGCGGACATCGCCGCACCGGGCCGCGCCTTCCTCGGCACCCGGGGCATGACCGCCGCCGTGATCGAACGCCTCGGCGAGGACTGACGAGCCGCGCCCGTCAGCCCGCCGCCACCGCCCGCGGCGCGTCCAGCCCGCGGCGGAATGCGCGCACCATCTCTCCCAGCTCGTCCAGGTCGATCAGGAACCCGTCGTGGCCGTGGGGGGTGTCCAGCTCCTCGTAACGGGCATTCGGCAGATGCTCCGCCAGGTAGCGCTGCTCGCGGGGCGGGTAGAGCACGTCGGAACTCACCGAGACCACCAGCGCGGGCTGGCGGATGGCGGCCAGCACCGCTTCCAGCTCGCCGCGGGCACGGCCGAGATCGTGGCTGTCCATGGCCTGGGTCAGCCGCACGTAGGAGGCCGCATCGAAGCGGTCCACCAGCTTGTCGCCCTGGTAGCGCAGGTAGGACTCCACCTGAAAAAGCTCCGGCTTCGCCTGCTCCCGGCCGAACCGGCTCTCGAAGTTCTCCCAGCTGCGGTAACTGACCATCGCGATCATGCGGGCCACGGACATGCCCTGCCGGGGCGGCGCGTCGTCCGGATAACGGCCGTCGCGCCACAGCGGGTCACGCCAGATGGCCTGACGCTGGGCCTCGCTGATGCCGATGCACCAGGCGCTGTGCCGGGCCGAGATACCGATGGGCGCAATGGCGCCCACCCGCTCCGGATAACAGGCCGCCCACTCCAGCACCTGCATGCCGCCCAGGGAGGGACCGATCACGAGAGCCAGGCGGCGGACGCCCAGGGCATCCAGCAGCCGGCGCTGCAGGTGCACCATGTCGCGCACCGTCACCCGCGGGAAATCGCCCCCCTGCCGCCGCGCGCCGTCCGGTGCGGGCGACAGGGGGCCGGAGGTGCCATAGCAGCCGCCGAGCACGTTGCTGCAGACGATGAAGTCCCGTTCCGGGTCGAGCGCCCTGCCCGGCCCGAACATGCCCGCCCACCAGTCGTCCGCGTCGGCGGAGCCGGTCAGCGCATGGCAGACGAGTACCGCGTTCGTGCCGTCCCGGTTCAGCGTACCCCAGGTCCGGTAGGCAACCACGGGATCGTCCACGCTTTCCCCGCTCTCCAGCCGGAAGGAACCGGGTAGCTCCCGGTAA
Organism: uncultured Woeseiaceae bacterium; assembly: GCA_964602525.1. Taxonomy (GTDB): domain Bacteria; phylum Pseudomonadota; class Gammaproteobacteria; order Steroidobacterales; family Woeseiaceae; genus Lentisalinibacter. The sequence continues at coordinate 1,313 of CAZRSA010000353.1, forward strand.
CGGGTCTCGGGCGACAGCCAGCGGGCAATGGCGGGAGGCAGCTTCATGCGGCGTCCCGGCTCCGGGCCCGATCGAAGGCCTGCTCGAAGTCCGCCTTGATGTCGTCGATGTGCTCGATGCCGACCGATACCCGGATCATGTCCGGCGTGACGCCCGCCGAGCGCTGCTCGGCCTCGCTCAGCTGCTGGTGGGTGGTGGTGGCCGGATGGATCACCAGCGTCTTGGCGTCGCCCACGTTGGCGAGATGGCTGGCCAG
>CAZRSA010000354.1:0-1559 GCA_964602525.1 uncultured Woeseiaceae bacterium
CTCGGCCTACCGGCGCGCCCTGCTGGCACGCATCCTGAGCCGCTTCGAGAGCCTGTCCCCCAACGCGGACGAGACGCCGCAGCCGGGCGAGGCACCGCCCGCCCTGTCGCTGCGCCTCGCCCGCACGAAGGCGGCCGCCGTCGCGGCCCGTCGTCTCCACACCACAGTGATCGGCTCCGACCAGGTGGCGGTGCTGGAAGGCAGACTCTGCGGCAAGCCGGGCGGCCGGGAGGCGGCCGTGGAGCAACTGCTCGCCGCCCGCGGCCTGCCCATGCGCTTCCTCACGTCGGTGTGCGTCATCGGGACCGACGGCGGCGAGCGGGTGCACACGGACGTCACCGAGGTACGGTTCCGGCATTTCGGGCGCGAGCTCGCCGAACGCTACGTGGACCGGGACCGGCCCTGGGACTGCGCCGGGGGATTCAAGGCCGAGGGCGCCGGCGTCATCCTGTTCGATCGCATCGAGAGCCAGGATCCCACCGGCCTCGTCGGACTGCCCCTGATCTGGCTCGCCCGCACGCTGGAGGATCTCGGCATCCCCCTGCTGTGAACGGCCGTTAGCTGCGACGTTCGTCGAGCCGCGCCAGCACGGCATCCAGTTCCGGGGGCAGCGGCGCGGTAAACAGCCGGTCGTTGCCGTTCGCATCCGCAAAGCCGACGGACTGGGCATGCAGAAACAGCCGGCTCAGCCCGAGCTTCGCGAAACGTGCGTTCGAGGCCGCGTCACCATAGCGTTCGTCCCCCAGCACCGGATGGCCGCAGGCTGCTGCGTGCACCCGGATCTGGTGGGTGCGCCCGGTCTGCGGCTCGGCCCGCAGCAGCGTGGCGCTGCCGCAGGCCGACTGCAAGCTGAAGCGCGTCCGCGAGGGCTTGCCCGCCTCGTAGTCCACCTGCACGTGGCGCTCGCCCCCACGGCGCCGATGCACCGCCAGCGGCAGATCGACCGTGCGCGCCCCCAGCTGCCAATCACCGGCGACCAGCGTCAGGTAGACCTTGTCAACGGCACCCGCCCGAAACAGCGCGTGCAGCTCGCGCAGCGCGCTGCGCTTCTTGGCGAGGACGAGGCACCCGCTCGTCTCCCGGTCAAGCCGGTGCACGAGCTCGAGCACCTTCAGTTCGGGCCGGCCGGCGCGCAGCGCCTCGACGACGCCGAAGCTGATCCCGCTGCCGCCGTGCACCGCGACGCCGCTCGGTTTGTCCACCACCAGCAGACGCTTGTCCTCGTAGATGACGGCGCCCAGCAGCCGGTCCACCAGCGCACGGTCCGGACGGCCCGGCCGCGCCGGTTCGACGGTCACCGGCGGCAGCCGCAGTTCGTCCCCGGCGCACAGACGGTAGTCGGCCTTCACCCGGCCGCCGTTCACCCGCACCTCGCCCTTTCGCAGGAGCCGGTAGATGCGCGAGCGAGGCAGTCCGCGCCACTCCCGGGCGAGGAAATTGTCGATTCGCTGACCGGCGTCGTCGGTCGTCACGGCGACCTTTCTGACTCCATGCCGCACCGGTTCGTCTCCGGCAGGGGACTTATCGAAGGAGGACAATAACTTAAGCCGATTGATGAA
>CAZRSA010000355.1:0-1550 GCA_964602525.1 uncultured Woeseiaceae bacterium
GAGACCGTGACGCTGTTCGGCCTGGTACTCGCGGCGGGCCGCCGGGTGAACTACGGGACGGTGGACCCGGCAGAGTCGCGCCGGATCTTCATTCGCGAGGCACTGGTGCGGGGCAGGGCCGGCCATCGCGACCGCTTCTGGCGCCGCAACCAGGCCGCCATCGCCCGCATCCGGGGGCGCGAGGGCGAGGCCCGGCGCGCGCTGCTGATTCCGGAGGGCGAGATGGCGGCCCTGTACGAGCGGCAGATCCCGGAGCAGGTGGTGGACCTGCGTAGCTTCCGCCGCTGGCTGCGCAAGGCCGTGAAGCGAGACCCGGAGGTGCTCTGGTTCTCCGAGCAGGACTTCGCGCAGGACGTGAGCACGGCGGGCGCGGAGATGCCTGCCACCGTGGAGCTGCTGGGGCAGGCGTTGCCCGTCGCCTACCGGTTCCGGCCGGGCGAGGCCGAGGACGGCGCCACCGTGCGGGTACCGGCCCCGGCGCTTGCGCAGCTCGATCCCGGCCAGCTCGACCGCGCCCTGCCGCCGCTGGTCGCGGAACGGGCGGAACTGCGCATGCGCTCGCTGCCGAAGTCCCTTCGCCGGCGCCTGCAGCCCATCGCCGATGCCGCCGCGGAGTTCGCGGCGCGTTATCTGGTGATGCCGGGCAGCGGCGGCTTCGAGCAGGCGCTGGCGGACTTCCTGGCCGGCGAATACGGCATCACACCAGAGCAGCTGCCGGCGGCCCCGGCCCGGGAACCCGAGCATCTGAAGCTCCGCCTGGAGGTCACCGACGGCGCCGGCAAGGTGATCTCATCCGGCCGGGACCTGGAGGCACTGCGTGCCGCTGTCGGCGAAGACTCGGCGGCGCCGGCGGCTCGCAGCGCGCCGCCGGCGGAGACGCTGCACCGGGACTGGGATTTCGGGGAACTGCCGGCCGTCGAGACGGAGACCTCCGCGGGCCTGCGTCTGGAGCGCCGTCCGGTACTGGCCGATCGGCAGACCGGCGTGGCCGTGGAGCGGGTCAGCGACGCCGCCGAGGCCGACGCGGTGCACGCCGCGGGTGTATTGCGGCTGCTGCGGCTCGCGCTGCCCCAGCAGGAGAAATTGCTGCGGGGCCGGGTGACGAGTGACCGCCGGCTGCAGCTTGCCTGGGCAGGCGTGAGCGGCGCCGACGAGCTGGTCGACGACTTCGTCGTCGCCGCCTTCTCCCGCGCATTCCCCCGGCAACGCCGCGCCGCGGTGCGAACCCGCGAGGACTACGAGGCGCTGCTCGCCGCCGGCCGCGGCGACCTCGTGACGGCGGCAGAACGGCTCGAGACCCTGCTGGGCGAGATCCTCGAGACACGGCGGCTTGCGGCCGCCGCCGCAGCGGCACTGCCCGGGCGCCTGGACGACATCCGGGCGGATATCGACGCCCAGCTGCAGGGTCTGGTCTATCCGGGCTTTCTGACCGCGACCCCCGCGGAGGCACTGGAGTGCCTGCCGCGCTATCTCCGCGCGGCGGAAACGAGGGCGTCGAAACTGCCCGCCGGCGCCGACCGGGACCGGGAGGGAATGCGGGAGGTGGCCGT
>CAZRSA010000356.1:0-1521 GCA_964602525.1 uncultured Woeseiaceae bacterium
CTAGTCCTTCTCGCCCGCCGGGTAGACGGCGCCGATATGGCGCTCGCCCCGGGCCTCTGCCAGCTCCACCTGGCGCCGTCGCTCGGCCAGCCGCTCTGCCCGCCCCGGATCGGTGCCGCCGTGACAGTGGGGGCAGCTCACGCCCTCGCGGTAGAGCGGCGAGGCGATGTCTTCCTCCGAGAGCGGCCGCCGGCACGCATGACACTGCACGTAGTGGCCGGGCGCGAGGCGCCGGTCGACAGCCACCCGGCTGTCGAAGACGAAACACTCGCCCTCCCAGCGGTTGTCCGGCGAATCCGACATCGCGTCGAGATACGCGAGGATGCCGCCTTCGAGCTGATAGACCCGTGCGAAGCCCATCGCGCGCATCATGGCCGTCGCCTTCTCGCAGCGGATGCCTCCCGTGCAGTACATGGCGATGGGCCTCCCGCGCTCGCCGGCCAGGCGTTCCGCGACGAAGGCCGGGAAGTCGCGGAAACTGTCCGTGCCCGGGTCGACGGCACCCGGAAAGCGTCCCACGTCGATCTCGTAGCGGTTGCGCGTATCGATGACCAGCGTATCCGGATTCGCGATCAGGCGGTTCCACTCGGCCGGTGCCACCCGCTCGCCGGTGGCCGCAGCGGCATCGACGTCCGACCGGCCGAGGCTGACGATCTCCCTGCGCAGCCGCACCCGGAGCCGGCGGAACGGCGCCTCGTCCGCACGGGACCAGCGGCCCTCCAGCTGCGCGAGCCCGTCGATGCCGCCGAGCCACGCCAGCAGGGATTGCAGCTCCTCACGCCCGCCGGCGAGCGTTGCATTGATGCCTTCCGACGCCAGCAGCACCGTGCCGAGCAGGCCGCGCTCCCGTGCGGCCGCGAGCAGCGGCTCGCGCAGCGCACGGTACTGCGGCAACGCGACGAAGCGATAGAACGAGACGACGTGGCACGCGCTGCTGCCGGGGTTTGCGTTCGGGTTGGCCATGGGCGGGATTGTAGCAGCGGCTCAGGCGCTCTCCCGCTCGCTCTCCTCCGGGGGCAGCTCGCTGACGGTGGTGCTGAGGATGTGATGGCAGAGCTGCTCGCCCAGCACCTGGCGGGCGTCTTCCTCCACGCGCACGAGGTCCTCGCCGAATACGAGTCTGCCCTCGGCGTCCAGGGAGAGCACCTTGCCCTTGCGCAGGGTGCGGATGAATTCCTGGAACAGCTTGCGGTCGAAGAAGTCCGGCGATCGCAGTCCGGACACCATCGACAGGCGCTGGGCGGAGAGTTCGCAGATCCGCTCCAGCCTCGCCTGGGTGAGACGGCCCGAGCCGTAACGCTCCAGCAGCGCGATGGTCATGTAGTAGCGCTGCAGCATCGGCAGCATGAGCCGGCCGAGCTGCACCAGCTGGAAGGCCGACGCACTGCCCGCGCGCGGCCGGCGCAGGGTCTGGCCGTCCTCGGAGAGCCTGAGCAGGCCGAGTTCCGTCAGCTGGCCGATCACGCCGCGCACCAGCGCCTCCACCTCGCCGCCCCGCCAGCGCAGGAACAGCTCCGCGCG